>JQID01000194.1 GCA_000770645.1 Desulfosporosinus sp. Tol-M
CTTGTCAGCTACACGATATAACGCAGAATCTATCCAGGTGCTTGAGGGATTGGAAGCCGTCCGCAAACGTCCTGGCATGTATATTGGTTCCACCGGGAGCAGAGGGCTTCACCACCTTGCCTATGAAATTATCGATAATGCAATCGATGAAGCTGGGTCCGGATTTTGTGATCAAATCGCAGTTACTATTAACATTGATGGCTCGATAATGATCGCGGACAATGGACGGGGGATTCCGGTTGACATCCATTCTGTCAAGAAAATCTCAGCTGTGCGCTTAGCTTTCGAAACGTTGCATGCAGGAGGTAAGTTTGGTGGGGATACCTATAAAACTTCCGGAGGGTTGCATGGCGTCGGAGCAAGCGTGGTCAACGCCTTGTCTGTTTATTTAACAGTTGACATAAAACGGGGCGGAAAACTTTACCGGGTTGAGTATGTAAACGGGGGTCAGCTCAAGTCGGATTTGCAAGTCATTAAGAAAAAAATTACAGGTACAGGAACGAGTGTGGTTTTCAAACCGGATCCATCCATTTTCAACGAAACTACCGTTTTCAGATATGATTCCCTAAGGAGTCGCTTAATGGAGCTGTCTTTTCTGAATAGCGGCTTAACCATACTCCTTACTGACCTACGCGGCGAAACAAAGTCAGAAACCTTTGCTCCGAAAAATGGGATTATTGGTTTTATTGAGCACTTAATTAAATTAGCAAGTGTTTCGCCCGTACATAAAAATCCGATCTACTTTAAAGGGGAAAAAGATGATGTAATATTGGAGTGTGCTATTCAGTACAATGACGGAGATGATGAAGCGCTGCGCTCTTATGTTAACAATATCCCGACAGATGAGGGCGGAACTCATGAGTCAGGCTTTCGAACTGCGTTAACCAAAGTCTTTAATAATTACGGCCGGAAAAATAATCTTTTCAAAAAAGAGGAGAGCCTTATCGGGGACGACCTTAAAGACGGCTTAACGTGTGTATTATCACTCAAGGTTAAAGATCCTCAATTTGAGGGACAGACCAAGACGAAACTCTCCAATATGGAAGTTGAGGGAATTGTACAATCGCTGACCAACGAGGGGATCAGTCAATTTTTTGAGCAAAATCCTTCCGTAGCCAAAGACGTTATCAATCGGACGTTGACAACCTGCCTGCTCAGACTTGCAGCCAAGAAAGCCAAGGAGCTTAAAAAGAAAGCTCGGGATGCTGAAGTTAAGGCTCTTAGCGGCAAACTTGCGGCCTGCAGCGGGAAAGATAAATCACGTAATGAACTTTTCCTTGTCGAAGGGGATAGTGCAGGCGGTTCGGCTAAAATGGGGCGAGATCGACGCTTTCAGGCCATTCTTCCTTTGCGGGGGAAGGTCATTAACACTTACCGGGCCAAGATAGATAAGGTCTTAGGAAATGAGGAGATACGGAGCATTATCACAGCCATTGGCTCGGGGATCGGCAAAGAGTTCGATTTAGAGAAGGGGAATTATGCCCGTGTCTGTATTATGACGGATGCGGACATTGACGGAGCGCATATCCGCTGCCTTCTCCTGACGTTTTTCTACAGATATATGAAGCCGCTGATTTTGAGTGGGAGGGTCTATATCGCGCAATCTCCTTTGTATAAAATTGAGAAGGAACGGGGTAAGATTATACGCTATGCTTTCAACGAGCACGAATTAAAGAAAGAGCTCAAGGAATTAGGGAAAACAGCTAAGATTTCACGCTATAAAGGACTTGGGGAAATGAATCCGGAACAACTTTGGGAAACAACCCTGAATCCCGTTAACCGACGCATGATTCAGGTCACAATTGATGATACCTTGGAAGCCGAGCGGAAGCTCAGAATTCTAATGAGTGAACTGGTTGAGCCGCGGCACAATTTTCTGATGGAGAATATTGTCTTTTCGGATGATGATCTGTAAACCGGTTGAGTCTTGCCCAGCCGTGTTGTACAATAAGAAGGGTAAATTACAGTAATCCTGCGTTCCATATTGAATGTAATCTTCGGAGGTGTGTGAATAATTGATGAACAGCGAAATTAGAGAAAAGGCAGAACTTCTGGCTGCGGCCATTGACCAAAGTCAGGAAGGTGCGGAATTACAACGTTGTGAAGAGGCAATGAAAGCCGACGAGTCGGCGCAACGATTGATTGCGGAACTAGAGATAGCTTACCAACGTTTTTCGGAAAGTGAACAAAGAAGCGGGCTTGCCAATAGAAATGAGCTCAATGAAATTGAAAGTCTAATGGATCGTAACCCTGCCATTGTCGCCTATACGACAGCGCAAGATGCATTTAAGGAAATGCTGCAAGGGGTGAAAACCATCCTGGACAGTACGGTTGCCCGCTTTTTAGGAGGCGGCTCCGGTCAAGACGATACGCGAGAAAAAGCTTATGATACTGATATGATGAGGAGCCAAGCGGGTGTGATGACGGATGAAGAATTGCGGAAGCTGATAGAGGACTATATGTCGTAAGATATAAAGGGAAGGGCGAAATAGATAACCCTTCCCTTTACAATGTTGATAAATGCATTCGCTTCATTAGGAATAAACCCATTGATCTTGACGAACCCTGATGGAGAATATAGTCTTAACGGATGATAAGATGATGATAGGTTGAGTAGGGGGAGAAAATACCCGATGAATATTACGGAAGATCATATTATGCAGCGTCCACTCGAAGATGTCTTACCGGAAGCGTTTTTGGGTTATTCCAAACATGTTATCTTGCAGCGGGCTGTTCCCGATGTGAGGGATGGCCTTAAGCCGGTTCAGCGCAGAATTCTCTATTCTATGGACGAAATCGGAATGCACACGGATAAGCCATTCAGCAAATCAGCCCGCTTGGTAGGAGACTGTATGGGAAAATACCATCCGCATGGGGACTCGTCGATCTATGATTCAGCGGTTCGGATGGCCCAACCCTGGGCAACAAGATATCCGATGGTGGATGGTCAAGGGAATTTCGGCTCAATTGATGGGGATAATGCGGCAGCTATGCGTTACACGGAAATGAGAATGACGCATTTAGCCCAACTGATGACCCAAGATATCGAGAAGGATACGGTTCTTTTCAAAGCAAACTATGATCAACGTCTGAAAGAACCTGTCGTTCTCCCCAGCCCTTTTCCTAATATCTTAGTCAACGGAGGGTCTGGAATTGCTGTCGGTATGATGTCTAATATGCCTCCCCATAATTTGCGGGAAGTCGTAAACGGCGTGATTCTGCAAATAGATAATCCCCTGATTACGGTCGATGAGCTCATGGAAAAGTTGAGTGGGCCGGACTTTCCCACAGGCGGACTGATAATCGGCACAGAGGGTATTTTTAATGCCTATCAAACCGGACGCGGCAAAGTGATGATGCGTGGTAAGGCGCTAATCGAACAAGCTAAAAATGGTAAAAGCTTAATCATTATCACCGAGCTTCCTTATCAAGTTAATAAATCAACGCTGGCGGCCAAGATTGAGACGTTAGCCGCTGCGAGTAAAATTGAAGGGATCAGCGAGGTCAGGGATGAATCCGATCGGGAGGGGATTCGACTTGTCGTTGAATGCCGTAAAGATGCCGATCCGCAGAACGTTTTACGTCTTATTTATAAACATACCCAGCTGGAAGATACCTTTGGGATTATCAATTTAATCATCACGGCGGAAGGTACTCCTAAAGTCCTGGGGCTTAAAGAGATTAATGCCGCATTTATTAACCATCGCAGAATCATTGTCACGAAACGGACAGAATTTGATTTAGAAAAGGCCCGTTTAAAAGCTCACATTCTGGAAGGATTAGTGATCGCCATTAATAACCTTGATGAAGTGATTACCCTGATCCGGGCCAGTAAGACGCCTTCTATTGCCAAGGCGGCACTTATTACCCGTTTTGAGCTATCCGAGAGCCAAGCACAGGCCATTTTAGATATGAGGCTGCAAAACTTAACGAACTTTGAATTGGACGGTATTAAGAAGGAACATGCCAACGTGTTAAAACTCATTGCGGAGTTAGAAAGCATCCTGGCGGATGTACATAAGGTTTATGACATTATCAAGAAAGAACTCAAAGACATTGCCGAGAAGTACGGAGATGATCGGCGTACGCTCATTCTGCCTGAGGAAATGAAAGATCAGCTTGATCTAAGTTCCTTTGCGGAACCGGAAAGTCTCATTGAAGTCATGCTCACAACGAAGGGCTTTATTAAAAGGATGCCTTTCCAAACCAGGAAAAATAAAGGGAATGCTCTAATCTGTGCTTTTAAGGATGGAGATACCTTAGCGGAGAGGATCACTTGCACAGATAAGGATACGCTTTATTTCTTTACCCATACAGGCAAATTCTACTGTATTAAGGCAAAAACTGTTCCTGAAGCCGGGAATAAAGATAAAGGAGGTCTCCTAACCAATTTATGTCCCTTGGCGTTTGGGGAAAAAATAGTCTCTACAATTCCCATCAAAGATGCGTCAGATGCCATATTCTTCGTATTTGTCACGAAGGATGGACAGGTCATGCGGAGCGCAGTAAGTAATTTTGCAGACGCTCGCTCTTCGGAAACCATGGGGCTTAAAGAGGGTGATGCCGTGGTCAAAGTGTTCCTGAGCAAAACCTCTGGGGAATTATTCCTCGTCACACGTCAAGGGCAAGCCATAAGGTACCGGGAAACGGAAATTAACCCAATGGGACGGAAAGCACGCGGTGTCAAAGGGATGACTTTAGGCAAAGAAGATAGGATTGTCGATGCGTTGCTGCTGACCAGTTCAGAAGAAAATCCTTTAGGTGATTTAGTGACGTTGACGGAACGAGGATTCGTAAAACGTACCTCGTTCGAGAAATACAAACCCCAAGGCCGGGCCGGAAAAGGAATAGCTATCGGTAAGGTAGACCCGGTAGGAACCGGTTTTCTCGTGGGGGTTGCCCGCGGTACCGATGATGACTTGTTTTACGTCATCCAAGGGAGCGGTGCCGTAACCCAGATTGAGATGAAGAACATTAAAGCAGAGTCCCGGGCAAAAGCCGGAGCTCAATGGGTCCCTGTTTTGCTGAACGATTACACGGTTAGAATTATCTAGTCATTACTTGAAAGGATCGATATGTTTTGCCGAAAGAAAGAATTGCGGAAGACTTGATTAGTCCGACGGATTCGAAGATAATGCCGAATAATATGTCTCGATCCAGTCATAATAAAACAATAATTGGCTAAAGTGGAGGGATTATAAATGGAGATATATGACATAACGGTTAACGGATCAGGTTTTGATAAGAAATCTAACTTCAACAATTACGCGTTAACTCTAGTCGTAAAAGATGATGAAGCAGAAAAAACAGTTCGAGCCAATTTGCGTTACTATCCGAGAGAAAACGAATGGTATCTAAATCCGATCTTTCACGAATTCACTGAGGCGGAGAAACAAGTCATGATTGATCAAATAATCCATAATGACACTTTTAGATCAGTATTCGAGACGATAGATATCTCTTTGAAAGTATAAAGAGATTGTTTAGTATTTATCTTATCGGCTAGTTCTTTTTGGCTTCATTTAGGAAATGAAGGAATTTATGTAGGACCTGGTTATTACTTTTGATGCTGAGGAGGAAGCAAGCTTGAAAACCAAATATTCGCATGAGGTCAGATCTCATTTTTAGACGGTCTGGCCTTATATGTTTTACTTTGATTATTATTACTATTGTGGGAGGATATGAAGGGATAATGTAGAAATGTTAAAGTAGAAATGTGCCGGGTGATCGGCATATCCGCTCTGACTATGACAGATGCGTATCAAAACCGTTCTCAAAAGAAATAGGAAAGGATTTGAGGGGAATGCAGTGTGCAGAGACTTAAAATGGATTGCCGGAGTAATTCAATGCCGTTGAATATGACGGGAGCAGGATATTATTTGGGAGTTTTAACAATTCCAAATGGTTAATTGAACCAGATAAGAAGGAATCGGTGGATATACAAAATATTTATATAAGATTCAAGAATGGTAAGGTCTATAACAAGTAATCATTGATACTTCATTAGAAGATGTAGAGCAATAGGGGTAGTTTGAGATTATAAGCTGATATTCAGTGGAGGGAGGTCGTTATCATCGAAACAACTATTTTAGTGGCAGAAGATGATGCCAGTATCCGGCAATTCCTACGTATCTTATTGACGCGGGAAGGTTTTAGTGTAAAGTTTGTTGGACAAGGTGAGGAAGTCATCAAAGAGTGCCATAATTGCAACCCCGATCTGCTGTTGCTTGATATCATGATGCCAGGGATGGATGGATTTGAAGTTTGCCGCAAAATACGGCAAGAAAGTAATCTGCCTATTATTATTCTAACGGCCAAGGAAGACAATAAGGATAAGATTTTAGGACTTATCTTAGGCTGTGATGACTATATAACCAAGCCGTTCGATAGCACAGAACTCATCTTACGCATTAAAGCGGTATTGCGCCGGGTTAACGAACATGATCATCCGGAAAACGAGCGAAATATCATCGAACTTCCAGGTCTTACTATTAATAATATCAGTAGAATCACTAAGGTTGGAGGTAAAGAGGTTAATCTGACCCCCAAGGAATATGCTCTTCTTTGGATGCTGTCTAACCGCCCGGATCAGGTCTTTACCAGAGAACAGCTCCTTTACCAAATCTGGGATTCAAACTATTATGGAAGTCCTTCAGTCGTCACTTCGCTGGTAAAACGCCTACGAGAAAAGATTGAGCCAGATATTGCTAATCCCTATTACATCAGAACCGTACACGGGGTAGGATACAAACTGGGTGTAAAGCCTTGCTAAAGAAGCAGGCTTATCAAGAAGAGATTTTGTGTGAAAAGAATAGCTTCATATTATAAGAAAAATGTCATAGAAATGGCATTTTTTTTTGTTAAGATCTTAAATATCGAAGAAAGAACATCTTGGTACACTGGATAAGACTATCGAGTCAGCCTTCTTATTTAAGATCTTAAATATCGAAGAAAGAACATCTTGGTACACTGGATAAGACTATCGAGTCAGCCTTCTTATTTACTCAAATAATATGATTTCAGGTTGTTTTAAAATGCATTTTATAAAAGAGAAGGGGGTATGATTTTGTCAAAGAAGGAAATGATCGCAATGTTGTTGGCCGGTGGGAAGGGAAGCAGACTTGGCGGACTTACGCGAGGTATAGCCAAACCAGCAGTATCTTTTGGAGGCAACTATCGAATAATTGATTTTAGTCTTAGTAATTGTGCGAATTCCCATATTTCTAACGTAGGTGTTTTGACCCAGTATGAACCATTATTGCTAAATTCGTATATTGGAACCGGTTCAGCTTGGGGTTTTGATAGCACTGACGGAGGTATACATCTGTTGCCTTCTTACGCCAGGGAGCTGGGGAGTAGTTTGTATAAAGGAACAGCCAATGCTATATACCAGAATATAGATTTTATCAGTCGCTTCGATCCGGAGTATGTTCTGATTTTGTCAGGCGACCATATTTATAACATGGACTATTCTCATATGCTTGAGTTCCATAAAGAGAAAAAGGCTGATGTCACGATTTCCGTAATTGAAGTCCCTTGGGAAGATACATCAAGTTTTGGTATTCTTTCCGCCAATGAAAAATCTCAAATTATAAGATTCACAGAGAAACCTGCAAAATCTGATAGTAACCTCGCATCTATGGGAATTTATATTTTTAACTGGCCGGTTTTAAGACGAGCTTTGACTGAAGATGAAAGTGACAGGCAATCAGACAATGACTTCGGAAAAAATGTAATTCCAATGCTATTGGAACAGAAGAAAAAATTATTTTCTTATCACTTTTATGGATACTGGAAAGATGTCGGAACCGTTGAAAGCTACTACAATGCCAATATGGAATTGCTGCAGCCGCAACCGAAATTTAATATTTTTGATTTACAAATATTTTCTAATACAAATAATTTGCGCCACCAATATATCGGAGCAAATGCCGTGGTTATAAACAGCGTGATAAGTAACGGTTTCACTATTCACGGAGAAGTCATAAATTCAATTCTTGCTCCGGGGGTTTACGTGGGCAAAAAATCCAGAATTGAAAATTCTATATTATTACCTAACAGTAGGATTTCTCATGACTGCTTTATACACAATTCAGTAATTGGAGAAAACGCGGAAATTAAGGCTTACTGTTCCATCGGTGTGAATAACCCTATCCGATCATCAAGCATAACCGTTGCCGGAAATAACGAGATTATCACTAAAAATAAACAAATGGAAGAAGTCAAGGTCTTCGGCAGAACGTTTATCGCATAGAGTCAACGCTTTTCTTCAATGCATTGAGAAATGGAGGGCTAAAGATGCAATCTCTTTATACCTTTAACAATGAAAAAGGAGTTAAAATAATTAAAGCTATAATTGAAGAATTGAAAGCCGAAAATAAAACAGTTCTTTTGACAATACGGCTTATGGACCAAATTACGAGTAAAGTATGGCCAAGCCAGGTTAGTGAGTAAGTTGGATATGGGGGAAAAGGACATGAGTGATGCACCAATCCGAATAATTCTGCTCCGTGATGCGGACAAATGTGCTCTTAATGAAGCCTTAAAGCATGCCAGGCACAAATCAACTATTATAGAGCTCGAAAGGGAATACGAGAATTGGTACAAGTATTTGGGAAGACCATAATAATTTCTCAGAATGAGTATCGGATCTATAAATACCTCTAATCCCGCAAGTGCCTGTGGGGTTAGAGGTATTTAGTTAAGAGAACAACCGGTTTGTTGCAAAGGATTTAAGGGATAGGTGTTGAAATATAAACAGGTAAGCCAGCAACCCTTAGGGAAGCAAATGGAGGTATACCACTTGAAGGATGATTTTTATAAACAGATGTTTCAAGAGTCGCCGGTGGGATATGTATATTACAGAATAATCTGTGATGAAGACGGTAATCCTTGTGACTATGAATTTATTGAAGTAAACGTCGCCTTTGAAAAACTTGCGGGATTAAAAGGGAACGATATCATTGGCAGGAAAATGTCCGATGTATTTCAGGGCAGCGAAAATAATGGGTTAAGTTGGATTAATTTTGAGGGTGAGATAGTAATAAATGCCGGTAAAAATGAATTTGGCCAGGGTTCAGAATATTTGACTAAATCGTATAGGGTGAATGTGTATTATCCGGAAAAGAATTATTTAATAACAAGTTTTATTGATATATCCAAGGAAAAATGGCAATTAAATGAACTTAGAAATCTCGCTGGGGAGAAAGAAAAACGGGCAGCGGAATTAGTTATTGCAAACAAAGAACTTGACTTTCAAAGAGAGCTTGCTTATCATAACAAAGAAAAAGAGAAACTGGCAGCAGAATTAGTCATTATTAATAAAAAACTTACCCACCAGTACAAAGAGATAGAAAAGCGGACTGCAGAGTTGGAAATTGCCAGAGAACAAGCTGAAGCAGCAAATATCATGAAGAGTCAGTTCCTGGCGAATATGTCGCATGAGATTAGAACACCAATCAATGGCTTAATGGGTTTTCTGGAGTTATTGCGCATGTCAAACTTGTCTGCCGAACAGAAAGAGTTCATACGTGGGGCGAAATCTGCTTCAGAAACATTGCTGCACATTATTAATGATATTTTGGATTTTTCAAAGATTGAAGCCGGAAAGCTAACGCTGGAAAAATCTTGTTTTAATATCAGAACGGCCATTGAGGATGCTATCTCACTCCTGGTACCGGAAGCTACTGAAAAAAACATTGTACTTCATACGATGATAAATGCTAACGTTCCTGAAGAGGTTATGGGCGATCCGCATCGGCTTAGGCAAATACTAAACAATCTTGTCGGTAACGCAGTGAAGTTTACTCAACGCGGCGAGGTTTCTGTAACAGTTGATTGTACAGAGATAGAAAATGATATTGGCCTAATCAAGTTTGGTGTCAAAGATACAGGTATCGGAATTAGCCAGGAGGATATTCCAAAGCTTTTCCTATCTTTTATCCAGGCAGATGCCTCAACAACCAGAAATTTTGGAGGGACGGGCCTCGGACTTGTGATATCTAAAGAATTGATTGAAATTATGGGAGGTAATATTCAGGTTGAAAGTGTACTTGGGGAAGGCTCAATCTTTAATTTTGAGATACGTTTGAAGATAACGAAAAGAGCCTCGGACCTTAGGTTGGCCTTCGAACATCTGCACGGTGTGAATCTTCTTATTGTCGATGAGAATGCGAATAATAGGAAAATTGCTGCTTCGTATCTTGGTGAGATAGGAGGCAAGGTATTTGAAGCCAACGATGCCGGTCTGGCAATGAATTCAATCATTTCCTGCGCGAGGACCAAAGACAAAATAAATGTTGCATTAATAGACTACCAAATGCCAAGCATGAGTGGTTATGAGCTGGCAACTTCTTTAACGGCTATTCCATTTGCCAAAGATGTTAAACTGATACTGCTTAGCTCCGCAGCTCAAAACGTGAATGTCAAAGAGGCAAAGCAACTGGGCTTCTCAGGATTTCTTAGCAAACCGATTAGAAAAGATGATTTGCTTAATTGTATTGCCGTCGTTCTTGGTTTAAAGAATACAAAAGAAACTATACCTATCAGGACAAAAGAAAAAGTTCATAATAATCTATATAATAAGAAACCCAAGATACTTTTGGTTGAAGACAATGAAATGAATCGCAAAGCCGTCACAGCATTGCTTAAGACACGGAACTTGACTTGCGATGTGGCGGTGAATGGACTGGAAGCTTATCAAGCTGTACTGAGTAAGAACTATGATATCGTTTTTATGGATTGTCAGATGCCTGGGATGGATGGGTATCAAACCACAGAAAAAATAAGGAAACTGGAAGGCAGTAGTAAACACACGATCATTATTGCCATGACGGCCAATGCTATGGAGGGTGATAAAGAGAAGTGCATCGAAGCAGGCATGGATGATTATATCAAAAAGCCTATTGATTTTGATGTTCTGTTCCAGATGATCCAAGACAACTTAAAGGACAGCAAAGCGAGTGCGGAACATTTGGATTTTCTGGTAAGTTATATTGATGCATTTACTGAAAGCACTGGATTATTACTGGAGGATGCCAGGGAATTATTTGTAGACTTCGCATGCAATTTATCGGGTCTATTTCAGGAGATTGAAGACTCTATCGCGCAGGATGATTTTAAAAAATTAGGAGGGTTGGCTCACAAGTTAAAAGGATCATCCGGAACTCTGAAAATAACTCCGGTCTTTGACTGGGCTTCGAAACTCGAGGCAGCCGCTCTAGATCAAGAAAAAGAAGCATGTGAATGGATTTTCAAGGAAAGGCAAAAGATGTTTTACCAATAGCACTGACTGAGAGGGAGGGAGAAGAGTGGATTTTAATTTTCGTAAAAAGATGATTGATGATTTATTTGAATCAGTTGGACAGACTATTGGTATTCGAGTTTTCGTGATCATTTTTGAACGTGCCTTGTGGAAGACGGAACTAAAATATGATGAAGCTAATTTAATTCGGGTTTCAGAGGATGGGGTTGACGTACAAGAGTTATCCAAAATCGAACCCGATCGTGCAATTCTTGTTCTTACGGAGTTCCTGAATAATATTATCGACACTTTGGTCCAGCTGGTTGGAAAAGAAGTGGTAAAACAACTAACCCAAGTGCGGGCTAATTTCATTGTTGAAGATGTAGCAGTTTAAGTCTTAGTTGGAAGGGGTGAAGTAGAATTGGATAGGATTTCAACGGGTATTATAGTATTTGATCAGATCTTAAGCGGAGGACTACCAAAGGGTTCAACAATATTGCTGGCTGGACGACCAGGAACAGGAAAAACAATCTTGGCACATCAGATAATGTTCCAAAATACAGGAAATGACGATAAGGCATTGTATCTAACTACCCTATCGGAACCGCAAATTAAAATAATGAGATTTCAACAAGAGTTCAGTTTCTTTGATATTGATAAAGTGCAAAAAAGTATTTTTTATAAGGACTTGGGTGGTGTGTTACGTAAAGAGGGCCCGACGCAAGCTATTAAATTAATTGATAACTATCTTAAAGAATACCAACCGAAAATGGTTTTTGTAGATACCATCAAAACCTTCGCAGATATCATTCCCGATTCGATGAAATTTCGAGAGTTTATTACTGATTTAACCATTCAATTGACAGCTTGGGGCTGTACAACCATTCTTTTGGGTGAGTACTCGGAAGGAGATATTGAAAATAGACCAGAAAGTGCGATAACCGACGGCATTATTTATCTCTATGGAACGGAAGAAAAGAAGCATCAGAAGAGATACTTACGGGTTTTAAAAATGAGGGGAACCGATCATTCTAACGGTGAGGTAGTATTTAAGATATCTAAAGATGGATTTAACGTGTATCCTCGTTTAACCTCTACGGTATTGTCACAAGATATCGCCCAATATAAGGAGCGAGTTTCTTCAGGGATACCAAAACTGGATCAGCTCATGGGGGGAGGCATTCCTAAAGCATCAACTACCTTAGTCACAGGACCTTCCGGTTCGGGAAAAACTATGCTGGCTCTAAGCTTCGTATTAGCGGGTATAAAGTCTGGGATTATCACAGTATTTGTAAGTTTTGAAGAAAATCCTGTGCAAACCATTAATAATTTTCTTCAAATTGGTCAAGATATCAGACCTTATATCGAGCAAGGTATGTTACATGTAATCTACGTTTCCCCTGTTGAGCTGGATGTCGATGAACATGTTTATCGAATTCAGAAGTTTGTTCATAAAGTTGGTGCCGGGAGATTAATCATTGATTCTATCTCTTCGTTTGAAGTCGGAATGAGTGATAAGATTAAATATACGGATCATATCTGGGGGCTTACAGATTATTTTAAGTCTCATGGAGTTACCGTTTTACTTACCCACGAAATGCAAACCACTTCAACAATATCTGCTCTAACAAAGCATGGAGTCAGTTTTGTCGCAGACAATTTATTACTTTTGACTTTTAAAGAGGAAGATAAGGATTTAAACAGATATCTAAGAATCGTCAAAATGCGCGGCAGTAGTCATTCGACAGGATTAAAAGAATTAATAATCGATGGAACTGGGGTATCAATTCATTAAGATACTATGATCATTTAATTACAACACTCAGAAATCGCTCCATAATACAAGAAAAATGCCATTCAAATGGCATTTTTTTCTGTTATAATCCTTAGTAGGGAAACAAATGCTGAAACAAGTAGACGAGAAGGAGTATTGAAATCTTTACAAGAAATAGGAATTCAAACAGGTACAATGCACAAAATACTTATGTAAGGAGGGAACACTATGAACCGCTTTTTCAAAGCAATAGTCAACACCGGCCAAGGATTTATCAAAGCTGTTACGCGTTTTCCCCTGACTGTCGTCTGCCTGGCCTGTGCCACTATCGTTACCTGCTACATGATTTCACTGCATAACACCCCAGACCTCTTTATCCAGAAGCTTTTGTTCACTTTTGGCCTGGGTGCGTTCCTGACAGTGGCCGCGCAATTTTGTTGTGAACGCTTCAAACGACTGCAGAAATTGCGGCTGTTGGTCTATGTTGTCGCAGCGCTGCTGGTTGGCGGTTATTATCTGATTATCGCCTCCGCACCGAGTATCGACTACGCCGTCAGAGCTCGGACTATTGTCGCTGTATTTGCCATGTTTTGCATTTACATTTGGGTGCCGTCATACAAAGGTAAAGCTGATTTTAACAGCATAGCCCTGACGCACTTCAAATCGACATTCACCTCAATTCTGTTTTCAGCTGTCCTGGCTGCCGGCATCTCCAGCATCATCGCTGCCATCGACGCGCTGCTCTTCAAAGTCAACGAAGATTCATACACTTATACCATGGCCATCATCTGGATTTTCTTTGCCACCACCTACTATCTCTCGCGGCTGCCCCTTTTTAATTCCGAGACGGAAGAAGATATAGCCTATACCCAGCACGCCGCCGGTTATCCTCAGGTCCTGAAAATCCTGATTTCCTATATCACAGTTCCGTTGATCGCCGCTTACAGCCTGGTTTTGATTGTCTATTTTGGTAAGATCCTCTTCACTTTCAAATGGCCTTCCGGACAGCTGGGGCCGATGATCCTGGCCTACTCGGCAGTTGGCCTGATAGTCTATGTGCTGGCCAGCCACTTGGAAGATAAATTCGCCGCCTATTATCGCAAAGTATTCCCCAAAGTGTTGATCTTGATGGTTATCATGCAGCTGATCTCCGTCTATATCCGGTTAAACGCCTACGGGGTGACGGAAGCGCGCTATTACGTGATCTTATTCGGGATCTATTCGTTAATCTGTGGGATTGTCCTCAGCTTCAAGCCGGTCGGTAAAAATTTCATTATCGCTTTATTGGGAGCGGGCTTGGCCATCGTCTCAGTCATCCCGCCTGTTGACGCTTTCACCGTCTCGCGCAATTCTCAGATAACCCGCCTGGAGCAGATGCTTACCACCGAAGGAGTGCTGACCGGGGGCAAAATCACACCCAAAGCCGACGTTACCATGCGACTGCGGCTGGAAACCACCAACATCCTCAATTACCTGGGAATCCGCAATTACCTGCAGTATCTGGCCTGGCTGCCGGCAGATTTCAAGACGTACGATAATCAAAAATATGGTTATGTAACGGATGAAAAAATGAAAAGCGTTTTTGGTTTTGAAACTGCTTATGAAGCCATCAATCCCGAGTCTCAATATTTCTATGCCGGTCTGGATATGCAAAAACCATTCAGTATCAGTGGCTACGATATATTTGTCACGGGCATCGGTTCCTACCGGAAAATGCCTGCGGAGGAAACATCGAAGCATGAGTTTCAGATCCGGGATATGAGTTACGAGCTCACGGTTGAGCGTCTGACGCCGCAAGAAGTCCGGGTTTCGGTTAAGGATGCAGCCGGGACTGAGCTGGTGAGTACCGGCCTCTACGAATTAGCCGGTAACTTGTCCGGGATTGGAAAAGCGCCGAAAGAATCGCTTCCTCCGGAAGCGATGACCTTGAATGTGGAAAACAACGGTTACAAACTAAAAGTACTGTTGCAGAATATCAATATGACCTTCGGTACCGGTGCTGAAGCCGGAGTTGACTACGATTTCTTTATCCTATTCGGCGCGCCAATTGTTCATTAGCCGGTATGTGTAACAGAATTCCGTAAACCGAAAGAGAAGCTTGCTCAACTTGTTCTCAAGCCGGCTACGATCTATGGAATAATCAGATTGGGCGAAAAGGGAGTGCCATTCTCCAAGACCAAGCCCAAAATATAGTCAAATTGTGGCAAATCCACCAAGGAGTAATCACTTATTGAAGCCCGCTAACATTGACAAGTAATAATTTAATACGTTAAAATAATTCCATAATATTAAAAGGGTGCAACAAGCACTTTATGTGCTGGTAAAGTCAACAGACTGATTTAGAACCTGGCTTTACCTTATTGATTTAGTCAATAAGACGAGACCTTTAGCACAGTTTATTGTACCAGAAAACTGTGCTAAGGTTCTCGCTTTTTATTTTAGATATTTCGAAAGGGGTTAAATAGTGTTAGTTTTTTTGGGAGCTGTTCTGATGGTGGTTCTAGCCGAAATGGGAGACAAAACCCAATTGCTCGCGATGGCCTTTGCTACTCGATTTCCCGCCAAATCAGTGCTTATTGGAGTATTCCTGGCGACTATATTGAATCATGCCCTGGCTGTGACGGTAGGTGCATACCTGGGCACCAATTTTGATCTTCAACTTGTCCAAAGTATAGCCGCCGCATCGTTCATTCTCTTTGGTTTATGGACCATCAGGGGGGATACTCTTGACGGCGAAGATAAGAAACCATCCAAGTTTGGCCCTATTACGACTGTGGCAATTGCTTTCTTTATTGCGGAAATGGGAGATAAAACCCAGTTGGCTACAATAGCCCTTGCCGCGAAATACCCTTCCCCACTTGCTACCTTGCTGGGTACAACTACCGGCATGATGATTGCCGATGGACTAGGCATTTATGTTGGAGTACTGGCGGGAAAAAAGATTTCGGAGAGACTTGTAAAAGGGATCTCGGCGATGATCTTTATTATGTTTGGCTATATCGGACTCGCCACTTCTCTGCCAAAAGAATATATTACCTTGCCTAATGCTGCAATTCTAACCCTTATTGTCGCCGGTGTTATTTATTTTCTCACCCGTCCAAAAGGTGGTCATGCGATTAAGAGAAAGTGACTGATTAAAAAAAATAAAAGATGGGGGAGATCGATATGGACCAGCAACTGAGCATCAGTTTAAAGATACCCGACCATGGACCGAGCGGAATTCCCGGCTGATGCAGGGAATTCTGGTTATCGTCGTGGCCGTCCTCCTGGTAGTCATTATCCGCAGTATACGAAAAATTTCCTCGGAAAAGCATTAATTGAAGATTTTATTAATTAAAGGTTAAACTGAAACTATTGTCGAATATAGAATAATTACAATACACTATCAATATAAGGAATGATGTATTCTTGCCAAACCTAAAAAAGTATTTAAGGTGTGATTCAAAAGAAAATATTTCTAATGCCTCGAAGTGTTTAACAGGTTTACGGAATCTGATTGCATCGGGGTTTGTGTGGCTTAAAGACGCCGGATTTATATTCACGACCATAACACTATTGGCTAAGTCCATATTTTTCTTGGGACTAATTAATAATGATAACGCTACCAGTTTTAGTCTTGTTAAGGCTTTTCATAGTTTTAGTTCGCCGCCGCCACTGGCTGTTTATGTCTCCTTGATCGTCATAGTACTGAGTTTGGCCTTTCTGTTTCAGAGACGAGCCAGATTTGGGTTTTTAGTGATTTTTAACTTTTTGTTTTCCTTATTACTTGTTGCGGACTTGATGTATTACCGTGGTTACAGTTGTTTTCTTTCGCCCTACCTGCTGGGTCAAACAACGAATCTTGATAATCTTGCCGGTAGTATCGTGTCGATGCTGCGTCCTGTCGATCTCCTATTTTTCTTAGACCTGTTAATTTTAGCGGGGATCGGCCTAAAGTATAAAAAGTTATACGTTAGGGCGGAAAGGAACATATCTACTCTCTTAATTCTTTTTGCACTTTCCGTTTCGTATGTGTACTATCAACATGTTCAACTGGATCTGCGCGGAAAAGGGGAAGATATGTTGTTTAGAGTCTCCTGGTCACCAAATCAGACAATGTCTAACCTCTCCGCGCTGGGATATCATGCCTTTGACATATATAATTACTTCGAAAATAAACGGACTGAAATACTTACTCCCGAGGAGAACCAAGAAATCAAAAGTTGGTTTGCACAAAAGCAAGAAAATCTGCCAACGAATATGTATAGCGGTATGTACAAGGGACAAAACCTTCTGATCATTCAAGTGGAGTCACTGGAGAATTCCGTCATCAACAAAAAGGTCAACGGCCAGGAAATTACCCCTAACCTCAATAAGCTTTTGGCAAACAGTCTTTACTTCTCTAATTTTTATGAACAAGTCTATAATGGTTCCAGTGCGGATGCTGACTTAATGACTAACACCTCGGTCTATCCCGTCCGTACGGGTTCCACCTTTTTCCGTTTTCCCAATAATAGCTATAATTCACTTCCTAAGATTCTGAAGGGAGCGGGGTATAGCACCTTAGCCATTCATCCGGATAAAGGTTCTTATTGGAACTGGATGTCGGCCCTGACTTCCATAGGCTTTGAAAAGACGCTGGACGAAACTGATTTTAACATGGACGAAAAAATTGGGTTGGGAATCAGTGATGGCAGTTATTTTAAGCAAATAGCACCCATCATTGCCAGTGAAAAGCAGCCCTTCTATAATTTTATGATTACCTTAACAAGCCATAACCCTTTTGAACTACCCGATCAATACCGGAAGCTGGTTCTGAGTGAGGAATTAAATAAGACGAAATTGGGTGGTTATTTCCAAAGTATAAACTATACGGATGAACAAATCGGCAGTTTCTTAGGTACTCTCGATCAGAGCGGGGTATTGGATAATACGGTGGTTGTGATCTGTGGGGACCATACCGGAGTGCATAAGTACTATAACGATGAAGTGAAACAAGTTCAACCTCAGGCAGACTGGTGGCGCGATGACAGTAAACGGATACCTCTCATGATCTATCATGAAGGAATGAACGGACAAGAAATTACGATAACCGGCGGACAAATTGATATCATGCCGACGATTGCCTACCTAATGGGTATTATGGAAGATAGTTATCAAAATACAGTGTTTGGAAGGAACTTACTGAATACCAAAAAGGATTTTGCGGTCTTGGCTAACAAGCAATATGTTGGAAAAGCTGAAAATAGTACGGAACAGGAGAACCGGATTAAAGGAATTGATCTGGCGGATCTCGTCATTCAAAAAAATTACTTTAAAGAAGCTGGGTATAAATGATTTACAGGTTAGTCCTCGCTTTCAAATCCTTGATTTAGGAGCAATGCGGCTTCGTGGACCGGGAGAGTCTGTACATTTTTAAGCTTTCGGGTGATGGTTCGGGATTTTCTGGTCGCTGTTTCGATAGTGCTGCTCGCTTCCCGGAGTTTCTTTTGCGTTTTTTCAAGAACCTCCACAAACTTGCCAAATTCCGTTTTCACGGCGCTAAGTAAGCTCCATACTTCACTGGAGCGCTTCTCAATAGCCAGGGTCCGAAAGCCCATTTGGAGACTGTTTAGAAGGGCAGCAAGCGTGGTTGGACCGGTTATGACTACTTTGTACTCCCGTTGGAGGATTTCACAAAGGCCGGGACGGCGTAACACCTCGGCATACAATCCTTCAACCGGTAAGAATAAGATGCCAAAATCCGTGGTATGCGGGGGATCAATGTATTTGTCCCGAATGGTTTTTCCCTCCAGCTTAATGCGATTTTCCAGAGACTTACCAAGTTCTTCAATGCGGGGAAGGTTGGCTTGATCCTGGGCGGCTATTAAACGTTCATAATCCTCGATGGGGAATTTTGCGTCAATCGGGAGCCAAATAATACTGTCCTGACCGTCCCGGGCAGGGAGCTTGACGGCAAATTCAACGCGGTCGTTGCTTCCGGCTTTGGTCAGAACATTCGTGGCATATTGCTCGGGAGTCAGGATTTGCTCCAATAGATTTCCCAGCTGAATTTCTCCCCAAATTCCTCGAGTTTTTACATTGGTGAGGACTTTCTTTAAGTCTCCGACACCGGAAGCCAAGGTTTGCATTTCCCCAAGCCCTTTGTACACCGCCTCTAAGCGTTCACTAACTAACTTAAAGGATTCTCCCAAGCGCTGCTCAAGAGTCGCGTTGAGTCTTTCGTCGACAGTTGCCCGCATCTGATCCAGTTTCCGCCCATTATCCTGTTGCATGAGCAGAAGCCGTTCTTCCACTGTTCGGCGCAACTGTTCTAATTTCTGATCATTTGTTTTGGTAAGAGAATTTAACTGGGTGGCGAAAATGTCTAATTGGTTTCGTTGCAGGTTGGCGATTTCTGTCATACGCGCCAGAATGGATTCGTTAAATGAATGGACAGACTGATTAAGCTCTTCGCGGACTTGTCTGGCGTTTAAATTGGATTCCTCCCGGTTCCTGGAGATTTCATCATTGACAAGTCGTTCGTG
>JQID01000006.1 GCA_000770645.1 Desulfosporosinus sp. Tol-M
ATCTCCCTTCACAAAACATCCCCAGTAGGTGTAAAATAAATCACCTACAATTTGTGTAGGGGCAGTCCATCAGATCAAATACTACTTTCTCAGGGTGTTTTTGATCTGATGGCTTAATATTTAAATGATAAATACCATTTAAATATTAGGAGGATTATATCACAATAAACTGGAATAATATGTAGAAATTTGCTAAAATGCAAAAAAAATTACTCAAAATTCAATACTAAAACCCGCGGAGATGTCTCACCTGATATCACCCTTTATGAAATTAGTGTTTGCTTAAAAACGGGTATATATAGAAAATATATATTTTTTTGAGTAATATGGTTGACAGACAACATGAGGTTCTTCCATAAAGGAAGGTGCGTAGGGGATAAAAAAATAAACCTGAGGATAATAATCGTACATTTCTTGTGAGTATAATTTTTGAAACGAGTATAATTGACCTTTTCTATAATCTCCCTTCACAAATATCCTCAAGTAGGAATATTATAGAACAACCAATATTTGTGTAAGTGTAAACGCCTTCAGATCAATTGCTACTTTGCTGGTAATGATGATCTGAGGGCTTCTTTAACTAAACTAGGGGCTGTCTCAAAATAGAAATGTAATTTCTATGAAGAGGTGGCCCTTTTTCTTATATAAAAGCGAAAAGACGAGTCAGAACTTTTCGATGGTAGAAATAGCTTCTCTAAGACTGATACGGATGCTACCTTTATGCACATGAAAGAAGATCACATGAGGAATTCTCAGCTAAAGCCAGGGTACAATGTCCAAATTGGCGTGGAAGCTGAATATATCGTAGGACTAGCCATATCGAGTGAACGCCCACAATCAAATGACGCTGATCCCTTTTCTGGAGAAGCTCATTGAAAACTTACCTAAAAAATATCTCCATATCATTGCCGATGCAGGCTATGAAAGTGAAGAAAACTATGTTTATTTACATGGACATGGACAAAAGGCCTTCATCAAGCCACAGACATATGAGGCTATGAAAAATAGAAATTATAGCAAGATTATCGGCAAACGGGAAAATATGATCTATGATACGGAAAAAGACGAATATCTTTGCGCCAATCATAAAAAACTAGCGGTTGTTGGAAAGACGACAAGAACGTCTTAAAGTGGCTATAAATCCGATGTGACCCTCTATGAATGTGAGAGTTGTGAAGGCTGTAAATTCAAGCAGCATTGTACCAAAGCAGCGGGTAATAAGAAACTATCGACATCCAAACTATTTTTGGAAAAACGAGCAGAATCATTACATAATATCACAACGACTGAGGGTATTTTACTAAGGATGAATTGATCCATACAAGTTGAAGGGGCTTTTGGAGTACTGAAAGAAGATCATAGCTTTCGTCGATTTGTAATGCGTGGTAAAAAGAACGTTAAAACTGAATTTTTGCTGTTGGCTTTTGAGTTTAACATTAATAAATTGCATAATAAAATACAACAAGACAGATGCAGCTGTTCGTTGCACGAAATAAAAGTTGCATAAATCTGCTTGAGCCATTAAAGAAGGAGTTTTGAGAGATCCAAAAAATCCTCTTTTTTGGTGTTCCTAAGATTAGAAAGAGTGTGAAATCAGCGATGATGCGAGCTGATTTCACACTCTTTTCTTAATTTTTCCGGGAATCTTCATGAGTAGTCGCCTCAGAATGGCGCACTAAAACATTATTTTGAGACAGCCCCTCTGATTGAATGAGCGTCGAGTGCCATTTTGGTATCCTTTGAATTGAGCGAATCCATCTACCGACAGACTAATCTCCTTTTAGAATTAGTATGTCCGTCCTCTCTGTTCTTTAAGGCTTAAAGCTTATACCGCCTAAAGGCGGTGGATTTAGACCCCGCGAATAGAAATTAAATGACAAACCACTTAATACTAAACGATCTTAGACGGGTTAGCAATAAACAAGGAATCCTGTTCAGCCTAGCGCAAACAGCATTAGATTTCCCGAACGGAATTATTAGGGACGTGCTCTATCCGATAGTCAGCAAACAATCATTAAAAGGCATCCTTCAATTCCAATCGAATAACGAGGTTCACCGGCCTGTCATTAAAGCCCTTTAGCTTATTAAAGATATGTCAAACAGGATTGCATTATTTTCCTTTGTCAGAAGATATTCCGGTTGATGGCGTTTGTCCATAAACTTTCAGGACATGATGATAGTGAAAACGCTTTTATATACTGGCGCAAGGGTCAGTGAGTTAATAAACATCAAGCTTACAGACGTTGATTTTAATCACTGCCAAATACGGATAAACAAAGGCAAAGGGAACAAGGACCGTATTGTCCCGTTCCCTCAGTCATTTAAGGAATTACTGGCCATGTTCACTGATTCAATGGCCAAAAAGCAAGCCGTTTACTATTTGAATCCTCGTGGAAGAAGAAATATACAGACTCTTGAGGTATATTCAAAGTTAGCGATTCTGATGCCCAACAAGAATATAACGATGTGATCAATAAATTTTCCATTTAAAACCATCTACTTTGCCCCTGGTGACAGCTTCGCTGGTATTACCCAACACCCTTGTTCGCCGAAATAATCTATTTATGTAATAATTTCCGAGCTTTGAGCAAATAATCAAGACCTGAGATGACTGTAAAAAACAAGGCGATGTATAAGAAGGGTTGGCCAATGTGAATACCGATTAAAGAAAGGGGCCAATCATGCAGTAAGATTGCCGAAATTGCAATAACCTGGGAAACAGTCTTTATTTTTCCGAGCTTACTGGCACTGATGACAACTCTGTCCACAGCCGCTATAGCTCGTAGTCCCGTCACGGCAAACTCTCTTGCCAGGATGATCCAGGCAACCCAAGCCATCACCTCTCCAAGCTGTACCAAGGAAATCAGGGCAGCGGAAACCAATAGTTTATCGGCAAGCGGATCCATGAATTTACCCAAATTCGTAACCAGGTGCCGCTTGCGAGCGATATAGCCATCTAAACCATCCGTCGCGGCAGCTAAAATAAAAATTATTGCCGCCACAACATCTTGATGCGGAAAAATCTCATGACCTTTAGGGATTTTAAGGAGTAAAAAGGCCATAAACACCGGTATTAAAATAATCCGAGCAAGTGTTAAGCGATTGGGTAGATTCACGAAACAACCTCTCCTATTAAATCGTAGCTATCCGCTTCAAGGATGCGAACTTTGATCATCTCACCCACCTGAAGTGAGGTCTGAGTACCTGTGATATAGACTTGCCCATCGATTTCCGGAGCGTCTCCTTCAGTCCGTCCCATCCACCGTCCGCCTGGCTGTTTCTGCTCAAGCAGCACCGAAACAACCCGACCAACCCAACGTTGTTGCCTCACCAGAGAGATTTCTTGTTGGATTTGCATGATCTGTTCCCTGCGAAATTCACGAATTTCTGGCAAAACCTGATCCGAGCGAAGACCCGCCGGTGTATTCTCCTCCTGGGAATAGGCAAACACCCCGAGCCGGTCAAGCTGAACACGTTCAATGAAATCTACCATAGTTTGGAATTCCTGTTCACTCTCTCCCGGAAAACCCGTGATCATAGTCGTCCGAACGGTGATGTCCGGCATGGCATCGCGCAATTTTCCAATCAGCGTTTCAGCCTCCTCAATTGTTCCGCGTCGATTCATGTCTTTTAATATTTTATTATCCGCATGTTGCAACGGCAAATCAACGTACCTGCAAACTTTGGGTTCCTGACGCATAGTCTCAATTAGTTCATCTGAAAACCGTTCCGGATAACAATACATTAGCCGGATCCATTCAATACCCTCGATACGAGCAAGCTGATGAATTAGTTGAGGAAGGCGGAGTTCTCCATAAAGATCATGTCCATAGCGCGTGGTATCCTGGGCCATAACCATAATTTCCTTAACCCCTTGAGCGGCCATTTCCTGGACTTCGCGGATCACTGATTCTTCCGAACGGCTGCGAAAGCGTCCGCGTACATACGGAATAACACAATAAGTACAACAGTTATCGCAGCCTTCTGCAATCTTTACATAAGCTAAATAATCAGGGGTCAATCGTTTACGGGGCATCAAGTCATTATGAAGAAAATCAGGGGTTCCTCCTTGAATAAGCGTCGTTCGTGTCCCCTCACAAACTTGAACTAATTTGGCAATTTCATCAATATTTCCGGTTCCCAGCACACCATCCAATTCAGGAATATCCTGCATTAATTCTTGCCCGTACTGCTGCGCCAAGCACCCTGTCGCAATCAGGGTCTGACAAGTGCCGGATTCCTTAAAGCAAGACATCTCAAAAATAGCTTCAATCGATTCTTCCTTGGCCGATTGGATAAATGTACAGGTATTTACGACAATAATATCCGCTTCTGCGGGGTTTTCTATAAAGCTATAATCTTGGGCCAGTAATCCCGCCATTATTTCACTGTCTACTTGATTCTTTGGACATCCCAAAGTGACAACTGCGACTTTTTTCGTCAACCTTACACCTCATATCATTGGTCTACCTATCTTAGTATAAACCAACACTCAGACAAGGTCAAAAAAATTAAACCCCGGATAAATGAAGGCTTGATTAACACGTGTAAAGTTCGTGATAATTGGCTACATTTAATATGTACAGAGTTTAGGCAAAAAGGAGATCTGTAAGTCTTGTAGAATTAAGCCTTTAAAAAACTTTAGTGAGGTGTCATATGTGTTTGATCAAACCATAGAACCTATTGACTCGTGCGGCTGTGGCGATACAGGATACCTGACCACCCGAACCGTTCCTATTGATTTGGCCCACGGTGTCGGGCACATAGATAATGTGCCTGTCTATCACTGTCGTTCCGCAGCCTGTCAGGAATTTACTTTACCCCTGTTCGTTTCGCATCGCCTCGAAGATATTGCCGAAGAAATGGAAAACACCCAAGCAACAGAAGCTGTTTATACCTGGATAGTCAGTGGAGAACAATCCCTCGACCCACTGCAACAGGCAAATAATCAAACCCACTTACAGGCGTTTACCCTTCAGTTTAGCGGTCGTGAATATACAGATGCCCTAGTTGTGCTGATCGTACCCGGCCAGGCCGTCTTCTTTCAAAGTACACTTGAAGAGACTGAATATTACCTGCTTCGTTACGAAGAGGACAGGGGTACAGACGGCATATGGTTTTCCTTTCTGAAATTTTATTATGAAGAACCAGAATTAACATACGAAGATTTCCTGACATGGTCGGAAGACGGACGCCTTAAGGAAATAGGGTGTATTACCCTTGAGGAGATAGAAGATGCCTTGATTGGGGAGTTTGGAGAATGGGAGGAAGTGTCTTAGTACGGTCGTAAATGTTCCATTTTCAGTACAACTTCAGAAAAGACAAATAACACTGCAAGAAACATTATTTTGATTTGAAAACTTTCGATGTAAAAAGTGTAGAAAATGACTCAAATATCATTGTAATTTATGCCAAAACAAGGTATGCTCAGCTTGTGAGGTGATGAACCATGTATAGAACAGCGATAGAGGATTTGCATAAGTGGAAAGCAAAGCGGAACAAAAAACCGCTCATTATTCGCGGTACAAGGCAGGTCGGCAAGACTTGGCTGATGAAGGAGTTTGGCAGGGTTGCCTTTGATAGGACCGTCTACATCAGCTTTGACCATAATCAGCGCATGAAGGATTTATTTTCAGCCGATTTGGACGTGGAGCGTATCATGATGGGGCTGGAACTATATTCCGGCCAGAAGATCGATCCCACGAATACCCTGCTCATCTTTGATGAAGTACAGGAAGTACCGAAAGCATTGACTGCGTTGAAATACTTTAATGAGGATGCGCCACAATATCAAATCATGTGCGCCGGTTCACTCCTGGGCGTTGCCTTGCATCAGGGCACGTCTTTCCCTGTAGGTAAGGCGGAGTTTTTGGATTTGTACCCTCTTAGCTTCACCGAGTTTTTGACCGCGATGGGCAACGACCGGTATGTAGAGTTGCTGCAAAAAGGTGACTTTGCTATGGTGACTACCTTCAAGCAAACGTATATCGACATGCTCAAATACTATTACTATGTTGGTGGGATGCCGGAGGTCGTGCATAGCTTTTCCCAAAATAAAGATTTTGTGGAGGTTCAGGAAATACAACAGCGCATTCTTGACGCCTACGAGCAGGATTTTTCCAAACATGCGCCCCATGATGTTGTACCGCGAATCCGGACGCTCTGGAACAACATTCCCGCCCAACTTACCAAGGAGAACAAAAAGTTCATCTACGGACTAATCAAGGAAGGCGCGCGGGCGAAAGAATATGAACAGGCCATGCTTTGGTTGACCGATTGCGGCCTGGTCCATAAGGTGTATCGCGTGAATGCGCCAAGACTCCCGCTCAAAGCCTATGAGGATATGAAAGCCTTTAAGCTGTTTCTGGTTGACGTTGGTTTGCTTTCCAGAATGGTACGCTTGAAACAAAGTACGCTTTTAGATGGTAACGAGCTTTTCAAGGAATTCAAGGGTGCACTGACTGAGCAGTATGTATTACAGCAGCTCATGACCATCAAAGAGCTGGAAACCTATTATTGGACGAACGACCGCGGCAACGCGGAAATCGACTTCGTTGTGGATGACGGCAGCGCGGTGATTCCTATTGAAGTGAAGGCCGAAACCAATTTGAAGGCGAAAAGCCTGAAAACGTATCAAGAGAAGTTTCAGCCCAAGTTATCCATCCGTACATCCATGACGGATTACATGCGTGAGGCTCGGCTGCTGAATTTGCCACTGTATGCGATTGAAGTAATACCCATGCTGGATGGAAAGAACTAGTCTGGATTGATATGCAAGAAAAAAAAGGTTGTTCAAAAACACCGTCGATAGATGGTGTTTTTGTTTATCTATAGCCATAGCCCTTAACGTCCTTGCCCTTATTATCCTATTTCCTATAAATACCATACCATAAGCTACGTAAACGAAATGGAAAAGCAATAATGCAATAAGTTTCAATCCACGCGCCCGCACGGGGCGCGACCTGCTGCATTCGCAAAAAAACTCGCCTCAAGCGGTTTCAATCCACGCGCCCGCACGGGGCGCGACCCCGGCGCCCGCCATATACGACTTCACAGCCAGTTTCAATCCACGCGCCCGCACGGGGCGCGACGATAATGAGTGTTCAGCTTTGACTTTTTAAATGTTTCAATCCACGCGCCCGCACGGGGCGCGACCTACTGTAGCCCCTACTATGTAGGTATAAAAAGTTTCAATCCACGCGCCCGCACGGGGCGCGACCCCACAGGCACACGTATTTGTTTGGGATTTTCGCAGTTTCAATCCACGCGCCCGCACGGGGCGCGACGTAGGTGGTCAGCATATATTCATTGGAGTAAGGGTTTCAATCCACGCGCCCGCACGGGGCGCGACGTTCTTCCTCCACGGTTCCTCCTTCGGTAAAGGAGTTTCAATCCACGCGCCCGCACGGGGCGCGACTCATGCGCGTGGCATATCTGGGGGGTGCATAATGGTTTCAATCCACGCGCCCGCACGGGGCGCGACGGTTGATGGCCTGACAGATGAATTCGCCAGTGTGGTTTCAATCCACGCGCCCGCACGGGGCGCGACGGCTCTGGAAATGCTTTTCCTGTGGCCGTAGTGGGTTTCAATCCACGCGCCCGCACGGGGCGCGACGGAGGTGCCTTCTTTGTTTATAATCGATCGCTTTGTTTCAATCCACGCGCCCGCACGGGGCGCGACTCAGGCACTATCATGCCAGCTGGCTCCTCCGTCAGTTTCAATCCACGCGCCCGCACGGGGCGCGACTTCAGCTCGCGAAAGACCAGGGCTGGCGGCCGGTTTCAATCCACGCGCCCGCACGGGGCGCGACACGAGTCAATTGCTGCTGAAGCCCAAGTACCTACAGTTTCAATCCACGCGCCCGCACGGGGCGCGACGCGCTGCAGAGCGGCTGCCTTGTTTTGAACGTGTTTCAATCCACGCGCCCGCACGGGGCGCGACGTTGATGATGCCAGTAACTATTACAGCCTGGCTGTTTCAATCCACGCGCCCGCACGGGGCGCGACGAGGTCAAATTCACCTTAGCGCCAACGAGCAAGTTTCAATCCACGCGCCCGCACGGGGCGCGACCTATCGAGGATTTCTTTCTGCTTCTTGGCCCGGAGTTTCAATCCACGCGCCCGCACGGGGCGCGACGGCTCTGGAAATGCTTTTCCTGTGGCCGTAGTGGGTTTCAATCCACGCGCCCGCACGGGGCGCGACGGAGGTGCCTTCTTTGTTTATAATCGATCGCTTTGTTTCAATCCACGCGCCCGCACGGGGCGCGACAGGCACTAACAAGCACCCAGGGCGAGATCGACGTTTCAATCCACGCGCCCGCACGGGGCGCGACGCGAAAGGAGGATAAAGCGTGTCGAGTTATGCAGGTTTCAATCCACGCGCCCGCACGGGGCGCGACGAGACAGCAAATGGTAAAACAATGGAACTCCAAGTTTCAATCCACGCGCCCGCACGGGGCGCGACCTAAGGTAATGCTGTTCCCCACCGCTAAATACCTGTTTCAATCCACGCGCCCGCACGGGGCGCGACATTTTGTGTCACCTGCGGATAGACTACCACCCAGTTTCAATCCACGCGCCCGCACGGGGCGCGACTTTGAACATAACCTCACAACTCCTTAATTTTTATTAGATCATTATTTGCATA
>JQID01000144.1 GCA_000770645.1 Desulfosporosinus sp. Tol-M
GCCATTGTAACGCGAAACCCTTCTCTCTCGAGATTCCGAATAGCCGTCTCAGTTGGTCAAAATAATACCGTAGAAATACGGTCGGTGAGGATGCGATTGACTTCTTCCGGCATCCGCATATTAAACGAACGAAGTCCCGCTTCGACGTGGGCAACGGGAATATGGAGCTTAACCGCAGCCAAGGCGCCGGCTAAGGTCGAGTTCGTGTCCCCGTAAACTAAGACCACATCCGGTTTCTCCTGTAGTATGACCGCTTCAATCTTTTCCAGCATTTGACCCGTCATTGCCCCGTGTGTGCCTCCGCCAATTCCCAAATGGTACTCGGGTGAAGGGATTTTCATCTCCTCAAAAAAGACGTCCGACATGTTCGCATCATAATGCTGACCGGTATGGACCAGCACTTCCCGGATCTGAGATTCGCCGTGGTTTTCGTTGTGCCTGGCAATAGCGCGGGATACCACTGCTGCTTTGACAAATTGAGGCCGGGCCCCGATAATCGTTAATACTTTCACTCAGTCACCCTCCGCTCTTCTGTTTCGACAGGGGTAGAGTCCCCCACCGAGGTCGAAGTCCAGCTTTAGCTGAACATGTACACTTGGATTAATTTGGTTCGGGCTCATATCAGTTCCTGATAAATCTTTAGAAAAATATTGCGGTTGGCTTTTACTGTTGCCAAGCGGTCGATTAGTTTCCGGTTGTGTTCTTGTACTAAAGAAGCGTCCAGTTCCAGGGCTGCCTGCAGGAAAGAGGTTGTTACGTCATCGACAAGGACCCCATTCCTTCCGGCTTCTACCCATTCTCTATTGGCCGGAAGGTTTGAGACAACGGGAAGACACCCGCAGGCCATGCTCTCCAGGAGACTAATCGACGTGGCGTCACTTTCGGGAATCGAAACATATAGTTTAGCTCGATTGTAATAAGCCTCATTTTCTTGAGGGGAGAGCCAGCCTACAAAGTGGACGCTGTCCTCAAGGTTCAAAGCCTTGACAAGCTCTTTCAGGGACTCCGTTTGACTGCCGGTTCCGGCAATGACCAGCGTCCAGGTCTCTTGGACATTTTTAGTAAATTGTTTAAACGCGCGAAGGATCGCGTCGACACGGTAGAGAGATTCATGCAGCCGGTTAGAGTAGATCAGGTTTTCCTTGGCTGCAGAAGGGTCCGGCATCACGCCGATGCCAAAGTTGGCGATCCGAAGATCGAGGCGTTTCCCGGGAACCAGCTCTTGCATAATACCGGCCATATACCGGGAATCCGCGGTGAGGATCCGAGCCTTGTTAAGATTATATGTAACCATCTTGCGTAGTATCGAGTTTTGAAATGGGGCAATCAGAATGTCACTTCCCCAGGTGGTCAGCACCGTTGGAATCTTGGAGCTACGATTCGCGAGGTTCACCGCCAGGGCGGCAGTACCGGCCATGTGGCAATGGATAATATCCGGTTGATAGGTACTGATAAGCTTACGGATGGTGTGGATACTTCGAAAAAAGTCAACCGGATGACGCAGGGAGAGCGGTAAGACGGTAATCTTGCACCCTGCGGGAAAGGCAGCCCCAGGATCGGCATCTGTAATCACCGCAATATCATCTAACCCAGGTTTAACCATCTGGTAATAGCGCCAAAGGTGTATTGAAGAAGGCCCTACTAACAACAGCTTACTCATAGGCGACTCTCTTGCTTAAGTGAAAACTCCGGCTCAGACTCAAGCCCCCGCTCAGGTACAGACTTCAGCTTGGGCTCAGTCTCAAGCTCCTGCTCCGCCTTACTATTTGCAAACATAAGGCCGCACAACATGGCATAAAGAACCAGGATGCGCGGTTCAGACAGCGGGTTATTCGTAATGGCACTGACTAAGAGCATGGTCGAAAACAGGATCACACTTTGGGCATAACGTTTCCCGTTCTGTCTGAAGGCGGAGACAAAGGGGATCAAAATCCAGAGCAAGTAAGATAACAATCCCACTATGCCATAGCGCCAGGTCATAAGAACGTACTCGTTCTCAGAATAGAGGGCATTAATGTAGAAATATTCCTTGTTCGGTCCATAACCGATCCAGGGAGATTTTTGGATCATACCCACCAGGTCCTGCCACACTTTAAGCCGTCCGGTCCACGACTCATTGGCCGACCAGTCTACTGTCCAAAGGGAAGAAATATAAGTAAATTGAAAGACATTGATCAAGACGACGGATGCCGCCCCAATCCCCAGCACGGCTAACAGTTGTTTGATGCTCATTCTGGACAAGAGCCAATAGACTGCAAATACAACCACTAACGATAGTACCCCTGTTTTTGAGCCGCTCATGAGGAGCATAAGAATCGCCAAGCCGGCCAGGATGTAATATTGCTTATATTCCGGCGACTTCTTTGTGGAATGAGCAATGAAATAAATACTAAAAAAGCCCATCATTATCGAATTATTATTTGGGTTACCCAGCACCCCCAGCATGCGTTTGACATCCGCTTCCCCGAGACTGTTAACCCCAAAATGAGATAGTTGAAGTTCGTTCGCATAAAAAGGCATGACGATTGGGTTGTAGCTGAGAATGTTAAAATAATGCAGCATATTTAAGGCAAATACCAGACA
>JQID01000049.1 GCA_000770645.1 Desulfosporosinus sp. Tol-M
GGCGGTATAAGCCCAAAAAGTCGCTTAAACCAATAGCTTAGGCGACTTTTTCTATATATAAGAAATAGCATTCAGATGACAAAAGACAGATTAGGGGGCGTAATGAATTAAAGTATCATTACGCCCCCTAAAATAGTCATCCCTTACTTTGCTTCAACTAACTTCTTTTTAGTCAATCAGCAAAAGTATTTCACTATGGGAGGCAATAACTCCTCCAAAAGCTCGATTTCGCCTTCTCTTTACGCAAGAGCATAGCACTTCAGGCCTTCATCGTACCTGACTAATCCATGCCTGATTGAATTATTAAGGTGCCTTGATACATCAGATGGGGTCAGATCCAAAACCTTAGCAATCTCTCCGGTTACCAGGGGTCTTTCCCGCAAGAGTGCTATAATTTGACTGTCCGCCAATTTCTCGCCAACTGTTTCCTCAAATAACCTGTTGCCCTCGCCACTGCTGAAGAATTCACTATACTCTTCATCCGTTTTAAAACGCACGCGCAGTCTCTCTATATCCACCAGTTTAATGTAGGGAACCAGTTTGGTTACTGCTTCGAGTTTGGACTTTAAGGTTTTTTCGTCCATTCCTTCGCTTTTGCCAAGAGGTCCTAACCTCTCAATCTCCCTGCCGAATTCATTCATAATATTGGCGAAGCGGATTCCTTCACCGGCCGATACCCATTCAAGCCTTAATCTTTCGGGGTTCATCCCTATGCGCTCCAGTATTTTTTTGCATATCGACACCATTCTTATGGCATCGTAATTTCCTTCCGTATTGTAATGGCAGTCACTAAGATGACAACCTCCGATAAACACCGCGTCTTGTCCATTGGAGAAGGCTCGGAGGATGTGTTCCATCTCCACTCTGCCGGAACACATCACCCTGATCAGCCTGATATAAGGGGGATATTGAAAACGGGAAACACCGGCCAGGTCCGCTCCTCCGTAGCAACACCAATTGCATATTATACCTAAGATTCTTGGCTTAAACGCAAGTTCCGCACTCATTCTATTCCACCGCCTTAATTAGTAATCCAGGTTTATCCAATCGTAAGACTCCCACTTCTACAAGTGGAAGAAGTACTCCTTATTCTGCTTCGGTGGGGGTAGACTCCGACTTCGCCGCTAAGAATTCCTTTTGGGACGTGCGGCTTCGGCGAAACCCTCCACTGGAAGCTTTAGTCACCGAAGACTCGATGTTCAACTTTAGTTGAACGAGTTCACTCACTAGCTTACTGCAAAATCAGGAATCGCCGCGTCAATTTGACACATCAGTTCGTCGTGTGTATAGTGCTTGAGAGAAATAGCCCTGGTTGGGCACTTGGCGTTACAGAGACCGTCCCCCTTACAGAGAACAGAATTAACCACAGCCTTTCTGCCTCGCGGCGTATCATGAAACTTGATGGCCCCATAAGTGCACACAGCAATACAGGCCCCGCACGAAATACAGTTACTCTCATTCACCTCGCAAACAGAACCGGAGGCTATAACCGTATCATGGGAAAGGAGAGTTAAGGCCCGACCGGCAGCTCCATAAGCCTGGCTGATCGTTTCCGTTATATGCTTGGGATAGTGCGCTATCCCACACAGGTAAATGCCGTCTGTACTAAAGTCAACCGGTCTCAGTTTGACATGCGCTTCCTGGAAGAAACCATCCGGGCTCGTATTCACCTTGAATAACTTGGTAATTTCCTGACTTCCCGCCGACGGAATAACGGCGGCAGCTAAAGCCAGCGCGTCCGCATCTATCTCCAGCTTCTTACCTAAAACAGGATCGGCTACGGTAACCCTTAAGACATTCCGGCCATCCTCAGCAACTGCGGTAGCCACCTGCGGTCCATCCTGCGGCTCATAGCGGATGAACCTCACATTCTTACTTGCCGCTTCCCGGTAATAATCCTCTCTTAAGCCATACGTTCTGATATCCCTAAACAGAATGTAGATATCCATCTCGGGTTTTAGCTCTTTGAGTTTCAGGGCGTTCTTGATCGATTCGCTGCAACAGATCCGGCTGCAGTAGTTTCTGTCTTCATTTCTGCAGCCTACGCATTGGATCATCACCAGACTCTGGGAGTTAAGCAGTCTTTCTTCTCCTTTAGCGATTTGCTCTTCCAACTCCAGTTGGGTCATTACCCGCTCATCTTCTCCATAAAGATATTCGGTAGGCTGGTATACTTCAGCGCCTGTAGCGAGAATGGTTGCGCCATGTTCTATCTCGATGACCCTTCCTTCAGACTTCACCTTAGTTATAAAATTTCCTACAAAACCGCCGGTCTCTAAAATATCAGCATGAGTATAGACATGGATTAAAAGGTGCTGATAAACTTGACGGATGAGACCACGCAGATACTCTTGAACATTCAGTCCTTCCAAGGTGTAATGGATTCGGCGTGCTATTCCTCCCAGGTCTGGATTTTTTTCCACCAGGTAAACCTCATGTCCCTGCTCGGCCACGCTCAAAGCACTGGTCAGTCCGGCCAAGCCTCCTCCGACCACTAAAGCCGCTTTGTCAACGGGCAAATCAAATTCCTGCAAGGGTTCCAAACGTCTGGCGCGGGCTACCGCCATCCGGATAATATCTTGCGCCTTCTGGGTGGCATTCTCCTTTTCTTTGGAGTGGACCCAAGAGCAATGTTCTCGAATATTAGCCATGTCGTAGAAATATTGATTAATTCCCGCTTCCCGCAGTGTGTCCCGGAATAGCGGCTCATGTGTCCTTGGGGTACAGGCAGCGACAACCACGCGATTGAGCCCTTTTTCCCGGATCGATCTTGACAGTTTCGCGGCTGCTTCCGTAGAACAAATAAAGAGGCTCTCTTCAGAGTGAACAACATTAGGTAAAGTCAGCGCATATTGAACTGTTGAAGGTACATCGACTATTCTTCCGATATTCGCTCCACAATGACAGACGTAGACACCCACCCTGGGCTCCTCTCCCGAGGTATCCCTTTCCGGCGGATATATCCTTGCTCTGGCCAGATTCCCCCGTCGGTAGTCAAGCAGTTGTCCACATTGGGAACCGGCCCCGCTGGCAGTCACAACCGACTCGGGGATATCTACTGGACCCTGAAAAGCGCCGCTGATGAAAATTCCCGGGCGAGAGGTCTCCATAGGATTACCGGGATTGGTTTTACAGAAGCCGTGAGCATTGAGCTCGATGCCGCAGACATTTGCCAAGCGCACCGCATCCGCAGGAGGATTCAAGCCGACGGATAATACCACCATCTCGAATTCTTCCTCTTTTACTCCATCCTCAAAAGTAGAATATCTGATCGTTACGTTCTTGCTTTCCGGGATCTCTTTGCCGATCGATACATAGCTTCTGATAAATCGAATCCCCGGAAGTTTCTCCGCCCTTTGGTAGAAGCGCTCAAAATCCTTGCCATAAGAACGGACATCGTTATGGAATATTGTACACTCGGCCCCATCGTCATGGTCCTTGGTCAAAATCACCTGTTTTTGGGTATACGTGCAACATACGCCTGAACAATAGCTGTTGGCGCCCTGGACTACCGATCTGGAACCGACGCAGTGAATCCAGGCTATTTTATGGGGATGTTTCTTGTTGGAAGCGCGCAGAATCTCCCCTTCGTATGGCCCGGTGGCACATAACAGCCGTTCATAGTCCAGACTGGTTACCACATTCTCAAACTTTCCATAGCCATAGTCGTTCATCAACTTAGGATCAAAGGGCTCAAAGCCCGGCGCCAGAATGACCGCCCCAACTTTTATTTCTACTTTCTCCGCCGTTTGATTTAAATCTATGGCGTCAGACTGACAAACTGCTTGGCAAATAGTACATTTCTTATCTTTAAGGTAAAGGCAGCTTTCATCTATATAAGTTACCAGGGGGATTGCTTGAGCAAAGTATATATGGATGGCTTTATTGGACGAGATTCCTTGATTAAATTGATCCGGGTACGTGGCCGGGCAGTATTCGACACAGGAAGTACAACCTGTACATTTGCTCTCGTCAACATATCTGGGCTTTTTAATCAGGGTTACCTTGAAGTTGCCCGCTTCTCCTTCGACACTGTCAACTTCAGTATAGGTCATGATCTCTATATTGGGATGCCTGTTACATTCCGAAAACTTAGGTGATTCTATGCACATGGAGCAGTCATTAGTGGGAAATGTCTTGTCAAGCTGGGACATTTTGCCGCCAATGGTCGGTGATTTCTCAACCATGTAGACCTTAAAACCGGCAGTAGCCAGATCCAGAGAGGCTTGAATACCACTGATCCCTCCGCCGATAACCATTACGTCTCCAAAATTACTGCCAGCAAGACTACTAACAAGCTGTTCTTCAATTCTTTCTAGTTCTTTTTCCATTTCTCTCCGCCCTCATCAAGTTTTATGTGCCCGTACTGTTTAGGTTCGGTCGGATCATTTTCACAAGCATTTTGCACACATATTTCTTCATAAGCCTCCTGTTTCTTTAATTTCATCACGAATAGCTTATCATTACACATAACTGTATTATAATGAGACTCAATGCAATTACCATGCCATACTTACCATTATCATAATCTGCTTCCTTTAACTGTCGAAAATTACTCCTCATCGGTAAAAATCTCATATAATATTTAACTCTTTATTGACTTGGTAGATTTTGAAACGACAAATACCACTGCAAACTTGCAGTGGTATTTGTCGTTATAGGCAATAAGGCTGTTATAAGCCTTGTTATAAGCAAAGTTTTACTAAGTCGATGTCGCATCAGGATAATGCAATATCGACTTATCCTGGGGACCGACAATTACGTCCGAGCCGCCTGCAGTTTCGCCTGTACACCTCACAGTTCTCGATTTAATATATAGGCCTCTTCTTCTGCGTCATAAACGAGAACTTCATCCAAAATGTACTCACTCTTTGTGTTAGCTGTTTATTGCATAATGAAATAGGACAAAGTTGCAAAAGAAATTCCCCACTTTGGCAATAGTAAATTCCTCTATACTTATTTGGTCTGCATGGGCATAGTTCCCAGTCGTATATCTGTCATTAAACACCTTGAAAAATAGAGTAGTGCCATTATATAATTAGTACATAATACAATTTTATAATATAAAGATTATAAAATTGTCCGACTACAGCGAATTTCATGCGTTCTAGACTTGAAGGGGGGACCTAATTGAATTACCAACTATTGAAGAGTGCTTCACAAGAGATTAGGGATGACTATTTAAGACAAGAACTCGGAATGGAAAAGTGTGAGGTATTAGACAAGTATCGACTAAGAAGTAACGTTGCCCTTTACTGGGAAAGGCGCCATGAGCACCAACCCACACAGGAATTTTTCAGTCAAAAATTCGCCAGAAAAGCATCGCCATTAGGAATGATTTTTTACATTTATAAACTTTGTTATGCTAAAGTTAAGTATTTTGAACAAAACTGGGACAATTTTGCTCCGTGTGTCTATAATTGGCAAAGCGGATTATTTGAGGAGACAAGACTGTCGAATATGGAATTTATTAAACATTTAAGGACGGGCAGCATTCTTGATTTGAGATATCTGGCAACAATTAATAAATATGAAGATTTTCTGAGGCTATGTAATAACTTTGATGAACAACAACCAACAAATGGCTTTTTCTAAAGTCAAATAACACTTGGGAGAGTAATACATGGAAAAGGTCAGAGTTAGATTTGCTCCGAGTCCTACGGGTTATTTGCATATCGGGGGAGCAAGGACGGCATTGTTCAACTGGTTGTTTGCAAAAAAACACAACGGAAAATTTATTCTTCGCATTGAGGATACTGACACAGAAAGACTAAAAGAAGATTCCGTAGGTCAGATTCTTAGCAGCCTAAAATGGTTAGGGATAGACTGGGATGAAGGACCAGAAAAAGGCGGTGATTTTGGCCCCTATTTCCAATCTCAACGACAAAGAATTTACACTAAGGCAGCCCAAACGTTAATCCAAGAAAACAAGGCCTACCATTGTTTTTGTAGCATGGAAGAGATAGAGGAAGAACGTCAAAAACAACTGCAAGCGGGTACACCCTTTCGTTATAATAGAAAATGCCGAAACTTATCTTCTGAGGAAGTCCGTAACCGATTGAAGCAGGGCCTCTCCTCGGTGATTCGGCTTAAAGTACAGGACACAGGTCAAGTTCTCGTCGAGGATATTATTAGAGGAACAGTAAACTTTAAATTGGAACAATTGGATGATTTTATTATTATGAAATCGAATGGTTCACCTGCCTATAATTTTGCTTGTGTGGTCGATGACAATGCTATGCAAATTAGTCATGTTATTCGGGCTGAGGAGCATTTATCCAATACTCCCAAACAGTGTCTTATATATCGCGCCTTGGGATACGAGACACCCTTATTTGCTCACTTATCCATGATATTAGCACCAGACCGTAGCAAGTTGAGCAAAAGGCACGGTGCAACTGCAGTTGGAGAATTCCAGAAGATGGGTTGCCTACCCGAAGCTCTGGTTAATTATTTAACACTTCTTGGATGGTCCCCACCTGAGGCGCAGAGCGAACTGATTACTCCAGATCAAACTATTCCTTCCTTTTCGCTCGAAAGAGTTTCGAAAACCGCTGCAGTATATGACGTTCAAAAATTAATTTGGCTTAACGGACAATATATGACCACCTATGATTTAGATAGTCTGACACGACGAGCAATACCTTTTTTCATTCAGGTGGGTTTGATCAGCAATTCAGAAGCAGAAGAAAAACAAGCGTACATTCGTGGTGTCGTAAGTGTCGTCAAGGAAAGAGTAAGAACCTTGGTAGAACTGGCTGAAGCGAGTCGATACTTTTTTCAGGAAATTGTTAGCTATGATGAAAAAGGTCTGGAAAAATACTTTCTTAAACAAGACGGCGTGGAATTATTGCTCTCAAAAGGTAGCGAATGGCTTAACACTCTAGACCATTTTGATAAAGAAAGTATTGAAAGTGCATATCGCCAGTTAATGGATGAACTCAAGATTAAAGGCGGTATTATTATTCACCCTATGAGATTGGCGTTAACCGGTCGTACCGCTAGTCCGGGTCTCTTTGAGGTGATGGCTATATTAGGAAAAAGGAAATGCATAGAACGTTTAGATAAGGCTATTGACTTTATTCAAAAAAAGTTTGACAAATAACTAGCTTATGAGTTCCAAAACAACTATAATAATAAACATAAGCTAAAGTAAATGATAAGAGATATTACTTTAGTGATGATCAAGGCCCCATGGTCAAGCGGCTAAGACATCGCCTTCTCACGGCGGAAACAGGGGTTCGATTCCCCTTGGGGCTACCAAAAGTTTATTAAGATCACTAATTTAAGGGTTAATAGAAATAACGGTTGGTGATTTAACAAAGGAGTGACAATAGAATGGTAAAAATTACAGAATTCGCAGCCCAAAAGGTTAAAGATGTGCTAAAAGCCCAGAATAAAGAAAATGCACTTCTTCGTCTCTATCTTGCAGGAGTCGGTTGTGGCGGACCGAATTTCGGGATGACTCTGGATGAGTCAAAAACAGAGGATGATATTCTTGATGAAGAATATGGTGTTTCAATGATCATCGATAAAAAATTGTCAACTTACTTAGAAGGAGCAATCGTTGACTATATTGAGTCAAATAATGGTGGAGGTTTTGAAATACGTACGGCAAAGACAGATAATGGCGATGGCTGTGGCGGGGGCTGTGGGGGTTGCGGCGGGAGTTGCTGATATTGAAGGGGAAAGAGAGCTCGATTCGGGCTCTCTTTAATAATAGAACTGTTGTACCGAGGTCATGAGTGGCTGCAAATAATATAGAACGTGGATGATAAAAGAAAGGACAACATCCGTTACGTTATCTCTGTCAAATGGTCTCTTTTCCGATATTAATGAAGTGTTTATTTGGTTGTTATCCAGACCTATCAAGCGTACCACGCAGGTTGTTCTCCGAGAATTACACTTGGGGAACCAGGCAAGGTGAACAAGGGAAGGTTGGAGAACCGAAGTGTCTATGCAGAAAGGCACCAGATCAAGAAGATAGATCGCTCAACCGATAAAAACAGAATATAAATGACTTGCAAAAGGTTATGCATAAATAGTGTATAGTGAACTCGTTCAACTAAAGTTGAACATCGAGTCTTCGGTGACGAAAGCCTCCAGTGGAGGGTTTCGCCGAAGCCGCACGTTCCAAAAGGAATTCTTAGCGGCGAAGTCGGAGTCTACCCCCACCGAAGCAGAATAAGGTGTACCTCTCCCACTTGTAGAAGTGGGAGTCTTACGATTGGATAAAGCCATAAATGGCATATGCCTAAAACCATAAAGGGGCAATGAACATGCCAGGAAGATATAGAATAATGTCATAAATTAACAAAGATTATTTTCTAAAAGTCTATTTTGATCAGCACTTTTCTGGCTCCGTTTTTCTATATGCTGGACATATCGCAACAATTGCCTATATTGAACAAAGAACCCAGTAATTATAGTTCGCTGAAGAAAATTGTCAATCTGCCTATACTCAATAATTTTAAGTGGGTGATTTTCATTAAACATTAAATGCTATGTTAAGGATGTTTGATAAGGTCGCCTGTGGTGTAAAGAAGAAGGCAGATTGTAGCATAATGTTAGTAATCCACGAAATGAATCGGGAGAAAGGATCCAATAATGTTGGAATACCTCAATTACCAGCAAGAACGTTTTTTCACTTGGTGTGATAATGTAGTGCAAGACTACATTGATCGCGAAGGAACCATGCTCAAAAAGTGGCGGCCGCGTAAGAACCCGGACGGCAGTTATGATCTGATCTTTTATGTGGTTGCTCGTGGTGAAGCTGTATCCAAGCATGCCGTGCCCGTACCGGAGGAGTTTCACGAGTTTCTTGAGCAAGAGTACTTCATCAATCACTCGCCGGACGAAGACGAAGAGAGTTAGTTTGCCCCCCGAACAAATGGCAGAATTCTTGACGCCTTAATTATTATGGTTATTGATTTGGCTATTCAATAATTCTTGAGGGAGGGTGCTTGTTCACCTGAGAATGTAGGTGACGAAGGGGTTTCTTTGGGAATTAGTCCAATTCCGAAGAAGACCTGTAATTATTCACGCATCTATTGTCAGCTAGGAAGAACTGGCTACATGACAAACACAAGGCAAATGTTTTTCTCGGTCCGAAAAAATCATGGATAAATTCGACCCCCAATACACGGGGAATGGCCTAACACTTTTACCTGAACGGGTAATCCCTTACATTGACGTTCCACAGTGCCAAAGGTATCTGAAGTGAGAATATGGATCTCTAGGAACGGGGACAAACTGATGATACTGTCTTTAACGTATTCAAACATTTCTCCGTCTTTGGCTAACGTCCCGTTAAAATCTAAGAGTAATATTTCCAGGTTCATAGTGTCTTTGCCTGGAATTTTCACCTGAATCATAAACCCGGCCGCCTTTCATTGTTATTTCAAGATGTTCAATTAAATATAGGATTTCGCTGGATATAAGCCCTATCCCTCTGCTGGATAGGGCTTTACAAAATTTCTTTAATCACATTCCCATTAGACCTTCCAAAAAATTCAGGCATTTTTCGTCCGAACTGGGACTTTTGGTAATAGAAAAAGGTGTATCCTAGGGGGTGCCAAATATGGGCCGAAAAATAAATGTGTTATTGACATATATTTAAAAGAACATATAATAGATGCTATAAAGGACATATGTCAATAACCAAGAGGAGGCACTCAGCAGCTAGAAAGAGATGGAAAGGGTCCAATGTGACGAACGATGGGCGGAAGAGACAGCGTAGTTTGAGCAGGAGCAAAAGCTGTTCGTAGAGGTGCTGGATTAGGTCAAGGTAAGGTTAAGGTTAAGGTCTGGGTATTTGCGGCAGACGAGGCTTTGGAAGAAATCTCGCAACAGATCCTAAAGTATTATAAACAGAAAAAGAATTGTCGGAAGAGGAGTTATTTGAAAGCAGGCTCAATGTTCTTAGAAAGCAATTAGAGAGCCTATAACTAGGCAAAAAAGCAGCAGGGGATGCTCCTGTTACTTTTTTGTGGCAAATGAGGAGAACGAATTATGCCAAGACCAAGAAAATGGAGAAAAGTGTGTTGCTTGCCGGAAAGCAACCGATTTGGACCGCTCAACGTTCCAATTAATCAAGAGCATTTTGTGATTATGACTGTCGATGAGTATGAAACGATCCGGCTGGTTGACTTAGAAGGGTTTACGCAGGAAGAGTGTGCCGACCAAATGAATATCGCCCGCACAACCGTTCAGCGTATTTATAATGATGCGCGAAAAAAACTGGCGGAATCCTTAGTAAACGGAAAAGTGCTCAAGATAGAGGGCGGAGATTATACACTCTGTGACGGCCTTGAGAAATCATGCGCTTGTGGCGGTTGCCTCAGACATCGCTGCGGCAGAGATTTTATGGAAGATAAGATGCGAAACTTCCCATCATCGACGGATCGCCGGGGATAGGATGTCCGTTTATTGCCAACATGGAAAATATAGAAAGAATTGAGTTGTTTTGTCAGAAACACATGCTGCCTTTTGCCGAAGAATACCTTTTGACCCGGACGCCGTGAAAGCAATCAATAATGCCAAGAGTATTGTTGATATAGATTGTGCAGCAGGGCGGGCAGCCGGAAATGTTTTGATAAAACTTTAAAGATACTCAAGTACTAAAATAATATAACTATAAGGAGATTAACTGATGAGCGAAAATTGTAATCAAACCTGCAGTACCTGCGGTGACGACTGCGCGGAAAGGAAAGAACCGAAAACCGATTTTTCGGCAAAACCCCATGCACTGAGCAACATCAACAAAGTAATCGGCATTGTAAGCGGAAAGGGCGGAGTGGGTAAATCACTGGTAACATCAATGCTTGCCGTAACAATGAGCAGAAGAGGCTATCATGCTGCTATCTTAGACGCGGATGTGACAGGACCGTCTATACCCAAAGCATTTGGGATCACAGAGAAAGCAACGGTCAGTGAATCCGGATTATATCCCATCAAAAGCAAAACTGGAATAGATATTATGTCAATTAACCTGCTCTTGGCAAATGACACAGATCCTGTAGTTTGGAGGGGACCGCTGATTGCCAACGCAGTCAAGCAGTTTTGGACGGATGTAATCTGGGACGCTGTGGACTTTATGTTCATCGATATGCCGCCGGGAACCGGAGATGTTCCCCTTACCGTCTTCCAATCCATACAAGTCGATGGATTGATCATTGTGACTTCACCGCAAGAGTTGGTTTCCATGATTGTCTCCAAAGCGGTCAAGATGGCGGAAATGATGAACATCCCGATCATCGGTTTGGTTGAAAATATGGCCTATTTCCAATGCCCGGACTGCGCTAAGGAATACAAAATATTCGGAGACAGCCATATTGATAAAATCGCCTGGGAGTACAACCTTAATATTCTTGCCAGGATGCCGATCGATCCTAAACTGGCGGAAGCCTGTGATCGAGGCATGATTGAACAGTTTGATGGTAACTGGTTTGAAAAAGTCGCTGATATTTTAGAAAAGAAAAAATAGCATCAGCACATGATGAGTGTGGAATTAAGGTGTTAATACCGCATGTCGAACTAAACGACAAATGAAAGGAGAATTTTTAGGTTGAAAGCAATAGTTGATCAAGAAATTTGTATTGGTTGTGGGCAATGCGTAGATATTTGCCCGATTGAGGCCATTGAACTCGATAATGATATTGCGGTGATAAGTGATGAATGTATTGACTGCAGGTTGGGGAGGCGGCTACAAAATGGCAATTTATGAATTTGAGGGGAAAAGACCATCAATCGGCAAGGGAAGCTATATTTCTCCGGAAGCGACCATAATTGGTGACGTTACCTTGGGTGAAGGTTGTTATGTGGCTGCCGGCGCACGTATGAGAGGGGACTGGGGTAAAATTACGATTGGAGCAGGTTCCAATATCCAGGAAAACTGTATTATTCATGCTACTCCTGGTTGTGAAGCTGTTCTGGGGCCACGGAGTCACATTGGTCACGGGGCGATTCTGCATACGCCTAAGTTCGCTGAACATGTTTTGGTCGGCATGGGTGCGATCATTATGGATAATGCAAGTATCGGTGACGGCTGTCTGATCGGCGCCGGCGCTTTAGTAGTAGAAAATACGGTTGTTCCGCCTTATAAACTTGTCGTCGGGTCGCCGGCTAAAATAGTTGCTGATCTTTCTGATGAAACCGCGCAAAGAAATCTTGATGAAGCAACAAGTTACTACCTTACCTTACCTGAACGCAGCCATAAAGGTATTAGGCAAATCAGTTTGGAAGAGGTCATGGAATCCTAAGAATTTTATTGAACCTGAAGAATTAGACGAAACAGGATTTATTGCTTCTGTGAATATAGGAGGAATTTAAGATGCTCTACGTTTTTGATGGATACACACCTGAGATAGGGGAGGGTACGTATGTTAGTGAAACAGCAATTGTGATTGGAAATGTCAAAATAGGAGATAACTGTTATATTGGTCACGGCGCTATCTTACGGGGTGATTATGGCAGAATTGAAATAGATTCAGAAACTGCAGTGGAAGAAGGGGTGATTATTCATGTACCCCCGGATTCAGTAGGTAGAATCGGCAAGAAAGTTACGTTAGGTCATGGGGCGATCGTTCATTCGGAAGATATAGGGGATTGGGCAGTGATTGGGATGGGAGCAATAGTCAGTATTAGGGCTAAAATTGGGACCGGTTCGGTTGTGGCGGAGGGCGCCGTTGTAACAAGGAATCAAGTAGTTCCAGAAAAAGTAGTGGTTGGTGGTAATCCGGCTAAAATTATTCGTGAAGTTAAAGAGGATGAATATGTTTTATCGTCGCAGATCAAACATATTTATGTTGATTTAGCAGAAAAATACCTAAAAATTGGGATGCCAAGAGTACCGGAATAATTGCCAGCCGAGTTTTCTTTGAAGATGTAACTCGCGATTGTGTGTGGATAGTTTCAGTGAAGGAGTCATGATGAGCAACAATCAGCCGATACAGTATACAAAAATCGGTGTACTTGCCATAGCACATATGCTAAATGACATGTATAGCAACTTTCTGCCGCAAATGTTTCCCTTTCTCGTCGTCTTACGCGCCGACTTTACAGCCACACGGGCTGCGATTCTCGTTTCTGCCTTTTCGATCACATCATCAATGGCCCAGCCTGTATTTGGTTACTATTTAGATCGCCAGGGAAAACGTTGGCTGGTTTACGTTGGTACGTTATGGATGGCTTTCATGCTGAGTATGACCGGAATAGTGCAAGATTACACTCTGCTTGCAATTTTGGCGGGGCTAGCTGGATTGGGAACTGCAGCTTTTCATCCTCAAGCCTCCACGATGGTCAATGTATTGAGCGGAGAACATAAGGCCATGATACTGTCCGTGTTCTTTGCTTTTGGTTGTCTTGGTTTCGCCTTAGGACCGCTGCTTTTGGTTCCCTTGTTCCAAGCTTATGGATTGCAGGCAACCCTTGTTACAGTGATTCCTGGAATTCTGGTCGCTATCTTACTGTTTTTTTCTGTTCCAAGCAATAATTTACTGTTAGGAAACGCATCAGATTTTTCAGCAGTTTTACTTTCCTTAAAGTCCGCCTCAAAGGAGCTTATAGCCATTATTGGCGTGATTGCCATTCGCGCACTCGCTTATATGGGCATGTTAACGATGTTCCCTTTATATTTTAAGTCGCAAAATATATCCAATATCGGTGCCAGTCATTTGGTTACGATTATGCTGGCAGCAGGAGCCTTTGGCGGCGTCATCGGCGGCTTTATCTCTGACAATTTCGGGCGCAAGCGTTTGATAGTTGGCTCCCTCCTTCTTTCCACCCCTTTATTTTTTGCCTTTTTGAATACCCAAGGTTCGCTAAGCACTGTTTTTCTGACCTTGGCCGGCGCAACTTTGTTATCAAGTAATTCTGTGACGGTGATAGCCGCTCAAGAGGCCATCCCCAACAACAAAGCAATGGCTGCAGGATTAACTATCGGCTTTGCGGGCGGCATCGGAGGGCTTGCGGTTATCCTTCTGGGCTGCATCGCTGATCTATGGGGTTTGCAGACAGTGATCCAAGTGATTTTTTTTCTTCCCCTTATCGCCGCTATGTCTGGTTTATTCATGAGAGCCGACCCTCAGCACGTTCCATGAGGATGGTGGCACGCTGAGAGAGGTCATGGGGCGATTAGAATATTATCAACGCCGCCCGAAAGTTGGGAGTTACTGAATGGGTTGTTCTTACAGTTTACCTTCGATTTCAAATATTCCTATTGATTTCATGCGGGGGATATAGAAGGGGTATTGTTTTTCACCTGTTTTTATGAGGCGCTGGGATAGAAAACTCGCCAAATCCTCCAGGCTAATTTCGGGAGAATGGGTCATTACAAAGTTTTTAGCATCCTCTATGGAAAGTAGCGGTTGTCCGAATTCAAAAGAGACTTCTGTGAGGAAATATGGTATTCCTTTGTGAATCAATTCCTGTTCAACTTCTTCGGCCGTGTTTTTTTGAAATACTCTGTACTTTTCTGGATAGAGTTCAGCTTGATTATTTTTGCTAACTACAGCGATAAGCTTTTTGCAGTGGGGCAGAAACTTTTCCAACCCGTGACTGCCAAAAAAACTGATATAGATGACATCCCAACTTTCAGCAATGTCATTGCAATCCATCACGCGAGGCTTAATATTTGTGATTTTTCTATCCTCAACACTCTTTTTCAGTGCCTCGATGGCAACCCTGTTAATATCTATGCAAGTAATGCATTTGATGCTTTTACTTAACTCCAAATCTATCAACCCTAGGCCGCAGCCGATATCACAGAGTGTGGAATAGCCCTCCAATCCGGGGGCAATCAAACCAGCGATATTTTTAAAAAAGAACGAATACTCATTGGCATCTTGATACCATCTGACAGTATTCGGATTCCAATCAAAATTCATTACCCACTATCCTTTCTACGCTTTTTAAGCTAACCTTTTGTCCAGCGGCATATATCCTCACTTTTTCAAAAACCAGCTACGATTCTGAAAGCACTCTGTCTGCCTTTAATCATCAATCTGCAGAGTCCACCAATACCCTAATTGAAAAGTACAGATTTAAAATATACATATGAACCCTTCTCAATCGTATTCAAGAAAAGGTATGAAAGTAGTCTTCAAACAGAACATAACTGCATGCCGCTATTATAACTGCATACTGCAATTAGGACAATAAAAACTATCGAAATTGGGTATTACTTATGAATACTCAATTACTTAAGGGGCTGTGTTATAAGTGAATCCCTTATGAAAACAGCCCCATTTTTGGATTGAATAGTCTAAATTTAGTTGGTCTTCCACTGGATAGCTTATTTATTGTTAATTCCATAAACTATTACCACTATATTTTTTAGGGACTATGTTTTCACACAGCCCCTAAAGCAGAGAGGACGTGGAGAGGAGTTATTCTTCGTCCTGTAAAGCGTCGTAACCTTGCTCGCCGGTACGTACTTTGACAACATTCTCGACATCATAGACGAAGATTTTACCATCGCCGATTCGACCGGTATGAAGTACTTTCTGGGCAGTTTCAATAACCGTACTTACAGGAATCTTAGAAACCACTATTTCGACTTTCACTTTGGGCAGCAAAGTGGCATCTACTCTAACTCCGCGGTAATACTCAGGAGCTCCTTTTTGCATGCCAAAGCCTAATACCTGAGTTACGGTCATCCCGGTGATGCCGATAGCGCTCATAGCTGTCTTCAATGCTTCAAATTTTTCCTGCTTGATGATCAGCACTACCTTGGTCATTTTGATATCGGAAGAGCGGACAACAGATATTTCCGGCTGGGCGGCAACGGTAGAGACAGCACCTATGGGGATGCTTGGAATTCCAACTCCCATTGGTATGCTGAGAGCCGTTTGCGAGGTTAATCCGTGACCGAATGTGTCAGGATATGCTTCTTCTCCGTGCATTGCCAAATCTAAGCCAAGCTCTTCTTCTTCAGATGTGGCACGCAATTTAATAAATAATCCGATTACTTTCAGGATCACAAACGTTGCCGTTACGGCAAGAGCAATGGTCGTCACTATACTTATGGCTTGAATTCCTAATTGGGCCGTATTTCCATAAAATAGCCCGTCTGCTCCAGCCGGATTGATTGTTTTTGTTGCAAATAATCCAGTTGCCAGTGCTCCCCATATACCGCCTACCCCATGACAGCCGAAGGCATCCAAGGAATCATCATAGCCGAGCTTCGTTTTCAGAACACTCACTGCCAAATAACAAAGTGCGCCGGCGCTTAAACCAATTAGGAGAGCGGACATTGGAGTAACAAAACCTGCTGCCGGCGTTATGGATACTAATCCTGCTATGGCACCACTTGCTGCACCAAGAACAGTTGGTTTACCACGGTGAATCCATTCCACAGCCATCCAGGACAATGCTGCAGCAGCAGCCGAAGTGTTTGTGGTAACAAAGGCAATACCTGCCAGCCCATTTGCACCCAGGGCACTTCCGGCATTAAAACCAAACCAACCGAACCAAAGCAATCCTGCCCCTAAGACTGTCATAGGAAGCTGATGGGGGACCATTGGTTCTGTCCCAAAACCTTTTCTTTTGCCTAGAACAAGGGCCGCAATCAGACCCGAAACACCGGAACTAATATGGACAACGGTACCACCGGCAAAGTCCAGAGTACCCATGTTCCTTAAGAACCCGCCAACTCCCCATACCCAATGGGCCAATGGAAAGTAGACAATCAGCAACCAAAACGTAATGAAAGCTAAAAAGGCAGGGAATCTCATACGTTCTGCAATAGAACCTGTAATTATGGCCGGGGTAATGATCGCAAACATCATCTGAAAAGCCATAAACACAATGGCTGGAATGGTTGCGGAATAGTCAGCATTGGGCTCCATGCCAACTCCGGAAAGACCGAACCACTCTAAACTGCCAATCAGACCGCCGTGGTCTGTCCCAAAAGCTAAGCTATAACCAACCAGTATCCAGAGGATAGAAGCTAAGCCTATAATAATAAAACTATTCATTGTCATACTTAAAACATTCTTTCTCCGTACCAAACCACCATAAAAAAGGGCTAATCCAGGAGTCATTAAAAAAACCAGTGCTGAACAAATAATGATAAAACTTGTATCTCCCGTATCAATCATAGCTTTTTCTCCCCTTACATTTCAATTTTTTGCAGCTAGATCCGAGTATTTATAATCCGAGTACTTATATATTTTCTCTATCACCTCCTTAAAAGAAGAGAGAACTCTAAAAAATTGGGCGTGTATGCTTCTTTGTGCATACACGCCTTTGTGTACATAAATGTATGAAGGGAAATATCAAAAACCTTAGGGATAAAAAAGAGATGGAAGGGTCTTTGGGAAGCAGAGTGGCATCTACCGGGGACAACGGATTTCCGGCTGTGCAGAAACGGTAGAGATAGCACCTGTGGGTTGTGTATTTTCTCTATCACCTCCTAAATGAAGAGAGAACCTTAAAAAATCAGACGTGTATGCTTCTTTGTGCATACACGTCTTTGTGTACAGATAATATATATGAAAATAAAAGGGAATAACGCAAACCTTACGAACAAATAAGAGATTAAAGGTTAAATGTTTAGACGCTGAAAAGCAGTTGCCCGTAAGTTGGGTAGGGCCAATATTGTTCTCCCACCAGCACTTCAATTTCGTCCGCTATAGCACGCAGTTCTTGCATGTCCAGGAAAATAAAATCGCGGTAATACTCACCCTGTGCTTGCAGAGAGCATAGATTCCTCACATCCAGCAGTCCTTCTTCCAGCTTTTTGGTCTTCTTGTAAAGGGATTCGGAGAGGGAAGATAACTTGGACACAATACTTGTCTCCAACTCGCAATTCATATCCGCTGATAAGGCCTTTTTGGAAATTGCCGTATCACTTAGATCCTTCATATAGGAGCAGACGGCCGGTATGATTTCTTTTTTGCCCATCTCCAGCATAGTAAGTGCTTCAATGTTAATGACCTTGCAATAGTTCTCCATTGTAATTTCATACCTGGAATGCATTTCTGGTTCAGTGAAGATTTTATGCTTCGTGAAGAGCTTGATGTTCTTGTCGCTGATGAAATAGGGTAAGGCATCAACTGTGGATTTCAGGTTTAACAACCCGCGCTTTTCGGCTTCTTGGAGCCATTCTTCGGCATAGTTGTTGCCGTTGAAGATAATCCGTTTGTGGTCGGTGATTGTTGTTTTGATTAAGGCATTTAAGCTCTTCGTAAAATCATTTGCGCCTTCCAGGGCATCGGCAAATTGGGAAAGTTCTTCGGCAATAACCGTATTGAGGACAAAATTTGCTCCGGCAATCGAAATGGCAGATCCCAGCATCCGGAATTCAAACTTGTTGCCGGTGAAGGCAAAGGGCGAAGTACGATTCCTGTCGGTCGCGTCTTTGGGGAAACCGGGCAGCACATCGACACCAATTTTCATTTCCGTCTTGGCTTTGGGGTCATAGACATTGCCGCTTTCAATAGCTTCCAAGATGTCGGTCAGCTCTTCACCCAGGAAAATGGAGACAATGGCCGGCGGGGCTTCATTGGCGCCTAAACGATGATCATTGGCGGCACTGGCTACAGACACGCGGAGCAAATCCTGATATTCATCTACCCCTTTGATGATTGCGGCCAGGAATAACAGGAACTGGGCATTCTCTTCCGGTGAATCTCCCGGTTCAAGCAAATTCAAACCTGTATTGGTGGAGAGCGACCAATTGTTGTGTTTGCCGCTGCCGTTAATACCGGCGAAAGGCTTTTCATGCAAGAGGCAGGTCAGACCGTGATTCGCAGCGGTTTTTTTCATTATCTCCATGGTCAGTTGATTATGGTCGGTCGCAATATTCGTCGTGGTAAAAATCGGGGCCAACTCATGCTGGGAAGGTGCGACTTCATTGTGTTTGGTTTTGGCCAGGATGCCGAGTTTCCACAATTCCTCGTCCAGTTCTTTCATATAGGCTAATACCCGCGGTTTAATGGCGCCGAAATAGTGATCCTCCATTTCCTGACCCTTGGGCGGTTTGGCCCCAAAGAGAGTCCTGCCGCAATATACCAGGTCTTTGCGCTGCTCAACCAGATCTTTATTAATCAGAAAATATTCCTGTTCAGGTCCCACTGTTGTATTCACCCGTGTAGCCTCGGTATTGCCAAAGAGCTGGAGAATACGCATTGCCTGCAGATTTATGGTTTCCATAGAACGAAGGAGAGGGGTTTTTTTATCCAGTGCCTCTCCGCTATAGGAACAAAAAGCGGTGGGGATGCACAGAGTACCGTCTTTGATAAAAGCATATGAAGTAGGATCCCAGGCAGTATATCCCCTGGCCTCAAAGGTAGCTCTTAAGCCTCCTGAAGGAAAACTGGAGGCATCAGGCTCCCCCTTAATGAGTTCCTTACCCGAAAACTCCATAATAATGTTTCCATCAGGAGTCGGAGAAATAAAACTATCATGCTTCTCTGCCGTGATGCCGGTCATCGGCTGGAACCAATGGGTAAAATGGGTGGCTCCCTTTTCAATTGCCCAATCCTTCATAGCATTGGCTACGATATCCGCAATGCCCCGATCAAGCGAGTGGCTATTTTCAATAGTCTTTTTCATTGCTTTGTAAGTATTCTTAGGGAGACGTTCTTTCATGACTTGATCGTTAAAGACCATGCTTCCAAAGATATCAGGTATATTACTCATATGGTTTACCTCTCTTCCTTAAAATAAAAACAGCAAAAGCGCCGCAGGTTTTAACCTCCAGCGCCTTTGCTGTTTATTTCTTAAAATTATTATATGTCTGCCAGTCAGATGATGTCAATACTTAATATGCAAGGTTCCTGGTTTTTTGAACTTAATATAATAAGAATTATGTATACAGAAATAAAGTATACAAAAATTATAAATTATAATATAGATTAACATAATTTGCAAGGGTATACAGTGATACATCCTGCAAATAGATTGACATTCCCATAAACATTCAATATAATATGAAAGAAATAGAGAACTAGATATTATTTTGAACAATGGCGTTCATCAAAAAACTGAGCCTGCGGGCCTTTTCTTTGATGGACGTTTTTTCTATCTAAAGGAGGAGAAACTATGCGAAAAGAAGGACATAGAAGAATACCTTCGGGCTGTGCGATATCAGGGATCTTTTCCAGAGCAGGAAAAAGAATGAGCGGAGAAGCTATCATAGAGTCTATTGCCACCATGCATGACCGTTCCAATGGATTAGGCGGAGGTTTTGCAGGCTATGGAATATATCCGGAATATAAAGAGCTCTACGCTTTCCATATCTTTTATGATAGCACGGAAGCCAAGGAAAAGTGTGAGCGCTATCTGGATAATAATTTTGACGTGGTTAACTTGTCCAAGATCCCTATCCAACAGACCAGCGGCATTACCGATGAACCGTTAATCTGGCGCTATTTTGTTAGCCCGCTGCCGCGGAAACTTACGGACAGTCAGTTAAATGAAAAAGAGTATACTGTCAACCGGGTAATTCACATTAATACTAAAATAGACGGTGCCTATGTGTTCTCCAGCGGTAAAAATATGGGGGTTTTTAAGGCAGTCGGTTTTCCCGAGGATGTTGGCAGGTTCTACCGCTTGGACGAGTATGAGGGCTATTGTTGGACTGCGCATGGACGTTACCCCACCAATACGCCAGGCTGGTGGGGCGGTGCCCATCCTTTTGCCATGCTGGACTACTCGATTGTTCACAACGGCGAGATTTCTTCCTACGATGCCAACCGCAGATATATTGAGATGTTCGGCTATCGATGTTCATTACTGACCGATACGGAAGTCATCACCTACATCATTGACTATTTACACCGCAGACAGGAACTTACCCTGGAAGAAGTGGCTAGCGTTATTGCCGCTCCGTTTTGGACGACGATTAATACCAAACCGCCGGAAGAAAGGGAAAATCTCATTTATCTCCGCAATGCTTTTTCCAGTCTGCTGATTACCGGGCCTTTTTCCATCCTGCTTGGTTTTGAAGGCGGGATGATGGCCTTGAATGACCGGCTCAAGCTTCGTTCCATGATTATTGCCGAAAAGGATGATATGGTGTATGCCGCTAGTGAAGAATGTGCCATTAGGATTATTGAGCCAAATCCCGACAAGATTTGGTCACCTAAGGGCGGCGAGCCGGTCATTATCACATTGAACTGAGGTGAACAACAACGGCTATAGATTTTTTATATCCCGAATATGAAGTAATTAGAAATTATGACAGGTGCATCAACTGTCGGGCCTGCGAGAGGCAATGTGCCAATGAGGTGCACCACTTGGATAAAGATGTGAATAAAATGGTTAGCGATGATGCCGAGTGTGTTAATTGCCACCGTTGTGTTGCTTTATGTCCAACAAGGGCTCTTAAGATTGTGAAGACCGATCATACCTTTAAAACCAATTCTAACTGGAGCGGGGAGGCAATTTCCGATGTCTACCGCCAGGCGGGCAGCGGCGGTGTGCTGCTTTCTTCCATGGGCAATCCTATGGAATTCCCCGTCTATTTTGACAAGATGCTGATCAATGCTTCTCAGGTTACCAATCCTTCGATTGACCCTTTACGAGAGCCCATGGAAACCAAAGTCTTTCTCGGCAAGAAGCCGCCAAAAGTCGCACGTGATGCCGAAGGCAAATTGATAAATAACCTGGAGCCTTATCTTGAGCTTGCCATACCGATTATGTTTTCGGCGATGTCCTATGGCTCGATCAGCTATAATGCCCACGAAAGCCTGGCCCGAGCCGCCGAGGAATTGGGAATTCTCTATAATACGGGTGAGGGCGGATTACACGAGGATTTCTATCAATACGGAAAGGCCACGATTGTCCAGGTGGCCTCGGGCCGCTTTGGTGTGCACAAGGACTATCTGCAAGCAGGTGCGGCCATTGAAATTAAAATAGGCCAGGGGGCAAAACCCGGTATCGGCGGCCATCTGCCGGGGGAAAAGATCGTGGGAGATATTTCCAGGACGCGTATGATTCCTGAGGGCTCCGATGCCATTTCACCTGCGCCGCACCATGATATCTACTCGATTGAAGACCTGCGGCAGCTTGTCTATTCTTTAAAGGAAGCAACAAATTATCAAAAACCGATTATCGTCAAAATAGCAGCGGTACATAATGTTGCCGCAATTGCCAGCGGAATTGCCCGCAGCGGAGCGGATATTATTGCGATAGATGGCTTCCGGGGCGGCACCGGTTCTGCGCCTACCCGGATCCGGGATAATGTCGGCATTCCGATAGAGCTTGCTTTGGCCAGCGTTGATGAACGGCTGAGTGAAGAAGGTATTCGCGGTGATGTGGCCCTGGTCGTTGGCGGAAGTATCAGAAGTAGTGCTGATATCGTCAAGGCTATTGCTTTGGGTGCCGACGCAGTTTATATTGCTACCGGTGCCTTACTTGCCCTGGGATGTCATCTGTGCAGATCATGCGGAACAGGAAAATGCAATTGGGGTATCGCCACCCAACGTCCGGAACTGGTTAAGCGTTTGAATCCAGACGTCGGGTACCAACGTTTAGTGAACCTGATTATGGCCTGGCAGCATGAGATTAAGGAAATGATGGGTGGCATGGGGATCAACTCCATTGAAGCCCTCAAGGGGAACAGACTAATGCTCCGGGGGGTGGGTTTGAATGAAAAAGAGCTTTCCATACTGGGTATCAAACATGCCGGTGAATAATGACCAGGCACCGGATTGGGAGGTTGGGTAACGATGAAAAGAATATACGTTAATGAAAAGTGGTGCTTGGGATGTCATCTTTGCGAATATTATTGTGCTTTTGCCCACTCTGGCCAAGATGATATGGTCAAAGCCTTGAAGGATATTCAGATTAATCCCAGAATTAGAATCGAAGAAATGAATGGTATCAGCTTTGCCGTCTCTTGCCGCCATTGCCTGGAACCGCTCTGTGTAAAAAGTTGTATTACCGGGGCTTTATCTATTCAAGACGGTGTGGTTACAGCCGATAAAACGAGATGTGTAGGTTGTTACACCTGTATTATGTCCTGCCCCTATGGTGCGGTGATGCCCTCAGACGACGGGGTTATTCAAAAATGCGAGCTTTGTATGCAGAACAATGGCGGCCAGCCGGTTTGCGTACAGGGCTGTCCCAACGAAGCAATCCTATTTGAAGAGAGGTAAGCAGGATGAATTATGTAATCATAGGCAATTCTACGGCGGCGATAGGATGTATCGAGGGGATCAGACAGATTGATAAGACCGGTCTGATTACCGTTATTTCTAGAGAAAAATACCATACCTATTCCCGGCCGTTGATATCTTATCTCTTGTCCGGGAAAACAGACGAAGAACGGATGAAGTACCGCCCGAATAATTTTTACCAGGAGATGAACTGCAAGCTCTTAACCGAAAAGACGGTAGAGAAGATTCTTTCAGATGAGAAAAAGGTGCTCCTTGAGGATGGCAGCGTTTTGTCTTACGACAAACTTCTGGTAGCAACTGGCTCCAATCCTTTCGTGCCACCGATTCAGGGGCTGGAAAGCGTGGAAAACCGGTTTACTTTCATGTCTTTAGATGATGCTTTAGCAATCCAAAAAGCAATTACCCAAAGTACCAGAGTCTTGATTCTGGGGGCCGGTCTGATCGGACTCAAGTGTGCCGAAGGGATAGCAGAAAAAGCCGGACATATCACGCTGGTAGACCTGGCGGATCGAATTTTGCCGAGCATTCTCGATGAAGAGTCCTCGGCCATTGTTCAGGCACATCTGGAGAAACAGCAGCTTGAATTTATCCTTGCGGATAGCGTCCAGGCCTTCGACGCGAATTCTGCCGTGCTAACCGGCGGCAAAAAATACAAGTTTGATGTCTTGATTGTGGCCGTAGGGGTAAAGCCTAATACCAAGCTGATCGCGGAGGCAGGCGGGGAGGTTCAAAAAGGAATTGTGACCGATGAATATTGCCGATGCACGCTTCTTCCGGATATTTATGCGGCAGGGGACTGTACGGAAAGCTATGATATTTCTGCCGACGAGGCTCGTGTGTTGGCACTTTTACCGAATGCCTATATGCAGGGAGAGTGTGCAGGAATCAATATGGCCGGCGGAGAAAAACTATACACGAAGGCCATCCCTATGAATGCCACTAGTTTTTTTGGACTGCATATCATTACGGCAGGCAGCTATATGGGTAGTGAATATGTCAGCAAGGGAGAAAACTCTTCCTACAAAAAGCTGGTTACCAGGGAAGGTTTGCTGAAAGGTTATATCCTTATTGGCGATGTGGCCAGGGCCGGCATATATACGGCCTTGATCAAGGAGAAAAAACCTTTAACTTCTATTGATTTTGAACTAATTAAAGATAAGCCTCAGTTAATGGCTTTTTCCAGAGTAGAAAGAGAAAAAATGTTGGGAGGCAGGTGAAGTGAAGATTGATGCAAAAACTATGCACTTTCAGGAGTTGAATAATCAAATCCGTTTAGCGACGGACAGTCAGATAACGATCAATAATTGCATTGGTCAACGCTATATCGGCAGTGGGCTGGGCAGCAAGGAGATAGTGATCAACGGTATACCCGGCAATGTATTAGGCGCCTATCTGGATGGCTGCTGTATTACCGTTCATGGCAATGCCCAGGATGCTACCGGGGATACCATGAACGATGGGACCATCGTTATTCATGGTTCTTCGGGTGACGCTACAGGTTACGCCATGCGCGGCGGCAAGATTTACGTTCAAGGGAACACCGGATACCGCGCGGGCATCCATATGAAAGCCTACAAGGAAAAAATTCCGGTTTTAATCGTCGGGGAAACCTCGGGCAGCTTTCTGGGCGAATATCAGGCCGGCGGAATTATTGTTGTCTTAGGGCTGCACAGCGCTCAGAAGACCCCGGTGGGGCATTTTTGCGGCACGGGCATGCATGGCGGCAAGATTTATTTGCGCTGTGAGGAACTGCCCAAGGATTTACCCCGGCAGGTTGTGGCCGAAAAGGCAACAAAGCAAGATTTGGCAGAAATCAAACCCTATCTGGAAGAGTTCTGCAAGATTTTTGGGGAAGATATAGAATATGTATGGGGTCAAACATTTTATGTGTTAATGCCTAACACGCATAATCCTTATAGACAACTTTATACCCGTAAATAGGATATTTAGGCATTGTAATATTCAGATATCACCTTCAGATATCATCTTTAGATATCACCTTAATGAAGCAAACTTTTTTTAATCTGGAATGGAAGAGGTGCAGCTCTATGAATCATACCATGACCGAAGTGCTGGAATTTATCAAGGAAAACGATGTTAAATTTATCCGGCTGGCTTTTTGTGACATTTTTGGGACCCAGAAAAATATCTCGATTATGCCCGAGGAATTACCAAGAGCTTTCGAGTATGGTATTTCTTTTGACGCTTCGACGATCAGTGGCTTTATGAACGTTGAAGAATCAGATTTATTTCTGGTGCCTGATCCTGTGACGCTCTCTGTTCTTCCCTGGAGACCCAGTCAAGGACGCGTGGTGCGCTTCTTCTGTGACATCAAGCACCCGGATGGTGCTCCCTTTGAAGGAGATGGCAGAAACATTCTCAGAAAGGCTATCAGGGAAGCTGAGGTCTTTGGTTATAACTGTAAGATAGGGGCGGAATGCGAGTTCTATCTTTTCCAAATGGATGAGAAGGGTTTACCCACTACAATACCGCATGATTCGGGAGGGTATTGTGACATTGCTCCCATGGACAAAGGAGAAAATGTGCGGCGGGAAATTTGTTTGATTCTGGAAGAGATGGGGATTAGACCGGAAAGCTCTCACCATGAGCAAGGGCCTGGCCAAAATGAAGTTGATTTTCAGTATAGTGATGCCTTGACGGCCGCCGATAATTTAATGACTTTTAAATCCGTGGTCAAAACGGTCGCCGCCCGCAATGGCCTTCATGCCTCGTTTATGCCCAAACCCCTTCCGGAAAAAAGCGGTAACGGTCTGCATATCAATATTTCGCTTTATAAGAATGGCCTAAATGTTTTTAATAACCGAAGTAAACAACATGGAGAGGTCCCTGAGAGATTTATCGCCGGGGTAATGGCTAAGATCCCTGAGATGACCGCGTTTTTGAATCCCCTGGCCAATTCATATGCCCGCTTTGGGAGATTTGAAGCACCAAAATATATCACCTGGTCCCACCAAAACCGTTCCCAGTTGATCCGCATTCCTGCCGCAGAAGCAGAATACTGCCGCATGGAGCTGCGTTCACCTGACCCCTCCTGCAATGCTTATCTGGCATTTGCCCTGGTGATTCAGGCAGGTATGGACGGAATTAATAAGCAGATACCGCTGACCCCGGCCTTTGATGCTAACCTTTATGAAGCTGATGCAGCTAAAATCAATAGCCTCACCCTGATTCCTGAAAACCTTGGCGTGGCGATTGAGCTTGCGCAGAAGAGTACTTTTGTCCAACGTGTTTTGCCGCTCAAGACAATTGACAAATTTTTAAGCAGTAAGCGGGTAGAATGGAACAGCTATACCCAAGCGGAGAACAAAGAGCAATTTGAAAAAGAAAAGTATTTTTTAAAAGTCTAGTACTTGTAATCATGAGTAGAGGAAAGGTGGTGGTGTTATGGATAGTGTGCTGGTTGTTTCAAGCACTGCTAAAGGGAAAGATTTTTTATCAGAATTCTTGATAGCACATGATTTTTCCAAAATCACTACCGTCCAAAGTGGCGGCGAAGCCCGCAGGCTGTTAAATCAGAAAGATTTTGAATTAGTGGTCATTAATGCTCCACTACGCGATGAATCCGGCGAAGAATTATCCTTGATGGTGACGGAAGTTTCCATGGCAGGAGTGATTCTGATTGTTAGATCGGAAATGGCGGACGATGTCTCCGCCAAAGTAGAGAATTATGGAGTGTTTGTGCTGCCTAAACCTCTCAGCCGAGCAATGTTCTTTCAGTCTTTGAAGCTAATGGCCGCTTCCAGGAGGAGGATTCTGGGTCTTCAGCATGAGAATGCCAAATTGCAGCAGAAGATTGAAGATATTCGCTTGGTGGATAGGGCAAAATGCACACTTATCCAATATTTAAACCTTACTGAGCCGCAGGCGCACAGGTATATTGAAAAACAAGCGATGGACAGACGGGTTAGCAAAAGAGAAGTGGCGGAAAGTATTTTGAACACCTATGAGAGTTAATAATAAAGAAGGATGCAGTTGGATCATTTGTTATACTTGATGAGATAATAAGCTGCCGGAGGGCAGCAAGAATAACGGAGGGACCGGAATGCAGCAAAGCATTTATATTGTCCTGGAAAATGGGCAAGTTTTCAAAGGAAAAACTTTCGGGGCGGCAGGGGAGGTAGTCGGAGAGATTGTCTTTACCACCGGGATGACCGGATATCTGGAAACCTTGACTGATCCGAGCTATTATGGGCAGATCGTGGTTCAGACTTTTCCCTTGATAGGTAACTATGGTATCATTCCCTCCGACTTTGAAAGTTCTTCTCTCTATTTAAAAGCCTATATTGTCCGAGAATGGTGTCAAGTTCCATCCAACTTCCGCAGTGTGGGTGAGCTTGATACTTTTTTAAGGGAGCATAATATTGTGGGGGTTTATGGAATTGATACGCGGGAACTAACCAAGATCATCCGGGAAGTTGGGGTGATGAATGCCAAGATTACCACCACGTTGGCTGATCTGGATCAAGTATTGGCAGAAATTAAGAATTACAGAATTATTGATGCGGTGCAAACAGTTGGTACCAGGGAGATTTCGGTCTCCAAAGGAGTACCGGGAGGATACAAGGTAGTCTTATGGGATTTTGGGGCTAAGGAAAATATTCGCCGGGAGCTGCTCAAACGCGGCTGTGAGGTCATTACTGTGCCGGCGGACACCGCTACGGCAGAAATTCTAAATTTTAGACCGGATGGGGTTATGCTTTCCAACGGGCCCGGCGATCCGGCCGACAATAAAGAGATTATTGGGGAACTGGCCAAGCTAGCGAAATCAGGGGTACCAATCTTTGGAATTTGCCTGGGCCATCAGTTGCTGGCCTTGGCGCAGGGAGCAGAAACCGCCAAACTTAAATACGGGCATCGGGGTGCCAACCAGCCGGTCAAAGATCTGAAAACGGGCAGAGTCTACATTACCAGCCAAAATCATGGCTATGCGGTTGTGGCCGACAGCCTGCCGGCCCATGCCCGCTTAAGTCATCTGAATGCCAATGATGGAACGTGCGAAGGTATTGAATATCAGAATATGCCTGCTTTCTCGGCTCAGTTTCATCCCGAGGCCTCTGCAGGACCAAAAGATACCAACTTTTTATTTGATCGATTTATTGACCTTATGGGGGGAGTGAAATAAATGCCGCTAAACCGGGAGATTAAGAAGGTTCTCGTCATTGGGTCGGGACCAATCGTTATTGGGCAAGCCGCGGAATTCGATTATGCAGGAACGCAAGCGTGCCGCGCACTCAAAGAAGAGGGTTTAGAGGTAGTTTTAGTGAACTCGAATCCCGCGACAATTATGACCGACAACGTCATGGCTGATCAAATCTATATTGAGCCTTTGACGGTTGAGACCATTAAAAGGATCATTGTTAAGGAATGCCCGGATAGCGTTTTATCAACTCTGGGGGGGCAAACCGGCCTAACACTTTCTATGCAGCTGGCCAAAGAGGGCTTTTTGGAGAAACATGGCGTGCGCTTGTTGGGCGCTAATCCTGAGACCATTGATAAGGCTGAAGACAGGCAAATGTTTAAGGATACCATGTTAAGTATTGACGAGCCGGTCATCCCCTCATTGGTCGTTAACGATGTCCCTGCGGCACTCACATTTGCCCAAGAGATAGCTTATCCCGTTATTGTTCGCCCGGCCTTTACGCTCGGTGGCAGCGGCGGGGGTATTGTCTATAACGAAGAGGAACTGCGCCAGATTGCCGCCAACGGCTTGCGGCTTTCTCCGATCACGCAAGTCTTGATTGAAAAATGCATCTCCGGTTGGAAGGAGATCGAATTTGAAGTAATGCGTGACCATGTGGGCAATGTGATCACGGTTTGCAGCATGGAGAATTTCGATCCGGTCGGTGTGCATACAGGGGACAGCATTGTCATTGCTCCTGCGGTGACACTTTCCGATAAGGAGTATCAAATGCTGCGTTCGGCGTCGCTTAATATCATCACAGCGCTGGGCGTCGAGGGCGGCTGCAATTGTCAGTTTGCACTTCATCCCCACAGTTTCGAGTATGCAGTTATTGAAGTGAACCCGAGGGTGTCCCGCTCCTCTGCGCTTGCCTCAAAGGCGACGGGGTACCCCATAGCGAAGGTAGCTGCCAAAATTGCCATTGGTTATACGCTTGATGAGATCAAAAACGCAGTGACAGGCAAGACCTGTGCTTGTTTTGAACCGGCCCTCGATTACGTGGTGGTAAAACTCCCTAAGTGGCCGTTTGATAAATTTGTTTATGCCAAGCGTACGCTTGGCACGCAGATGAAAGCGACGGGTGAAGTCATGGCCATTGGCACGAGCTTTGAGCAGGCCATCATGAAAGCGGTACGGGGAGCAGAAATATCCCTGGACAGTCTTAACCTGCCCAAACTAAAAAAATTAACCGATACGCAGATTGAACAGCTGCTCGCAGTGTGTGACGATGAACGTCTTTTCGTAATCTTTGAAGCACTCAAACGGGGCGTTTCCTGTGAGTCAATTAATGAAGTCACCCAGATTGACCTCTGGTTTCTAAATAAGCTTGCTCATCTTACCATACTGGAAAAAGAATTTGCCGGCGGGCCTTTAACCCAAGAACTGTATCAAAGAGCGAAAACGCTGGGGTATCCGGATAAAGTCATTGAGAGGCTTTCCGGCTGCAAGATTGAGCAGCCGCTTCGGGCTTCATATAAAATGGTGGATACTTGTGCTGCTGAATTTGAAGCTGAGACGCCGTATTTTTACTCGACCTATGACCAGGTCAATGAGGCCGAGCAGTTTATCAAAGGCCGAAATAGCGGAAGGAAAACGATTATTGTCTTTGGTTCAGGACCTATCCGGATTGGCCAGGGTATAGAGTTTGATTATGCTTCCGTGCACTGTGTGTGGGCCCTGAAAAAAGCAGGCTATGAGGTAGTTATCGTCAACAACAACCCGGAAACTGTGTCAACCGACTTTGATACGGCTGACCGCTTGTATTTTGAACCTCTGACCAGTGAGGATGTTCTGAATGTGATTCATACGGAGCAGCCTTACGGGGTAGTAGTCGCTTTTGGCGGACAGACGGCCATCAAGCTGACCAAGTTCCTGGAGGCCCAGGGAGTTCGGATCTTGGGTACGCCGGCCGACAGCATCGATGCGGCCGAGGATAGAGAACGTTTTGATGCCTTACTGGAAAGATTGTCCATTAAACGTCCGCAAGGACATACCGTGATGAACAAGGATGAAGCGCTGCAAGCAGCCAATAAGCTGGGCTATCCGGTCTTGATGCGACCTTCCTATGTGCTTGGCGGTCAAAATATGATTATTGCCTTCAGTGATGATGATATCCGCGAATATATGGCGATCATTCTTACTAACAACATTGAGAATCCGGTGCTGATCGACAAATATCTTACGGGTATTGAAATAGAGGTTGATGCTATCTGTGACGGCGAGGATGTTCTCATCCCCGGTATTATGGAGCATATCGAACGGGCCGGCATCCATTCCGGGGATTCTATTGCGGTTTATCCGGCCTGGAATTTAAGCGGGGAGCTGACCGAACGGGTAATTGCTTATTCCCAAAAACTGGCCCTGGCCTTGAACACCCAAGGGCTGATCAATATTCAGTATGTCATTCACACCGGAGAAATATATGTGATTGAAGTCAATCCCCGTTCTTCCCGCACTATTCCCTATATCAGTAAAGTTACCGGGGTGCCGATGGTCGATCTGGCAACCAGAGCCATGCTGGGGGAAAAATTAAGAGCGATGGGTTATGGGACGGGGCTATATAAAACACCACCTTATATAGCCGTGAAGGTACCGGTTTTTTCATTTGAAAAACTCATTGATGTGGATGTGCATCTGGGTCCGGAGATGAAGTCTACGGGTGAAGTGCTGGGCATTGGCAAATCCTTGGCTGAAGCACTTTATAAGGGATTGGTGGCAGCCGGCTATCAGATGGTCAAGCAGGGCGGAGTGCTGATAACGGTACGCGACAGCGATAAATTGGAGATTGTCGATATTGTCAAGAAATATGCCAAGTTGGGTTTTACTCTTTATGCTACCCGCGGAACGGCCAGGATTTTGGAAAAAGCTGGTCTGCAAGTAATTCCCGTTAAGAAGATTCATGAAGCAGATCACGATAATATTCAAACCCTGCTGGAAAGCGGTAAAATCAATTATATTATTTCTACGTCTTCCAAGGGCAGGCTGCCCAGCCGGGATAGCGTGAAAATCCGCCGTAAGGCGGTGGAAACGGCGATTCCCTGCCTGACCTCCTTGGATACTGCCAATGCCCTGGCCAATAGTTTGAAAAGCCGCTACTCTCAGAACAGCACCGAGTTGGTGGATATTAATAATATGAGAAGTGAACGTCTGAAGCTCAACTTCACCAAAATGCAGTCCTGCGGCAACGACTACATCTATTTTGATTGTTTCCACCAGAATGTGGTTAGCCCGGAATCCTTGAGTGTGTATTTATCCGACAGGTATTATGGCATTGGCGGTGATGGAATTGTGCTGATTTGTCCGTCAGATAAGGCTGAGGCTAAAATGCGGATGTTTAATTTAGATGGCAGCGAAGGCAAAATGAGTGGCAATGCGCTTACTTGCATCGGAAAATACCTCTATGACAAACAGCTCACGGATAAAGATCAGATTGCCATCGAAACCCTCAGCGGGATCAAAAAACTCAAACTTTATATCCGGGATGAATTGGTGAATTCAGTGTGTGTAGATATGGGACCGGCGGAGCTTAAGCCCGAGAACATTCCGGTTAAAATGCCAGGCCGGGAGATTGTGAATCAGCCTGTGACGATTGATGGCCGGGACTACCGCATAACCTGTATGTCCATGGGAAATCCGCATTGTGTTGTCTTTGAAGACAGTCTGGAAAGCATTAAGATGGAGATAGAAGGTCCGGCCTTCGAATATTCACCAATATTTCCGGAACGAGTGAACGTGGAATTCGTAACGGTTATTGACAAAAATACCCTTAAAATGCGGGTGTGGGAACGGGGAAGCGGGGAAACCATGGCAGCCGGAACCAGTGCCTGCGCTGCTGCGGCAGCCGCAGTGCTTAACGGCTACTGTAATAAAGAAGAGTTTATTACAGTCAAACTCAGGGGAGGCGATCTGGTGGTGAAATATACTGATGAAACGGTGTATATGACCGGAAAACCCGAAAAGGTCTTTGAAGGGGTCGTGGAAATATAGAAACTGAGGTGCTCGGAATGGGAATACACGATAAAATAAGTTCAGGGTTAAAAGGGTTCGATCAGATGGTCGACCACCTCCGCCTGGGAGATAATGTGGTTTGGCAAGTTGATTCCGTAGCTGATTACAAAATCATGGTTGAACCTTATGTTACCCAAGCTCAGTTGGATGGGAGAAAGCTGATCTATGTCCGTTTTGGCCTCCATGAAGCACTGTTGCAGGATAGTCCGCATGTCAAAATCTATCAGCTTGAAGCTCAAAAAGGTTTTGAAAGTTTGGCCATAGCTGTTCACGATCTGATTGAACTGGAGGGCCGAATGGCTTTTTATGTTTTTGACTGTCTAACGGATTTACTGAAATATTGGTATTCCGACTTAATGATTGGCAACTTTTTTAAAGTAACCTGTCCTTTCCTGTTCGCCCTGGACACCATAGCTTATTTTGCTATTATCCGTAATGTTCATACCAACAGCACTATCGCGGGTATTCGTGAAACAACCCAGCTTTTGTTGGATTTATACCAGGTTAACGATAAATATTATATTCATTCCCTTAAGGTTTGGCAGCGTTATTCTCCCACCATGTTTCTCCCTCATCTTATTCAAGGGCAGGATACGGTCTGTATTACCGCGAGTTCCGAAGCCGCCGAGTTGTTTTCCAGCATCAGCCGCAGTGAGGAAAAACTGGATCATTGGGATGTTGTTTTTCATCAGGCTAAGGAAGCACTCGCTTTGGCTCCGCAAGAACAGAACAAAATAAAAAGGCAGCTCATGTCCATGCTGATCGGCAGTGAGTCCAGGATGTTTGAGTTATGTGACCGTTATTTTACCTTAAAGGATATTCTGAAAATAGCAGCCAGAGAGGTTGGAACAGGTTTTATCGGGGGAAAAAGCGTGGGTATGCTTGTGGCCAGAAAAATTCTGGAGGAGGAAGGCAAAGACCGCTTCAAACCTATTCTGGAGCCTCATGATTCCTACTATATTGGATCAGATGTTTTCTATACCTATATTGTCCAAAACGGTTGGTGGGAATTGCGCACCAAACAGAAAACGGCAGAAGGGTATTTTCAATATGCTCCTGAGTTAAAAGAAAAGATTCTGAAGGGAGAATTTTCTGAGAATATTCAGGAGAAATTTGTACAGATGCTGGAGTATTTCGGGCAATCCCCTATAATTGTGCGTTCCAGCTCCTTGCTGGAGGATAATTTCGGCAACGCTTTTGCAGGCAAATATGAAAGCTTTTTTTGTGTTAACCAGGGAACTCCTGAAGAACGATATAAAGCTTTCGAACAGGCTGTGCGTAATGTTTATGCCAGCACAATGAACGAGGACGCCCTTGCCTATCGAATGAACAGAGGACTTTTTAATAAAGACGAGCAGATGGCTATTCTGGTTCAGCGCGTCTCCGGAGATAATTATCAGGAAAGCTTCTTTCCCCATGCGGCAGGGGTGGGGAATTCTACGAATATTTATCTATGGGATAAAAACATAGATATGGAGGCAGGAGTGCTTCGTCTTGTCCTTGGTCTTGGTACGAGAGCAGTGGACAGAACGGTGGGGGATTATGCTAAAATTGTGACCCTGGACGATCCCTTACGCTTGCCCTTAGTCGATTATGAAGACCGGAATAAATTCTCCCAGCGTCTTGTGGATCTGCTCTCTTTAAAAAGCAATGTCTTAACAAGCGAAAAACTAGAAGAAATCCTTACTTATGATTTGAAAGTAGATAAAAATCTGTTGGTCAGTATTGATTACGGGACAATCAACTATCTGCGTCAGATGGGATATTCTAAGATAAAAACGCCTTATCTCATTGATTTTGAAACCATGTTGAAGGATACTGATTTTCCCAGGTTTATGAGAGAAATGCTGGCTCTCTTGTCTAAGGTTTATGAGTATCCAGTGGATATCGAATTTACTGTTAATTTTACGAAAAACAAAAGGTTTAAGGTCAATCTATTACAGTGCCGGCCTTTGCAGACCAGGGGTTTGGGAAAATCGGTAGAAATCCCCAAGCTGGAAAGTAATCAGGATTGTTTTTTCTCCTCTCAAGGAAACTTTATGGGAGGGAATGTTCGTCTGCCCATTGATTATGTTGTTTTTGTTCATCCACGGCCTTATCTCCAACTGGATAACCAGTCAAAGTATTCCGTGGCCAGACAGATTGGCCTGATCAACAAAGCACTAAAAGGAAAAAATGCCCTGCTGATGGGGCCGGGCAGATGGGGAACGACAACACCCTCTTTGGGAGTACCTGTACATTTCACCGAGCTTTGCAACATGGCGGTGATTTGTGAGGTATCTTCCCAGGAAGGGTTTATGCCTGAACTATCATACGGCAGCCACTTTTTTCAGGATCTGGTAGAAACGGGTATTTTTTACGCGGCTATTTTTGAGGGGAAAAAAGATGTGGTGTTTCATCCTGATTACGTTCTCAACAGAGAGAATATTTTAACCTCAATTATGCCGGAAGGCACCCAATATTCAGGTGTGCTTCATATTGCCCAAACAAATGGGATGGAAATATTCTCGGATATTGTAAGTCAAAGGCTGTTATGCAGGTAATTATTTATAACTCAATGCTGACATCATATTCCATTAACCAATAATCTACCTGGATAAAATAGGCCAAAAGCTGGGGCGCATTCAGCAATTGTCCGAACCAGGGGATATTGGTATCGGGTGTTATCGCTTGGGCAAAGTCCTGGAGGGCAGTCTTCTTAATAAAGGGAAGCAAAGGAGAATCCTTGTTATCCAGAATTCGTAAAAATAAGCGCCGGATTGCTTCGAGGTAAGCCGGATTATGAGTTTTGGGATAAGGACTCTTCTTTCGCCAGAGGACATCTTCGGGCAGAACACCGGCCAAAGCCTTTCTTAAGAGGCCTTTTTCCCTGTTTTGACAGTATTTCTGCTGCCAGGGGATATTCCAGAGATATTCGACCAATCTATGGTCGGTATAGGGAACACGTAATTCCAAGCCGGTGGCCATACTCATTCGGTCTTTCCGATCCAACAAAGTAGGCATCCAGCGGGTTAAATTCAAATAAAACATCTCCCGCATTTTGGCATCGTCAGGTGCTTCTCCAGCCAAACGGGGGACTTCAGCCAAGGCTTCCTGGAAACGCTCAGCTAAGTACTTCTCCGGTTTGATTAACTCCAATAATTCGGGGGAATAAAGCCGGAAGCGTTCCTCGGCCCGGCGTGTCCAGGGGAAAGTCTGAAGCTCGGATGGTTCCTGGTTGTAAAACCAGGGATATCCTCCAAAAACCTCATCCGCTCCTTCTCCGGACAAGGCGACAGTCGCCTGTTTTTTTATTTCGCAGCTAAAGAGAAAAAGGGAAGAATCCACATCGGTCATGCCCGGTAAATCCCGCGCCAAGACTGCAGGAAACAAGGAATCTACCAACTGGGGAGTATCGATGAACATAAAATCGTGCTTGGTATGAAAGGCGTCTGAAACAATTTTTACCCAAGGAGCATCGGGATTGGGCTGAAATTCATTGGCCCGAAAATATTTTTCATTGCCCACGTAATCTATGGAAAAAGTTCGTAAGGGCTCCAGCCCTTCCTTTTGATAGATATTTGCTGCAATGGCGGTAATGGCGCTCGAATCCAAGCCCCCCGATAAGAGAGTGCAGAGGGGAACATCGGAGACAAGCTGACGTTTAATGGCATCAAGAACTAACTCTCTGACCGAGCACACTGTCTCTGCCAAAGATTCCAGGTGCGGCCGGCTGACTAAAGACCAATACTGCCGGATATGAATACCGTTGTGATCTACAGTCATACTGTAACCGGGCTTCAACTCGGAAATTTGGGCAAATACTCCATGACCAGGGGTACGAGCGGGACCCATGACAAAAATCTCAGTTAAACCTTCCCTGTTAATGGTAGATGAAACCAGGGGATGAGCCAGAAGGGCTTTAATCTCTGAAGCAAAGAGAAAAGAGCTTCCCCGCTGACTATAGAATAATGGTTTGACGCCGATGCGGTCTCGGGCTAAAAATAATCGATTTTTTTGCTCGTCCCAGATAGCAAAGGCAAAGATTCCATTGAACTTCCGGAGACATCTTTCGCCCCATTCTATATAAGACTGGAGCAATACTTCCGTATCAGACCATCCCTCGAAGGTATGACCAAGGGAAATTAACTCTTGGCGGACATCACTGGTATTGTATAATTCCCCGTTATAAACCAGTACATAAGTATTGTTCCTTGTTCGGCGGATCATTGGTTGCTGTCCCCCTTGAGGATCTACTACTACCAGCCGGCGATGGCCGAAAGCAGTATGTTCGGAAAACCAATAACCTGCAGCATCCGGACCGCGGGGGATAAGCCTGTTGGTCATGTTCTCCAAAACAGGAGTTTCCATATTTAGATTCCGGGAAAAATCTGTCCAGCCTACAATTCCACACATAAATTTGTACCTCCCGAACAAAAAAACGTCTTGGATTTAGAATAGCTATGTAAGAAATAGCTACTTAATCTCAAGGACGCCATTGTCCAAATATTCGTTGTTTGCTTATTATATGCTGGGAAATTGGAATATTGCATTATTTTTGAACAGGGCACGT
>JQID01000014.1 GCA_000770645.1 Desulfosporosinus sp. Tol-M
TGTCGGGGGGGTGCGGCTCAATATCGGCAACTCCCGGCAACTTAAAGAAGCTTTCACAGAGATGTACAAGGAAATAAATCATAAGCAGCCCGGCGCGCAAATCGACGGCGTACTTATTCAGGAGTACCTGCCCAAGGGAACGGAACTACTGCTCGGATGCAAAAAAGATCCGCAGTTCGGCCCTGTTCTGGCCTTTGGCGCCGGTGGCGTCTTTACCGAAATACTGAACGACGTTACGCTACGCATCCCGCCTTTGAGCAGGGATGAAATAAGCGTGCTGATTAACGAAACAAAGATCAGCAAAATCCTGGCCGGAGCCAGAGGCGGCACCGCCGCAAATTTGGAGCTACTCACCGATAGTCTGACCTGTTTTATGCAGCTGGTCCTGGCCAACCCGTCCATAGTGGAAATGGATATCAATCCCTTATTGGCGGATGCTGACAGAATCGTGGCTCTGGATAGCAGGGTCACTCTGGGATAACAAAGTATGGGCAGGCCTGAATATAATATTTGTTCTTTGTCGGAGCCGGAGAAGTGTCCTCCTGAATTGCCCATCTGGAACCGGGCAGATATGAGGATAGGGATCGAACAGAGATTGACATAGCTGTAAAAGGATTAATGGAGGAAAATTATTTTAAGGCCTATAGGATTGCCGAAAATATTGCAGAACCAATTCCTCTAGACTTTATACAGTTTGAATTCGCTCAAGAATCTATGCAGGAACGTATTGTGAGAGATGGGGTGAGGATATGACGGCTCCGAACTTCGTTGGCGCAAGATAGAGCATTTAGCAAAGGGCATAGATTCGATGACCAAAGCTCTAATGGAAGAGATATTCGAGTTTATGAAATTTGTAGAAAAATTGAGTGATTCTCTGCTCGTTGATTCCTAAGAGACAATCTGCGAAGAGTGCAGAAAAGATGTTGCCTATTCTGTGGAAAGTGTTTCTATGAAAGGCATTTTGAAAGGCTCCAGCAAAGGATAATTTGCCGGAGCTTTTTTTACCCGCAAAACTAAAGAAAGTGACGAAAGATTTCTGCAAATTTAATTTGGTTAACCCTTTAAAGAGAGCATGTATCGTAGCAACAGCCAGTCCCAGATTCGAACTGGCTGTTGCTACGCGGTTTATCACACTTGTTAGCTTGACCACATATTCTGTAATGAAGTAACAGAAAGGACAGGATACTATTATGGATGACTTGATCACAGACCGAACGCCGCCCGTCATAGCGGCTGAAATAAACACGATCAGGGACCAGACCGGGAAAGTCCTCCTTGCCGCTGCCATTGAGATTGGCCGTCGTCTGAAAGAGGCTAAGGATCTGCTTCCGTATGGGGAATGGGGCAAGTGGTTGGAAGAGTCGGTCAGCTACTCCCAGAAAACAGCCGAAAAATTAATGCGCGTCTTCGATGCCTACGGGACCCGGCAGTCCGCATCCCTTGACGTCGGCGCGCTTGTGCAAGAGCTGCCTAATTATAATTGTACCCAGGCGTTTATCCTCTTAGGAGTCCCGGAAGGAGAACGGGCGCAGTTCATTGCGGAGATTGATGTCGAAAGCATGTCTACCCGTGAACTGCAAAAGGCAATTAGTGAGCGGAGCCAGGCCATTAAGGAACGGGACCAGGCCCTTCAGGAAAAAACGGACCTCCGGAAAGCTCTGGATGAACAAGGGAGTCAAATAACCCGGCTAGCTACGGAGCGCGACAATCTGAAAACTAAGGCCGAGGAGTTAAGTAAGTCCCAATCGGAGTTGGAGTCGAAGAGCGGGAGACTGCAGTTGGAATTGATCTCGATCAAGAAAAGCACATCATACGAGGCTGTCCAAAGGATGGGTAATAACCTTACTGCCGCATATATCAAGGCATCCGCCAATAAACTTGCCTTTTTATTCGAAAGCCTGGACAGAACATTCAAGGAACTGAAGTGGGAACTGAGTGAGTTTGCTGCTAGGGATCCGGATACGCATGAAGTGTATAAAAATAAGGTGATTGATTTTTTAACGAGAGGTCTGAAGGAAAAAATATAACCGGGGATTTGATTTGTTCCAAATTCATTATTTTGGTTTTCGGAAATCTGGAGGAGAGTTAATTCAGTAATACTGCGAGCTAATTTTACTCTCCTCTTTCTTTTTTCGTTAGATCATTTTGTAATGGCCTGCCCTTTTTAGGTATTTCTTGGATTATTTTCGCTAATTTAGGAGGAAATGAAGGAAGGATGTGGAAATGTTTAGAGGCGATTTCCAGGAGCGACAGGGCATCCATGTTCCCCGCACAGGCGGGGGTGATCCTGCTAAGCTGGTGGGTAAAATGAGCAAAGTAAAAATGTTCCCCGCCGGTACGGGGTTCTGACTTAATGGCCTGCGCCGGGTATTTACATCATTGATAAAATGGTTGTGTAATAAACTAACAAACATGACTCGAATATTCTTGAATGTTTATTAGTCATGACACTGACGGAATTAAAAAAGAGGAAGTTATAGAATGACTACACTATCGCAGGGCAACGGATCCTTGGACTCCGGACCATTCTACCATGGCACAAAAGCCGACTTGAAGCAGGGGGACTTGTTGGAACCCGGTTATAGCTCTAACTATGGCGAGCGGAAGAAGGCCAACTACGTTTATCTGACCGCAACACTCGATGCGGCTATATGGGGATCTGAACTTGCGGTGGGAGACGCACGTGGTCGTATCTATTGTGTGGAGCCCACCGGCACCATCGAGGATGACCCCAATCTGACGGATAAAAAGTTCCCAGGGAACCCAACGAGGTCCTACCGCACAAGGCAGCCACTTAGAGTAGTGGGAGAAGTCTTGGACTGGAAGGGACACTCCCCAGAGGAACTTCAGAAAATGCGGGCCCACCTTGACGAGCTTAAACGGCTTGGTATCGAGGCGAGTAACAACTGACTGAGTGATAGTCGACAAATCCTAATTTTGGGAAATAATTCTAACCCCCCGGGGGTACACAAATGCGCGAAATTATGGGGGGTACCCTGTAAGGGTAAAAGGATATTCGCAAAATTGTGTAGGAGATTTGGGGGGAACGGCCCCCCTTCTATAATCAGAAATATTTTAAATAGATTCAGAGCGTCAAGAGAAAAGACAGCACATTACGTTCAGAATGAGCAGTCAGGTAAGTTACTGGAATATGTGAATATAAGAATATAGTCAGGAACGTTCGCCAGTTGGGTCATTACTTCTTGACTGGCGGTTTTTTATTTGTTCAAAAATAGATAAAAGTATTAGTATAGTAATTTAATTTTTCCAGGATTTTAAGAATATATATTGAAAAGTATATACAAAAGGTGTAAAATTACACTATAAATAATTAGTTTATCTTGAGGAATAGTGAAATGAACAAAAAAGATTTTATAAAATTTATGGATGAAAAACTTAAACTAATCCGAACAGAGTACGGATTGACTCAGGATAAAATGGCGGCTATTCTGGGAATTTCCAAAAAGACCTTAATCGAGATAGAAAAAGACAGAAAAAGCTTGGGTTGGACCGGTTCAGTTGCCTTGGCAAGTATTTTTTCGAACAGCATTATTTTACAGGATGCGACGGGTGGAGATTTGACGGACATCATTATTGCATTAGCGTTCAAGGATGTTAATGTCGACTATCCCAAAACATGGGGAGGCAAGGTTTGGTGGAAAACAATATCCAATCAGAACGGCTATTGCATTCAGCAGAATATGTTCTCACGGCACTTTCGAATTTTGGATCAGGAAAATCACAGATTATTTGCGTCTTTTATTTTGGAGGAAGTGGAAGAGGTTATGAAAGAGATATTAAATAATTGATAATTTCTCTTTCAGTTAAAAAGGTGGTTATCATAAAAATATAAACTGACCTAGAGGGGGATTTCTTGATTGTCGCCTGGATCGATAGGTGGCAAATTACCAAACGAAGATTTTTATTATGAAAAGTAATAAAGGAGGAATGAATCATGAAAATTCAGCTTTGGTCAAAAACAACGGCCGGAAAATGGGCAGCTATTTTAACTCTAATTTTCATAATATTTATGGCTTTAAAGTTGATTAATCTAGCGATAATCAGACTTCCCTTTCCGACTCCGTTTATTGCAGTATTTGGTGTTGTCGGATTTATAATGGGGCTTATATCAATAATGAAAAACAAGGACAGGACTCTATTGACACTGTTATCCATTCCGATTGGACTATTGATTATTTTCTGGGTAGCTGCAGAAATAGTAGTTCCTCATTAAAATCGATAATCCAGAGGGTATTGTAGTTAAATATATACAGGTATATAAGTAAATCATTAGTATGCGATAATGAGAACGAATCTGATATAGCAGCAGTTGTAAAACATAAGGAAAGATCTATCTTGTTTCTTACTTGCCTAGCGATTAGCGTACTCTTTGTTTATTTTGGCGTAACTTAAATTATCGGTGAAATTACCGGAACACATTAAATAAGCCAAAAGGGTGGCTAAAAAATCGAAGGGAGCAATAGGTTATGGTACTTGGCATAGCTCTTACGATAGCCTCAATTATTGGCATAATCTATGGGATAAAGAACAAAAACAAACCTTTATCAATATTTTCTGTAATTGTGTTGATAATGATTATTGCTGTATGGATATATTTTTATAATAACCCCTATTAAAGTTTAGGTCTGAAAAGGTTTTGCCCCCAAGTTCTTACGAAGGGTGGTTTATGTAATTAT
>JQID01000019.1 GCA_000770645.1 Desulfosporosinus sp. Tol-M
CACCACCGCCACCACCGCCGGGAATATCACCGGGTGTAGCTGGGGTAGTCTCGCCGTTAACAGTTCCGCCACCACCAACGGCAGGAGCCGGACCTGTGGAATCTAAATTCCCAATACTGGAACCCTGTGGAACAATAATCGTGCCACCACTCGTAGTAGTCATGTTTGCCACCGTAGTCCCTGTTACTAAAGTTACATTCCCTTGATTCTGTGTTACATTCGTAATATTTCCGGCTAAGGTAACTGTCTGAGTAGGTATTGTTGCTGTAACCGTAACGGATGGAAGTGCAGTACCTTGTGCGGCTGTCAGAGTACCTCCCTGTGCTACTACTTCTGTATACGTTCCTGATCCGCCTAATGTTAAATTATTTGCACTGGTTGTAATGCTGGAAATTACTGTACCGGCGGGTGTATTAATAGTAACGTCACCCTGTCCTTCAACAGAAATGGGTTGGCTGAATTCGCCATTCAAGTTCACGTCCGTAGATTCACCGGGCTCACCCGTAATAGTCATGGTGCCGAGATCATTGCCTGTTCCGTTAGTAATGGAGATTGTACCTACTTTAACCTGATTACCCTCTTCATCTGTTTCATATACTTCATAAGTTTGCACAGTCACGCCATTGGTAGTTACAGAGTTAAACACTACATTTGTATTACCATCAGAACTAACTGTTATCTGTCCCGACGTGGAATTCGTAATAATAATACTGTGTGGGGCTCCGGAGAGGATAACAATATTACCGGCGGTAACACCGTCTAATGTTGCTGATCCGGTATCACCGGGATCCACAAAAACCGTCCCTTTTACCGTGAGGTTGCTCAGGGTTATGTTATTTCCCCTGACATAAACACTGTAATTCGCTACAGTATTTTTCATTGTTACATTATTACCCGTAAGCTTGACGTTATCCGTTAATACAAGCGGTTTAGCAGCGTCTGTTGCCCCTACTGTGGAATTGTCTGTAGCATACGAAACGGCGGAGGTCAATGCGTTCATTCCAGCTGCAGATACAGCAGCTACGCCGCCTAGAACAACCATGTCATCGGTCGACATATTCAGCTTTACGAATTCTCTTGTTGCATTATCGATCTGTTGACTCACGAGAACAACAGGAGACGTTTCTGCAGCGGCAAGAGGAACACCCGCCAAGGCATCAACCAAGGATTCTCCGTTAGCAACAAACACTTTGTCGTTCCTATATTCTTTTGCAAAATTCTTTAATACTTGAACGTTGGTGTCATACTTCGTTAGCCCAGCGTATCTGCTAATTTTACCAGGTAATTGGTCTTTGACAGCATCGGCCACCACGGCTGTTCCGCCAATCACATAAGAATCAGTGACCTTAGCCTTGATGCTGTCAAGGTATGTTTTAACTGAGGCAGGAAGTTGACCCTTGGTCGTAGTTAAGATCGGTATTTCATTTGCCGCTGCAATCGAAGAAATGGACAGCGCATCTACTGGGCTTGCCCACCCTCCCGTAAGTACGACTCGCGAAATATCGACTCCCTGATTGGCCAGTTCTTTAGCAATGTTGACGGACGTCTCGTATTGATCATATCCACCAAGTGGAACCGGTGTAATGCCCATAGCTTTAAGTTCTTCAATAACCGCGGGCTTAATCACTGCTGTGCCGCTCGTTAGATAGACCTTTTTAGGTTTGAGACGCTGTAACTCAGCTTTAGCAAAGGAATTCAGACTTTGACCTCCATCTGTTAAAATAATTGGGGCATTTAGTTTAGCGGCTAATGGTCCCGCTGCAAGGGCGTCCACCAGATTGTAATTCATACCTGCAGAAAGAACAACATTATCACTGGTTCCCGCCCATCCTTTTTGAGCCATAAGGGCTGCTGTCTCAAATTTGTCAAAGCCACCAATTCTGGTTACATTGGACAAAGCAGCATTCGTTACTATAGGGACGAGGGTTGTTGATAACGCAACTGCTGCTGCCAAACAACCCTTTAACAACCAGTGTTTTGTTCTTTTATTCATAATAATAAACACTCCTTTCTTGAGGCACAAAACGTCATGAAAGCATTTCTTTCAGACTTTTGCCTCCTCTTCAACTTCCACCTTCTATGGTATAGGGGACTATTGGGAACATTGTATTAGGAAGCATTTTTTCAAAAATAGTGTATAGGTTTGCCTTAAGTATATAATAATTCGCCATCTTAAATGATAATCCTGCAAAGAATATCCAATACATGAAAATTTTCCGCTAAAATTTAAAATTTTATATTTATTTTGGACCCTTGCAGTAACTGATTAAGGGACCGAAAAAGTAATGAATGTATATACCCGGATCTCGTTAGCCTTCAGTTTTGTATCACCTGGCGTGTTCTTGAAGCTCAATGGACTGATTTGTCGAAATAACTGCCATCTATCCCCTCGATCGTATGTGCAATTGCCACAACGCCTTCAGACATCCCAAATCCTTTAACATCATGGATCGCAGGATGAATGACCAGCCAATAGGTAGTATTGGGGTTCAAGGTCACGTTCGGAATAACTTGTACCTCAGATGGTCCAAGGGTTTTAAACTGTGTTGGTATTCTTTTGCCCGTTTTGGCGTCAATCAGCTCTACGCTCGCGCTATTTACGCTTTGCCAATCAACCGCACCATTAAAGCAGACCTTAAACTTCTTATCAAGGGGTATCGCCGCCAATTCACTGACTTTACGATAACTTGGATAATAATAAGTGTAACCCTCTAATTGCCGGTCGGCGGACAGCGAATTTACAAGTTCCCCCCAGGCCTCCCAGTAGGCCGTTGTTCTAGCCTTGGCCAGTGCCTCAGTTTCATCTAATAACATCAGTTCCGCTACCTTTAGTGAGTCTGCTTGCATAATCTCTACATCAGGAGTAACCCCAACTTCATCGATCTGATTTCCAAGCGGGGAGTAAAAGCGGCCAACTGTCATTTTGAGGAAGTCCCCGTTTGAAAGGGAGAACAAGCTCTGGATCGTCCCTTTTCCATAAGTGGTTGTCCCTACGAGTATCCCCCTTTGATGATCTTTAACCGCAGCCGTTAAAAGTTCCGAAGCACTGGCGCTATATTCATTAATAAGAAAGATAACCGGTTGGCTCAGGGTAAAGCCGTGATCTTGTGCTTCATATTGCTTAACATTACCTGTTCGGTCTTTAACGCTAACCAGAACATTTGGTCCTATGAAATAGCCCGCAAGGTCAAACACCGAACTCAAATATCCTCCTCCATTATCACGTAAATCTATAATCCAGCCATCTACCTTTTGGCTTCTTAAGCGTTTGACTACAGTTTCGAATTCCGTCTTTGTATCACTCCCAAACGAATTTAAATCTATATAGCCGATGTGTCCGTGCAATACTTCTCCCGTTACCGTTGGTACGGAAATTACTCTACGTGTAACCGTATAGACTTTGGTCTCCGTCCCCCGCTGCACGCTAATCCGGACCGTGCTGCCTTCAAGCCCCCGCAGAATGTTCACAGCTTCCTCCGACGATAGACCAGCTAACGATTGGCCCGCTGCATGAACAATCAAGTCTCCTGCTTGAAGCCCAACCTCCTCCGCCGATGAACCGGAAATGACGGATACCACTCTTACCCCTTCAGCCTCCATGTCAATATGGATCCCGATCCCCGTAAATTTCTTATCAATACTCCCCAAAAAGTTCTGATATTCATCTGCGGAGAAATACGACGTGTTTGGATCTCCGAGCCGTTTCAGCGTCTCGTCCACAGTCGGGGCATTTAATACCTCGGCTGAAACTGGGTCCACATATTGATGTTGAATTAATGAACCAATTTCCGGTAAAACATTGCTGTTCGCTGCCCAGACCGTCGTCGAAGTACTTAGTATTAGTATTAAGACGAGCACAAGGTTTAAAAGAATGTGACGGAATGTTTTTTTCCATAAAAATTTTGCCCGCATCTTATCTATGGCCTCTCCCTCCGGAGTTTCAAACTCCACTCTGATTAGATTCGACACGCTGCTGAATTTACCTTTGGCAACATTATAAAAATTTCGTTCTAAATATTAATATTTTTTAATTAATACACTCTGAGTTTAGGGCATTTTTTGTGCCTTTTATACAATCATGGTTTCATTCTCGCAACGTAATTCATGACATCCGGGTTTTTCTTCTCCCAAGCGGCTTGATCCCGCTGTATCTTCGCCAAATGTGCGTCAATATTATCCGGTGAGATCAAGATTCCGAAATCAACCGGAACCTTGTCCGATTGGGGGTTAAACATCCGGTCTATGACCAGGTTCCCTACGGACTTCTTATAGTGTGAACTGTCCCAAAAATTTTGCATGGTTTCGCTAATAGGCTCCGTAGTTATTTCTGTGTACCCTGAGAAATCCCATACCGGTGTCAAAGTGGACACCTCCTTTTTCCATTCCTCAAAGACCGTCCATAACCCAGCAATCTTAATAGCTTCCCACAAGGTAGCATGCGCAGGAGAAATATAGGCGGTAACCTTAATGCTTTTCTCCTGACAGAAACGGATGAGTTCCCGATAATTATCCATGGTTAACTTATAGGTCCCGAAGTACTGCTTCGAGTATAGATAGGTCGATAACTCCCGGTCAAAGGTTTCCGGGACACTTAAATTCATGACATGATGACGTTTGATGCCCGCATCAGTCAGCAGCCCGTTCTCCTCAACCAAGGGCGTATTCGGATATTCGAGATTATACTCTAGTGTATCCCAACTCGACTGACAAGCGTCCCAGGAAAGCAGACTGTTTAACGTATCCTCAAAGGTGATACGGCGCTTATTCAGCCGGTCAGCCGAAAAGTCCGTACGTCCCTCGTGATAGGCATTAAAGGCGTAAAAATCAAGTGCGATCACCACTTCCTGAAGATCTGGTTGGTTGTATAGAGCATGTTTAAAATAAGCGAGCTCTTCTGCAGTATTGATCGCATTGAGACTTAGATTATACGCGGTCTTTCCAGTTAGCGTCTTATAATACTTTGGATCCAGCCCAAAGAAGGCCCGCGAACTCCCGAGGAAAATCTCCTTCGGTTTGAGCCTCTCCAGATCAATAGCCCGAAAAATCCGCTGATGTGTGTACTGTTCACTCTTATGGGCGTTCACTCGCTGAAAAGGCGGTGAATTCCAGATCCCATAGGGGTCAATGAACATGTTAAACAAGCCTACCGCGACCATGAGACTGAGTACACCACCAAAGAGTATAAAGTTCCATCTTCTATATTTCTTCATAAAGTTCTGCCATCCTTAAAACTGAAAATACAAAAACTCAGTAACCTCAGTAAGCTGGAGCAAACTCACGACCAGGACAAAGCTTACCAACACTGCCCATTGCCACGTTGGCCGAAAACGGGAAACAAACTCCCGCACATTTGGGCCTGTCACCACGAACAATAATAATGCCATTAATACCAAGACTTCTGTTGTTCCCCCAACCAGCTGCTGAAGCCCTGCGAAATGGATTCCCTTAAAGCCAAGCATAGTCTGAACCAGTGCCAGAGCATCCTGCACGGTAGCAGCCCGAAAGAAAACCCAGGCAAATACAATCGCCAGAAACGTAAAGAGCCAAGCCAAGCCTTTAGGGAGCATTACCCCAAACCTCTGCCATGTATGATTAATCACCAGGTACAGACCATGCAATCCGCCCCAAATGACATAAGTCCATCCGGCCCCATGCCATAGCCCTCCCAGAAGCATAGTGATTAAGAGGTTGCGCAGTTTCTTCCCCTGCCCATAACGGTTTCCGCCGAGTGGAATATAAAGGTATCTTTTCAGAAAGGCAGAGAGCGTTATATGCCAACGCCGCCAGAATTCAATAATCGAAAGGGATTTGTATGGCGAATCAAAATTCAACGGCAAACGGACATTGAGCAGCAGCCCCAGCCCAATAGCCATCTCCGAATACCCGGAAAAGTCAAAGTAAAGCTGAAACGTATAGGCCAGCGCTCCGGACCAAGCCTCAAAAAAGCCAACACTTCCTGCCTGTTCAAAAACCGGCTTAACCCAAGAAATCAGGGAATCCGCGATGACCACTTTCTTAAAAAGCCCCAGCGCAAAAACAGTCAGGCCAAAGGCAAAGTTCTTATGGGAGAACACAAAATGCCTTGCCCGTTTGAACTGAGGGATCATGTCCTTATGATAAAGGATCGGCCCGGCGATCAGATGCGGGAAAAAAGTCACAAACAAACTATAGTTTAGAAAGCTGTAATTTTCTGTCTCCCCTCGGTAGGCATCCACGATGTAAGCAATTTGAGTAAACGTAAAAAATGAAATCCCCAGAGGGAGAACTATCCCCGGCAAAGGTATTGCTGTATCAAAGGCGGCATTCCAGGAACGGAGAAAAAAGTCCATATATTTGAAATACCCGAGCAGTCCTAAATCGACGAGAAGCGCAAAAAACAAAAGACCCTTGCTTTGAGTCTTCTCCAGCAGGCTACCCATCGAGTAATTAAAAACCAACGATAAGAGCAGGAGTGGTAAGTAACGTATATCCCAATAAGCATAAAACACCAGCGAAGCAACGACCAAAGAAGCTGTGCCCGCTTTATATAAACCTTTTTTGGTAAGAGTAAAGAAAACAAGGAGTGTCAAAGGCAGAAAAACAAAAATAAAGCTATAGGAGTTAAATAACATAAAAAAGACAGCGCCCTTTCGTATTTTCAACTTCCTTTAAATATAGCCTTATTTATAAATGAGTGCAACCAAAATCCATTTCCTTGATCATTTCGATTTCTTCAAGCAATACACAGCAGCATAAAAAAAGCACCCTTTTTTACCAAGGTGCTTTCCGTTTCTCTATCCGAAGATCATCAAACGAATCCTGCATTGGTGCTACTCGTCCATTTTTTACATCATTCTCTGCTTCTGCAAGTGTTCTGAGTAATTCCAGTTCAGATTTCATCTGATAGTAATGCTGTAATCCAAGAACTGCTGTATCACCCCGTCCATTTACAGTAATAATTACTGCATTCTTTGATTCTCTGCACTGCTTGGAGATTTCACTATAATGATTTCTTAAATCCGCTGACGGTCTGATTGTTTCTTCCATGATGTCACCTCTTTCTGATATAATTCCTGGTAGTCATACCATATCATAATATGACTATATTATCAATATTATTCTTCAATCAGTATACCGTCAATACCACAATATCGTCAGATGGGCGAGGCTCAGTTCAACTCCTTTCACTTGTTTGCACTGACGCTGTTTGGGACTAAGATAAACCTTTCTTGGCAAATTTTCTCCCCTCTCCCATTACTACCTTCCCTCCTTCTGCTTACCATATTTCCGATACTCATTAAAGCTCATTTTTATTGCTCTGTTATGCCATATTTACCAGTTAGCTCCCTTATTTATTTCCTTAGTTCAAGCCCGTAGGCTATGGCTTACAAGACAGCATCGGCAGTTTGCAAAAGTTCTCGTTAATTGCTCCAGTGCTTAATGGTCAGATTGAAAACCAAAAGGATTTCTTCGAAACGCTCTGTGTTCAACCCATTGATATGCCTCGTTAATTCCCTATATACCATTTTCCATTTTGCTTAATCATTACCCAGGTTGCTGTCGCTTCCTCTAACGAATTAACAGAACCATTAAGATCCTTTGACCAAAATACTTTTACCGTATTTGGGTCGATCTGTTGCTGCTTCATATGTTTCATAACATTAGCTACGCTGTCATTATCTACTGGAAATATCACATTCGGCTGTCCCATAAACTGGTAACTCTTAAACTCCTTTTCGGAAATAACATTATTCTTATTAGAGAATAGTGTTTTATAGTCCGAATAAGTCCCTTGTTTAAAGTATAGCGTACTTATGAGTTTTTCCACTGGAGCTAATGGAGTGGCGTGAAATTTATTATCTTTATCCTTAGATTGATGATAAGTTATTACCGATAAAAACACAACTAATAGAACAGCCCCTAATATACAATAAATGATTGTTTTCTTATTCATACCTATTTATCCCCTTTTAATCCATTAATTAGTTATACTCGTTAGCTGTACTCTTTAATTGTCAATTTCTATAAGCCTTCTCTGAACTCGGGCTTTAATGTTCCATTTAATAACCATAGAGAAAGAATCTAGAACGAATATCCCTGTCCATGAGAATGAATCGTTAGAGCAACTGCGACCACTCTACTTTTCAATTTCAAAGTGAATCCCACTCCCATAAAATCAGCTTATTTTACCTAATGATTATCCCACCTCGAAGGCTAAACTCATTGGTATAATTCGACATTATCCAGTCTTTCCTAGTCCGAATAGAAAAAAGTAAGATTCCTCATAAGCTGACAATCTCACTTTTCATTTGACCTTATAATATAGTAAATAAGGCACCACTTTTAAATAATTTTAATTTTTCTTTGAGTGTCAAATAATCTTTTTGATCTGAACTTAACTGTAAATTTGTAGCTAAAAGCTTCATGCGCACGCTTTCCATTTCACTATAGGTAATCATTCCTAATTCAAATGTCTTAACAGAATTATCATATACTTTTTTAACTTTTTCAACATTGTCTTGATCTAACTTTATCGCACTTTCAAGTGTTTTTGCCTGTTCAAGATACGAACGCGAAGCAATTTCCAGTCTTTGACGTTGTTGCTTAAGCTTTAACTGTGCTTCTTCAATCTCTAAATTATAATAATCTATTAAGTTTTGTGCCGGAACATTGATGTCTGTTTGACCTGCGGCAATCGACTGAGCTTTTTGATTAGCTTCTAAAAGTGCTTTTAAAGACTCTAACGATCTATGCGTTTGATAAAGATTAATTAACGTTTGATCAACGTTTAATTCATCCGCAGATAGAAAGCTTAAATCCTCACTATCAACGTTTAAGGGCGTATCGGCGGCGGAACCCATGGTTTGATTAATTTGGTACATTTGATTTTGCTTTTGCAAATTTATCTTATCAAAGTCTGATTGGGCGTTATTTACGGATATTTCCGCCTGAAGGAGTTCGGTTTGTGATGCTAATCCTAGTTCAAGCTTCTTTTTAGTCATATCTCGTTCATGTTGGGAAAGACTCAAATTTTCCAACTTATAGCGAGCTGTTTGACTTAAAAGCCAGTACTTATAGGCGTTATCATAATATAAGTATTCATTATTCATCTGTTCATTAGCTATTTGAAAATCATCTGCTTTTTGTTGAATATCTGAAAATAACGGGGCAATAGAAAGCCTATAAGTTATTGCCCAGGGTCCACCTCCTAATCCAGCACCCGAAGGAGTGTACGCTGCACGAAGACGTTTTAAGTTTGACTCCATGTTATCGATTTGGACCTCTATATCATATGCCTTACAATCTTGTACCACTTGACTTGGTGTAACAACTTTTGTACTTTCCGCATCGGCAATACCTAATTGAGCCAAAAGAATTATTGTTGCTACATAAGCTATGGTTTTAGTATTTTTTTTCACTATTATCACTCCTCGTATAAAAATTTTAAGTAAACGCTTAACTAAGTTCTAACTCCGCCTTTTTTTATACCCGATAAAAATATTGTATATTGTTAGCAATGAGTAAGTCAATATGTTCTTTTGATCCTTCTTGTTTCGCAGCCATACCCCTCGTTTTACGCCTGATGTTATTCGTGTTCCTCGGGTCGAAACTTTGCTTGTTGGCTTGTCGGCTTCCTTCAGATTCCACCTCGCGGTGGACACCCTTGCCTTAAGCTAATGGTTGGTCGCTATATACCCCCATAAAGTGACCGTCTAGTTAATCGCCATGCGTGGCGCACGAAAAAACGCCCCCTGCGGATATAGCAGAGGGTGTAATAATACTTAACTTAATAAATAGTATTATACTTTAACTTTACGGTGTTACAAATGATACAACGTCTGTAGTCGCATTGTCTTCAACCGTGTAGTCGGCATTAGCTCCAAAACCACCGCCAACAGCTGTATCAATTCCTTCATATACTGTACCTGCACTAAGAAGTCTTACAGCAACAGAATCTCCTGCAGCTAGCGTTCCTATGGTTACAACTCTAAGTGAAATCGTTTCAGACTTGCCTGGATCAAGACGAAGTGCTGTGGTCAGGGCAATATCTCCGTTATTAGCAAATGCAGCAGCAGCGCTTAAAGTTACACCAGTTGAAGTTCGAGCAAGCTGAACTGTTCCAACTTTTCCAGCTAAGACATTTAAGGTATCTGTCAGTCGAACAGAGTCTATATTGACAGCTCTGTCACCATTGTTTGTAAAGGTAAATTTGGCTATTGTACTTCCTGGTAGAGCCGCTCCTGCAGCAGTAGTTACAGGATTCGCAACAGCTGCTGCAGCTACGTTAACTTTTGTCTCTGTAACATTCGCAGTCTCAGTTTGAGCAACAGCAGGATGAGCAATATTATTAGTCGTCAAACCTGTTGTCTTAGCTTGAACGCTAATATCAAGAAGGGCACCACCATCACCAAACGCTACACCGAATGTTCCGTCAAATGCAGCTGTTTCCGAAAAATCAACTAGGACTTTAATATCCTTAGTATTGTTGGCAGCAGTTCCAACTTCAAGGCCGGTTAAGTCAATCAATCTAGCTGCAGCCAAATCTGTCAGAGTTGCATATATCTTGGTCGCATCGGAAGCATCTACTATGCGAACATTGGTAACGTGCTGTCCTCCAAGGGTACCCCCATAAGTTGGAACAAGGTAAAGACTCTCGACAATTCCAGTTTCGGCACCGGTATTAGTCAATCTGTAGGCTGCAACTGCTACATCTTTGGAACCGCGTTGGACGTTAAAATTAGTGTCCAAATCAACAGCAGCAGACCTAGTAACAGCTATATTTGCTCCACCAGCATTAATTGTGAATACTGTTCCGCCAGCTACTACGCCAGGTACATTAACATTTGTGCCCAGAGCAACTGTACGTGCAACTGAACCAGCAGCAAGACCGAAGTCGTAATTGTCAGTAGCGAAAGCTGTTGATAGAACATCCGCTTTAACAGTTACCTTAACAGTTGTGTCAGGTTTTAAAACGATAGGAGTGTTAAAGTCAAAGGATGTGGTTGCTCCAGGTGCTGTAACAACATTGGAGATAACCTTTCCATCTGCGTCAAAAACCTTCATGTTAGTAAAGTTCTGCGCGATTGTATTTGTATTTCCACCACCATTGTCGTTAATAGCGAGATTTAACCTGGATACTGAGACATCTTCACTCAGATTTTGGCTTAAGTTGAAGGAAATCAGTTCCGTATCAGTGTCGCTCGGGAATACGTTAGTTACAGCCTTCGGTACACGTGTAGCTGTAACTTGGATAGCACCAACAGTCATGACATTACCTAAGATATTTCCTGGTGCTGTGTAGTTTCTGGTGATACCACTGACAGTCCCTACACCAGTTAGCGCGCCAGGACCAGCTGCAATACCAAGTGCATAGGTATCATTTGCTACAACACCAGCCACAGCTGGAATATCAGCCGTGATGCTGATAATTGCAGGAGTTCCCGGTTTTACAGTAATTGGTGAAGTTAGGGTAACTGCTTCAACATTACCAGCAAGTGCAAACGTAGGAGTAGCTACTTGAGCAATTATCTTACTATCACATACAAGTTTTAGGTCTCTTAAATCAGTCAGAGCAGCACCTCCGCCAATAGCAAGGTTGATATTAGCAGTTTGCAATTGGATTGCTTCCCCAATTGCTTCAACTTTAATAGTGCTGAAAGCTTGGTCATCAACTACTGTGGCTATTGTGCCGGCAACAGGTGAAGTGGTAGCTCTGGAAACAATGAAGTTACCAGGATTAACAGCCAGATTTACACCATTAACAATATTACCTACAATGGTTGATCCAAAGGTTTGCCCAACAGACTGAACATCAGTGGCATCATTTATATCGAATCGAACAGTACGGCCAGATCCGCCAACGACATCTCCTCTGAGTTCGAGACGAACCGTTCCGCCGGAAGCAATGTCAACTCCGTCTCCAAAATCGAAGGTTACTTTACGGTTAGTCAGGGAAGCTGTTGCTCCAACTTGAACTCCATTATTGTATAGTTTGAGGTTAGTCAGGTCAGCGTCACCGATAGAGTTATTTTGCGTCAAAGTTAACACTTTTAATTTTTGTGCTTCAGTATTGGCCGTGAAATCAAACTTCGCAAGACGTTGATCCGTCGTACCTGCATCCAATGTACCGTTAGGAGCATCACCGCTAACTACTACACCTAGAGTTCCCAATATTACAGGAGATACTGTCATAGTACCGGAAGTGGCAGGGAGCAGGTTACCGCTAGCTCCTGTGAGTTCATTTATTGTAATGGCAAATTGTGCGCCAGCAAGAGCTGCACCAGCAATATTAACCTTAACCGCCAAGGTTGCCGATTCTCCGGCTGCTAATTCAAGTGGGTTTGAGAAGCTAATGTCAGCTGCGCCGTCGGAAAGTATATTTGGTACATTCAGTCGAGTAGTTCCGTTCCAAACGGTAATACTGTTAATCGTTGTATCTGCACTTAAGCCAGATCGGGTCAGCTTAATACCTGTTATACTCGATCCATTGTCTCCAGCTTTAACTGTGACAGTTCCTACATCAACAAGGGCTTGGCCAGTAGCAACAGACTTGGAAGAGGCCATGTTAACTGCTGTTACAGTACTAACACTCAACGGAGGAGGCGTAACTGTACCAGTTTCAATTGCTGCACGCGCTGCCTCAGGAACAGCAGCTGTACCACCGAGAGCAATAACTTTACTGGCATCGGTTGTTTGACTCTTAACATAAGTTGCAAGAGCGCTGTTGACCGTTTGATCAGTCAGTACGATACCGGCATTATATTTTGCAGCCAGAGGTGCACCGGCTAAAGCGTCAACAAACGTTTTGCCGTTAGCAACGAACACCTTGTCATAATCTACATCAGTGAAGTTTTGCAGAACTTTCAGGTTGGTGTCATATTGAGTAAGGCCGGCAAGGCGGGTAACAGTTCCGGGAAGTGTTGCCTCGACTGCAGCATCAATAACTGCCGTTCCGCCAACAACATAAGAATTTGTTACAGCTGTGAGGGTTGCAACAAATGCTTTTTGATCTGCAGTTAAACCTGTTTTGGAAACTGCGAGAATCGGAGCCCCTTTAGCAGCTGCGATCGAAGCTGCGGAAAGAGCGTCGGCAGGAGTTGCCCAGCCGCCGGCTATAAAGAGTTGAGTTGGTTTAGCGCCGAGTTCAACCATTTTCTTAGCGATATTCAAAGAAGTTGCATAAGCATCGAATCCACCGAGAGCCACAACACTGCCGGCACCTGTGATTGCTTCGACTTCAGCCAATGCTGCAGGCAGGATTACGGCCGTACCACTGGTGACATAAACTTTCTTAGGCATTAAGCGTTGGAGTTCTGCTTTGGCTTGTGGAGTCAATGTGCCATCGCCATCTGTGAGAAGGATCGGAGCGTTCAGTTGAGCTGCGAGCGGACCGGCTGCCAGAGCGTCAACCGAGTTACGGGTCATGCCTGCAGCGAGAACTACGCTGTCAGCAGACTCAGTTTGTTGGGCTATTTTTTGAGCTGTGTCATAAGCAGTTATACCCGCTAATCGGGTACCCATATCAGGAACTGAAGCGAATGCGTTAAAAGGAACCATTGTTGCCAGCATACCTGCGATTGTAAGGGATGCTAAGGCTTTTTTAGTCTTTTTCATGTAGTAATTTTCTCCTCTCATCTTGGAACTCTTCTGTAATTTAGGAATGAAACGATCTCTCTTCCTTACCAAGGACGTTTCTTAAGTCGTCCCTCACCCCCTTATAATGAGTCACCTAATCTTTAGACATTGCGCAATATCTAAAAGCATTTCACAGGCTCTTCGTAGGAGCGTCCCCCCTGATGATGATACTCACCCCTCCTGTGTCATACTGTTTAGAACGCATTAAAACTGAGAAACCACAAAAATGGCACGTATTAGATATCTGTATTCGCCAGAATAACTAATATTCCTGCTTGCTGTCCAATATTTTTTTGAAATTGACCCAAAATTAATTAATTTAAGCTTTCGGACAGGTCCCCCCCCCCCAGTTACTCTATTTAGTTTACACTATAAATTAATAGTTTTCCACCCATTTACTAAAAATATACTGACTTCAAATAGAAATACTTGCAGTATGCTACTGCATGAACCCCTTCACCCGCTCGACGACCACCTCCGGCAAAGCACCTGACCCCCCTAGCGGTACGATCGCCTTCCCACGCCACGAACCAAAGAGAGGAACCAAACCCGCCGGAATTGGCGTAGACGTTGGCACTGTTACCAGCATAGAGCCCCCCTGAGCAGCAAGTACCGCTCCTGTCAAGGCATCCGGATAATTCTCGCCGGTGGCCAAATAAATCGTCCGCCCTAAGGGCGGATAAGCAGTCAAGACCGCTGCTAAGGTATCATATTGCGACCACCCACTAAAACGGGTGGGGAGCGGAACTTGTTTCATCACCCCCGGGGAAACCACCGCTTCTCCTCCGATCACCTGGGTTTCCACAACACTGAGCAGCTGTAAAGCCTTCTGCGTTTCCGAAGGCAACGTAGTCGCCCGGGTGAGTAAAATCGGGATCCCCTGTTTTGCAGCCCATGGAGCAATCGACAGGGCATCCGGGTAGTTTTGCCCGCTGGCCAGGACAGCCCTCCCCCGTGTACCTAATTCTTTGGCAATCGCTTCTGCTGTCCCATAGGCTGTAATCCCAGCCACACGCTTAACCTCATAAAGCGCACTTAGTTCAGCTTCGATCCCCGGGTTCAAGACCGCAGTCCCCCCTAACAAATAGATCATTTGGGGTTTAAGACGGTTAATCTCAGCCCGGACTTCGTCTGTCAATCCGAAGCTCGGCGCAAGAAGGATCGGCGCCTGATATTTAATGGCGAGTGGGGCCCCGGCCAGAGCATCTGGGAAATTAGCATTCGTCGCGATAATCACAGTATCCGCTCCAGTCGGAAACGCTGCGCGGGAAATCTGCAGCGACGTCCCCACTGCATCGAGCCCGGCCAGGCGTTTTGATGTAACGTCAAATACAGACGTTCCGAGGACGTAAACCCCCGGCAGGAAAATCCCCAGGGAAACTTGGTCTCCGCTTACAAACCCACCTATAGAAATCCAGCGTGCTCCATTCCAACGAAATAGTGCAACATCCTGACCTTTGGCTACTCTGGCATCACTCAGGGTTAACGTCGCCACCTCCTGAAATAAAACTCCTCCCAGATCTACTTTAAACGGCGTACTAAGGAGAATTGCCCCCTTGGGTAACTCCCCCGGCAGGGGAACAGGCAGAAGGGTCACAGTGCTTTGGTTTCCCAAAGCTTGAGACGGAAAGCTAAGGGTTGCATGCGTCGATGAATCTTCGTTCTGAACTAACTGCGGCGGATCACTTTCCTTAAGGGCTTTTCCAACATCAATTCGTCCATACCCGTAAGACGTGTCCCGTCCGCTCACCCCCAAATCTTTGGCTCCTTTTTCCATAACCATGGTAACCTGCCGTCTCGTCCAGTCGGGATGAGCACTCCAAATGTCTGCAGCGGCTCCGGAAACGAACGAAGCTGCCATAGACGTTCCGCTCGCTAAACTGTACCCTCCGTTTTGCCAGGTGCTTACGATCTCATCCCCAGGGGCAGCCAAGTCCACTTCCGGACCGGTTATAGCGTAACTCACGATGCCATCCTCTTGATCTGTCGCTGTAACGGCCAGGACATTAGGATCAGAGGCTGGATACGAGACACCGGAGCAGTCGTCCGCTTCAAGGTTACCGGACGCCGCCACCAGGAGGCACCCTTTCTTATCTGCCGCATAGGCTATGGCCTCCCGCAGGATCGTGGAACTTTCCTCAGTACCCAAACTTAAGTTAATCACCTTAGCCCCATGATCTGCGGCCCAGACAATTCCATCAGCAATGGCATCATCAAACCCCTCTCCCTCGACATCCATTGCCTTAATGGGCATGATCTTGGCCTGATAAGCCACGCCCACAATCCCTTTGTTATTCAGGGAAGCAGCAGCTATCCCAGCTACATGCGTACCGTGTCCGTTATCATCCTGGCATGCTCCCGACAATGTACTCCCTATTGTGGCATTGTAACCGGGGACAAGATTTGCTTTGAGGTCCGGGTGGGTTAAGTCCACTCCCGTATCCACAATGGCGATGGTGATTCCCTGCCCTGCTGCCCCCCTATCCCAAGCCGGTTTGACTTCTCCCTGGACCAAGGACCACTGACGCGAATAGAACGGTTCCATGACCGTCAGCGCGCTTGTCTTTAAGAGACGGCTTTCTTCTGCACTTAAAACTCCCTTCGTCCCTCTTAATTGCTCCAAAATCGCTGCCGTTTCACGCCCGGCTGAAACTTCCAGTGTCGCAAAATTAAGTGGGCCACGTCGACTAACTTCGGCGCCTATCCCCTTTGCGACTTTATCGACAGAGGCCCCCGGGGCCAAGCGTACGACAAGCTTTTGCTGAGGGTCCAGTTGCTCGCCATCCCCTGAGGCACCAAGCACTAACATGGGATGAATAAGGAGAAGCCCAATTAAACTAAGGGTCAACCCGAAACGAATTCGAGTGCTATCTATTAATAATCTCATCTCATTATCCCGCTCTCTTTTGGACGTCCTTCTCTAGCTAAATAAATTCGCTCTATTTCTTCTTTTCCCTCTTTATCACTAATCCCCTTTCCCCTGTAAATAATTGTCGTTAGTGCTATAGAGGAGTTTTGGAGAGCAGGAGCGAAATATTAATATTAGTAAAATCTTCATAATTTTTGTTAGGAAAGGGGATATTCATGTGAAGTTATTTGCAAAGCGCATAGTGAGTATGGCTTGTATTGCCTGTCTATTATGTATAAGTCTGCTGCTGCCTCAGCCTTTACCTGTCCAAGCCGAGTCGACCATCGAACGCCTGGCGGGAAATACTCTCTATGATACAGCCCTTGCCATCTCTAATCGTGGCTGGGACAAGGCAGCGAGTGTGGTTCTTGCGACCGGACAAAACTTTCCGGATGCCTTGGCTGGTACGGTACTCGCCCAGAGAATAGGGGGGCCCTTGCTTTTATCCCCTTCCAAATCTCTTTATCCCTCTATTCTCCCGGAACTTGAGCGGCTCGGGGCCCAGACAGTCTACTTGCTTGGAGGAACAGCGGCCATTGATCCCGGTATTCAAGAAATCCTCCAGGATAATGGATATAATATTAAACGACTGGCAGGATATGACCAATACGGAACAGCCGCAGCCATCGCTTCTGAAGTGTCTCCGCAGAGTTCTGTCGCATACCTTGTCAACGGGCAAAACTTTCCGGATGCTCTGAGTATCTCCTCGTACGCGGCGAGCAAAGGAATTCCCCTACTTATGACCAAAAGTTCACAATTACCGCCTGAGACTCTTCAAGCCTTCACAGAACTTGGGGTTAGACAGGTTACGCTTATCGGGGGAACAGCCGTGATCAGCGATGCCGTTGTTGAGCAGCTCCGGAGCTTGCCCCAGCCTATTCAGGTGCTGGAGCGGATTGCCGGGGTCGACAAATACGACACTAATACCGCCGTCTTACGACAGTTAACGTTTGATTCATCGCTTGTCTATGTTGCCACAGGAGAGAATTTTCCGGATGCTTTGACAGGTGCAGCCCTGGCTGCGCAAAAGAATCATCCGGTTGTCCTGGTACCAAAGACTGTACCGCTGAATGCCGCTATCTTAAGTTACCTCAACGAGCGGCGCACCGCCGGTGCAAGCTTTATCATCTTTGGCGGCTGGGGGGCGATTCCCGCAAAAGTAGAAGATGTCATTCGTACCGGAAAGGTGTTCGCCAGGATCTCTCTGCAGTATGCGCAAGGCTCAACCCTGGAGGGCAATGCCGGGATGCTGCGTCAAGTTCAAATGATTCCCTCTCCGGCAACAGATTACGCGGATCTCATCTCGCCAAGCTGGTATTATCTCAATGACGAGGCTGATGGCTCGATCAGCAGTACCTGGGACAGCCACGCCGGGGATTATAAAACCTTCGTCGATTATGTCCACTCTCGAAACCTCAAAGTACTTCCCATGATAGGTTCGAGCTGGGCTACGTCGGCTACCGCAGATAATGTTCTTACGTCAGCCTCTAAACGTGAGATCCTGATAAACCAAATCACCGAGCGAATTCAGGCGATTGGTGCGGATGGGATCGTGATCGACTTAGAACTCTTTAGTTCTTCAACCGGGCCAAGCCTTACGCTCTTTATGCAAGAACTATATCCCCGGCTTCATGCCCTGAATAAGCTTGTGGTTATGGCTGTTATGGCGAGAACTCCCTCTACGATTTGGCTGGACCGTTTTAACTACCATGACCTCGCCCAAACTGTTGATTACCTCCACATCATGACCTATGACTATCATTCTTCATCTCCCGGTGCAATGGCTCCGCTCGACTGGATGAAGCAAGTCATTCAGTATACCCAGAATCAGGGTGTCGATCTGCATAAGGTTCTCCTCGGGATTCCCTATTACGGAGCAGACTGGTGGGCAATCAACCCCGCGGATCCATTGGACCCGAATAATTATTCTAAAGCGAATCGCCAATCCCGGGGATTATACACCCTCGCAGGAAACAACCCGAACAGCTCAAGTGACGACATTAACGGGGCGATGGACCTGCTTACCCAATACAACGCCGTTCTGCAAAGGGATAAGACCGACCCATACTTCACTTACACGGTCGACGACAAATATCACCGGGTGTATTTTGACGATGCCGCAAGCTGGGATGCCAAGCTGTCTCTCCTCGCCCAGTACCCGCTCGGAGGTATCGGAGCCTGGTCCTTACGCTGGATCACGAATACGAATACCATAGATCAACTCTTTCCTTTGCTTAAGCAACATTTGCGCTAACGAACCAAACACTAAAACCCCTGCAAGCACACGAATAGAAAAGCCGTTCACTGACCTAAAAACAGTGAACGGCTTTTAATAATCATCCATCAGCAAAAACTCAGCGAGATTCTTATGCTTTATACCCTCTATATTGTCTTGCCAAAAGTCTTCCATCGTGACCACATATTTAGGATAATGGTCTCTTATACCAAGCAATGCCCCAAATTCCCTTTCTACCGTTGAAGCTTCCGCTAATTTATAAGCTACCTGTACATAAACCTTTTGTTCCCTTTTCTCAGCTACAAAGTCAATTTCCTTATTTCCAAATTTCCCAACATAAACGAGATATCCTCTGCGTTTGAGTTCCAGGAAAACGATGTTTTCCAGAATTCCTGATATATCTCTGTCCTTATATCCCAGCACCGCATACTTCAGACCCTGGTCACCCATAAGGTACTTCTCGTTGGTTTGTAAAACATCTTTGCCCCTCAAATCATATCTCGGAACACGGTAGATGATAAATGCAGCTTCGAGAGCCTCCAGATAGTTATAAACTGTTTCTATATCAACCTTTCTCTGCTGATTTTTGAAATAATCCGCGACCTTCTTGGCGGAAAACATATTTCCGATGTTTTCAAAAACGTATTTTACAATCTTCTCCAATAACTCAATATTTCGTATGCGATTGCGCTGGACAATATCCCGCAGGATTGCAGAGGCATAAATATCCTTGATGATTTTATAAGCATCCTCATGAGAATATTCCGCCGTGTGAAGAATAGGGAACCCCCCCAGCCGTATAAATCGGATAAATTCCTTTTGAAGATCTGTAATATCTGTTCCGGTAAGGATCTTCTTAAACTCCAGATTCTCCGCAAATGATAAAGGGGTCACATTGATTTCAATATATCTTCCGACAATATAGGTGGCAAGCTCAGAGGATAATAATTTTGAATTTGAGCCCGTAATATAGATGTCAGCATTAAAATCCACAAAAAAGGAATTGATAGCTTTTTCCCAACTCTTAACTTCTTGAATTTCGTCTAAAAAAATATAATATTTATGCTTATTTGTGATTTTTGCTTTTACAAATGAATAGAGATTTTTTGCATTCTCAATATCAGAATACTCCATTGACTCAAAGTTAATATATATGATGTTCTTATCGCTGATTCCACGCTGTGTCAATTCTCCTTTCAGCATCATTAAAATTGCAGATTTACCGCTTCGTCTAATACCGGTCAGCACCTTAATCAAAGGTTTATCAATAAATGGTCTTAGTTGCTCCAAATATAGTTCTCGTTTAATCATGGCGATTACCTCCATTATGTATTATACCTTGTTATATGTATAATATAAACATGTTTTTATGGTCATAACCTATAAATTTATATAATTATTTTTGTTAAATTGGTTATATGCCAGCGGTTACCTAACGGGATCTCCAAAAACTAATGTACTTTGTAATGTATGCAGCTTGCTTATAAACGCTCAAATTGTATAATATTAGAAGGCTAAACTTGAGAAGCATGAGGTGACCATTTTGTTAGTTCTCCTAACGATTTTTAATTCCGTACTCATGGTAACCGGCCAAACCCTTTGGAAGCTGGGGGCAACCGGAAAAGAGATCCATAGCTTAGGTCAACTCCTGCGCCTTTTCCTCAGTCCCTATATAATTGCAGGTCTTATGGTGTATGCGTTTGCTTCCGGTCTTTGGATTTATATCTTAAATAAAGGCGAGTTGAGCTTTGTTTATCCGATTCAGAGTACGGCATTTATCTTTGCTCTGATTATAGGAATAACGGTTTTTAAAGAACAGCTTACGCCCTCGAAGATTATCGGGGTCATGGTGATTTGCCTTGGAGTCATCATTATCACACGAAAGTAGGAATCCGCATGTGGAAAGCGGTTAAATATCAGCCGGAGAATCTAACGGAGACCATCGAGATGACGCGAGAGTATTTCGGGGATTCCTGGATTTCCGACCCCGGATTCTTGAAATGGCAGTATGAAGCCAACCCAGCTGGGGCGGCGATCATTCAATTAGCCCGAGATGGGGAAACGGATCAACTTGCCGGTCAATATGTCGTGATTCCGATGCGTTTTAAAGCGAATGACGAAACGATTATCGGAACCCTCTCCTTAAACACCCTCACCCGTCAAATCTACTCCGGACAAGGGATCTTCACAGGCTTAGCCAAAGTTGTTTATCAGAACTGTGCTGCGCAGGGAGCGAAATTTTGCTATGGGGTTCCCAATCCCAATTCCTACCCGGGCTTCACGGAAAAACTCGGGTTCACTGACCTGGGAAACGTCCCCCTCTTACTTCGCCCCTTAAATCCTAAAGCCTTGGTCCGGGAAAAGCTTGGGTCCTGGCTTGCTCCTCTGGCACTCCCTTTCCATCTTCTCTTCCGGATGAAAAACCGCTCAAATGACAGTTATGAAGTATATCCGCTTACGTCCTTTAATCTCTCCGAGTTGAATGTCTTCTGGACTAAAATACAACACAAATACCCGCTCATGGGAATCCGCGATGCGGACTATCTGCGCTGGCGGTATTTTGATATTCCCCTTCGTGACTATCAAATCTACGGGGTAAGCCGACAAAGCAGTTCCGCGCTCCTCGGCTATATTGTGGGACGATGTACCGAAGTAGAGGGGATGTCTTCCGGGATGATTGTCGACTTCCTGGTTGCTCCAGGTCATCCTGCCGCAGGAAAGTATCTTGTCAACCGTCTCCTGCGTTTCTTTGTCGCTAATAACATGGATTTAGCCGGTTCCCTGATGCTCCCGCACACAGAAGAATCCCGCCTTCTTAAAGCCGAGGGCTTTTTTACCTGTCCAAAGGCTTTAGAACCGCAGCCCTTCCCGGTTGTTTACCGCAAGCTTAGCCCTCAAGGGGAAGGGAACCAAGAGCCATTCCTTAAACTAAATCACTGGTTCTTAACCATGGGTGATTACGACGTTATCTAATCCCGTACCGAACCCATTCCCGAAATAATCCAGGACGAGACGCAAAAGGTTAGCATACCTTTAGCGGAGTCGCGTAAGCGAGCAAAACGGTGTAACGTTAAGACCCGCCAACGGTTCACATGCAGATTCCAGAAGGGTTTTGGCGGGTTAGCGGAACCGTTGCAGCGAGTAGCGACGCAGCGTGGTAGGCGTTCTTTTACGTCTCTCCTCGTAGGGGGACCCTATGCAAAATATATTGACCATCGACTTGGAAGAATGGTTTCACGCCAATTATCATGATGACGTATTTGATCCCCATAAGACGTATGAGGTACGCATTATCCAAAATACAAAACGGCTTTTAGCCCTGTTCGCCGAACACCAGGCTAAAGCCACCTTTTTCGTCCTGGGCTCTGTCGCTGAGCAACACCCCCGGTTGATCCGGGAAATTGCAGAAGCAGGACACGAGCTTGCTACCCACGGGTATGCGCATCAGCTCATTTACCAACAAACTGCGGCGGTATTTAAAGAGGACGTTAGCCAAGCCAAAAAGCGCGTTGAAGATATCGTTGGCAAAAGCGTCATAGGATACCGGGCACCTTCCTGGTCAATCACTCCAAAGTCTATTTGGGCCTGGGACATTCTGGAGGAATTGGGCTTTGTCTACGATGCCAGCGTCTTTCCGATTAAAACGTATCTCTACGGCCTGCCCACTTCTCCCCGTTTTTCCTACCATCCTCAGTACAACGGAAGGACCCTCAACCTCCTGGAAGTTCCTTCCTCCACTGTTCGAATTCTAAATAAGAAGATTCCTTTTGCCGGCGGCTTCTATTTCCGCGCCCTGCCCTATCCTTTGATCACTCGGGGCATTAAAACCGTCAATAGAGAAGGCCATCCAGCGATCGTCTATCTTCACCCCCGCGAGATCGACCCCGGGCAACCTCGGCTCACCCTCAGTCCGAAAGAGAACCTGATCCATTATTACGGAATCAGCGGGTGCGAGAAGAAGTTGATACGAGTGTTAAAGAAGTTTAAGTTTACTTCGGTTGAGGGGTATTATGGGCTTTAACATTCCACCATTGAGCCCGCATCAGCATATAATGTTCAAAACTTAGATTAAATTATTAGGCATAATATGGTAACTTCTCTTTATTTTTAGTATAATAATATGAGTTCATTTATTATCTGGCTTAACATTTGAAGGGGGTTACCTTATGAAAAAATATAATTTTACGGTACTTATTGAAAAAGACGAAGATGGAGGATATATTGCTACGGTACCAGAATTGAAAGGCTGCCATACACAAGGAGATACGATCTCTGAAATAATGGCAAATGTTGATGAAGCTATCAAATTATGTTTAGAGGTTCATGTAAAAGACGGAATCCAAGTCTTTAATCCGAACTTTATCGAAGCCAAACAACTTGAATTGGTAATCTGACAATGAGCAAATTAACGATCATCTCATCCAAAGAAATGGCAGCACTCCTAAAACGGTTAGGGTTTGAAGAAATACGACAAACGGGTAGCCACAAATTATTCAGCCGCCGACAAGATGGCAGAAACACCGTAATTCCTATGCACAGCAAGGATCTTAAACGTGGACTAATTAAAGCGATCCTTAAGGACATCGGGATATCTGATGAAGAATTTGAGGTAATCCGAAAGAATTAAAAATACCTGGTTTTGCATCCTATTTAGAAATAATAAACGAGATCGCAGGGTTTACCCCTACGATCTCACTTTAATTTACGTATTTTATTTTACTGATTTAAGCTTTACAATGTCGCCCCAATTACTCGCTGTGATTAATTCAACCTTTGATAAGTCTTTTCTCACGGCCTGAATTTCTCCACATATCTCAGCTATATTAATCGACATCTTATCGTGTTCTGCTTTATTGACTTGTGCCAAATGTTCTAACGCCTTTAAAATCTGAGTATTTTCTTTAATTTGATTCCCTTGGTTGTCTACTTTATCTGATAATGTACTGATTTGAGTTGTCAGACCTTCAATTGCCTGAAGAATTCTATTTTCCATTCCTATCCCCTTCCCCTTATTACATTCCGAAAGCCTCTTTCTATTAACTGACTACGCACCAATGACCTACGTTCTTAATTAACTTATTATACCATTTCAGTGGCATTGCGTCACTATATTTAAAAGACGTCCAACTTATCAGCGGCGTAACGCTCAGACGCGTTGAGATAACGATAACGCTCCTCTAACTGAGCGAAATCATGCTCTAATAGGGCAAATTTCTGAACCAAGACGCGATTCTGATTACTTAGCTTAGAGATTATTAAGGTGAAATGAATGGATAACGACAAAACGAAGACTCCAAAAATAACAAAAATTGCCGAGGGAGCATAGTTAATTCCCATAATCCAAGCAATATATTCCAGACTATTCCTCCAAAGAGCCAGGAGCATCATCACAAGGCCGCTAATGATCCAGATGAGGGAATACTCCACAGCTAAATGACGGCGCCGAACCTTTTCAGAAACATAGCCCAGGACCAGGATACTCGCTAGAAACACAACTATTTGAATACGCAGCAAAATCATTCCCTCCATATCGCGCCCATTATGGAATTAAAGATGATGGCCATACTGACTTTAAACATATAATACCCGCTTTTAAAGGGGGTAATAGATGATTTTCCAAATCCCCGCGGATCCATCTCCACGGAGATCTCTTTCACCTGAAGACCGTTTTTCAACAACGTCACGATCGCATCCGGTTCCGGATAATCAATCGAATAATGATGGCATAAAATGCTCAGTGCCTTACGGTTATAGGCACGAAATCCTGACGTTGGATCCGTGTATTTTTTCCGCACAACTTTATTTAGGGTTTTTTTCAAAAAGCAGGTTCCTAAACGCCGGGCGGCTGGCATCTGATAAGACGTTTTATTCAAAAACCGGGAACCGATCGTCACATCAACCTTTCTGTCTAAAAGAGGCTGAATTAGCTTTTGAATTTCTTCCGGCCGATGCTGACCATCTCCATCCACTTGTAAGGCAATATCATACCCCTTATTCCAGGCATAAAGAAAGCCTGTCTGAACCGCTCCCCCAATTCCCAAATTAACCGGCAGTGAAATTACTTCCGCCCCAGCCTCTTTGGCAATCCCCGGAGTCTTATCCGTCGACCCATCATTGATTACCAGAATATCAAGCCAGGGGGAAACAACCCTTAACTTCCGGACGACCAGGTCAATATTTTTTTCTTCATTATAAGCAGGGATAATCGCTAATATTTTCATTTCAATTATTTGTCGCACTTTCTAATTCTACGGACACTGTCCAACCCTCAGTCTGGAGACAATCTAAGCCTTAGGCGGCAGGGCTTTTACTGCAGAGTGAGTCATTTTGATCCCATTAACCA
>JQID01000040.1 GCA_000770645.1 Desulfosporosinus sp. Tol-M
AGCATAGGAATAAACGCCGCAAAATGCTTGTATCCAATGGAGGCAAGACTTCCCATAAACCAAAAAACAATTGCCGGTAACTGTGTATAGGGATCGGCTACGTATTTTAGGATAGATGTCAAGGCGCCGAAAAAGCTGGATACAATCACTCCGCCTAAGATAAGAGTCACGGTTGGTGTGGTTCCATAAATCCTACCCGCAAAATAGCTAAGCGTTACCGCCAGCACTCCAAACAAAAAGGCAAATCCATAGATGAAATAACCCCCGGGAAAAAATACGATTGCCAAACAGGCCCCAAACCCCGCTCCGTTACTGACCCCCAGGATCCCTGAACTGACCAAAGGATTGCGGAAAACACCCTGAAACGCTGTCCCGCTGCAAGCCAATGCTGCGCCAACAAGGGCCCCCGCTACTGCTCGCGGCAGCCGCAATTGCCAAACTACAGTCATAGCCTCTTGGGATGGGCGTTCACCTTGCCCTACTCCTGCAAGCAAAACCCGGAAGATATCTCCAAATGAAATGTCATATCTTCCTACAAACAGAGTCAAGATAATACATAACACCGGAGCTATAAGCAAGCCAATGTTAAAAATGATTTTTTTCTCTAGGTTTGGCATTAGTTTAATAATTCACTTTCCTAAATTAGTAGCTATAAATAACGTCATGAGTAACCTGGGTCATGGAAAAACCATAACTATCGACACATGCCGGCTTACAAAAAGTCTATATCACGGTTTCGGAGTTACAGGTTTTTCAATAAATGTTTCTAAGATTCCTCCATCAGCTGCAAGGAACTGGTTTGATATGTTTGTGTCTTTTGTATATGTTACAGTAACTACTTCGTTTATAACTTTATGACCTTCAGGAAGTGTTAACTTATACTTAAACTCACTTGGGGTGTTAGTTGTCGCCGATATGCTTGTAGGTGTTACATTTGTTCCGCCCACATTAACAGTAAATCTTGCTTGCATGTTTACTAGATTTCCCATGAGTTTACTGAAGAAGATACTCACATCACCATTGCTTGTCACTTCAGCTCTCACAAATGTAGGTGCTGAAGGAATTTCTACAGCCACGCTATACGTAGTTCCATTGGTCAAGCCTGTGATCTCGGTGCCGGTCAAGGCTTCCGCTGCCGAGTTTTCCGCTCCCAGTGTTCCGTTGGCTTGTACTCCGCAGCTCTTGCCACCAGACGTTACCACATACTTCGTTTCACTTGTTAATCCGGTGATTTTCTGGTCTGCTGCTGTCCCTAATGATCCGTCGGCTAGCACTACTGCTGTCGGAGCGGCTGGAACTTCTTCAGCGACGCTATACGTAGTTCCATTGGTCAAGCCCGTGATCTCAGTGCCGATTAAGTCTTCTGCTGCCGAGTTCTCCGCCCCCAGTGTTCCGTCTGCCTTTACCCCAAAGTTAGCGGTGCCTATTGTTACTACATATTTTTTACCGCTCGTTAAACCTGTAATCTTCTGGTCACCT
>JQID01000132.1 GCA_000770645.1 Desulfosporosinus sp. Tol-M
TTGGACGCAGCACGTTGAGACTGTTGTCTTGATGTCACGAAAAGATAAATAACAGGCCCTAAATGGCCTGATATCAGAGGTTTCCAGACTTTCGGTAATAATCGCCGATAGCTGGAAACCTTTCTTTTTATCTTTCATAAATAGTGTCGGCCTTAGAAGAAGTGTTAGGTTGGGGCTATAGAACTGTTTTTCGCTCTGCGAGTATACAGAACTGCTGTTTTGGCGGAGGGTTGAGGCTATGGAACTGTTGTTATACTTTTAAGGCGGTAGCCCTTGTTGTGGAACTACCGCCTCGTTTTTTATTTTGCAAAATCATCTCTTTTAATATGTTGTTGGATGATTTTCTCCATGCGCTTGACCATGTAGTTTAATGAAGACTGTGGCTTACCAATAATAGTTGCTATGGTTCGTTGCGACTCTCCGTCATATAGCATTTCAAAGATTGGTGCTAACTCAGGCGCCTGGCTGCGTAGCTTTTCGAGAAGGTCTTCAAAGAGCATTGCAGTTAGGATTGCTTCGCATTGATTCGCGTCAGGGTCCTCGAATTCAAGCTCTGTTTCTTCGAAAAATGACTCAAGCGAAAGCGGAGCTCCATCCTTCATTTTTTCGCAGGCCTTACAGTCCAATTCGCAACGTTTAAGTTTACCTTTACCGTCACTAACCGTACAGCGGCGGCTACGTTCTTCACGCTTCATTTCCGCCCACAGGGGTTGCATGAACGCCTCATACTGTTCTTTGGTTGCCGGAACCATGATGGCTGACACAATTTTGTTTCCAATTTTTGCTGGCACCACCTGTGAGCTATCTAAGTTGAAATCTTTGATAGTCTCTTTGGTGACTTCCATTGGGATGAAGTACTTCTGATTGTCTGAATTTGTCATAATATGAGCCCTCCTTCGGCTTTGAAAGCGAAGCGAGAGCTCACATGACGTGCACCAGCCAAAAAAGGCATAGTCGACCGTCCGAATGGGATTACTCCCGCTTCAGAATTGGCGACCAGCTATTCCAGTAGGCTGGCTGCAGTTATTCAGTTGTTCACCCGATAGGTCTGGAATCATCCTTGATCAGGGGATGCCCTATGGGGTGATGAGTCACGGTGTTTTCGAAAATGAAAAATGACTGCGACTAAGCGATTTTGTAGCTAGGTTTAATCACTTAGTTCTCCTTTCCTCTTCCTGCATAGATCGAGTATTACTGTTTGATCAACGAGAGATTGGCGTTTGCCAATTTTTGATTGAAGTATTGAGCTTTATATGGTAAAATGTATCAAAATCTCTTTGATCACTTTTAGTTTATAAAATGGGGTATCTCGAATTTAGATACTTTGGGATACCCTGAGATACTTTGGATACTTTTTGAGGAGGTGCATATCCGCATGTTGTTCACTGAATTAGTACACGCCATCCATCCGCATCTTATGAAGGATGCGGATGTACCTGATTTTATGCGCAATCTGATTCAGATGATGTGCGATATACCTGAAGAAGATTGGTCAACAAAAAAAGACCCCTCGTCAGAACAATCCAACAAGGATGCATCCTTGAGGAAGTTCTATACACAGGGGCCGACAAAAAAACTGGCCAAGGCAATGCTTGGCAGATTAACTAGTGAGAATTTTATTGAATCGATTTATCATGATGATAATTTCAATGAGCGTACCGACGTGGTTCTTGAATCTTTAGCTGAAGACATTCAGCCTTTTGTTGACGATGTAGATAAAGAGAATGTTGGCGAGGTCTTATTCGATCAATTCAAACAGTCCTTGGAATTTATTGTTAATCCAGAATTAGAAAATGATCGTAAAATGGCTTCAGCCAAAACTAGATCGGCAAAAGCCAAAGGATTATATGGGTCAGGATTAGTTGAAGACTGTGGACACGCCTGTTCGATGCCAGGCTGCGGCAGGCATTTACAGGTCGTGGATGATAAGAACCATGCAGTTGATGATTATGAAATAGCAAGTATCAACGCAGGCAAGATGTCGTCATATGATAACTTGATTGCAACATGTCATGATTGCTTCCAGCGCTATGTTTTCAACCATACGAAGTCTGAGGAGAAAGAGCTTCAGATAATTAAAAAGCTACAAAGCGATGCTCGTAGCACACGCCGTACCCTTGACGAGGTAGCCATCGAGAAAGGAATCGCCCAAGTTATTGAGAATCTGAGCAAAGCACAACCCGGTCAGCTTCTCGCACTTAACTATGATGCGGTGAGTGTTACGGAAAAAATTGACGAGGAACTGCATTCTTTCCTTGTGTATGAGGTGACGGGACATGTGGCAAGGTATTTTCTCTTCATCGAAAAAACGATGCAAGACCTGGTGCGACGAAAGCAATTCAGTGATGACCTGCTAAGGGCACAAATAAAAGAATCCTATAGAAAATTAGCGGAGAAAAAGAATAGCCCGGAGATGATATATAGTGCCTTGTCTGAGAGGTTTAGAAGTATCACCAAGCAGGATATCAGATTCTGCTCCATTGTAATTTCTTATTTTATTCAGTCGTGTGAGGTGTTCGATGCTACTACCAAATAAACTTTTTTCATACAACGAGAGTGTGCTATCGAAGCTGCCGCTCATATTACGGGAATTAGATCAACCGAAGACGCCCCACGAGCTTCTAGTGAGCCTTGGTAATACTGCGAAAAGCCCATTGGAACTTTTGGATGCGCTTGACTGTTTATATGCACTTAAGGAAATTGAGTTAAATGATGTGGAAGGGAGGATTGTGCGATGCTTACAGAAATAAGTTGCGAACTATTCAGAGTCAACGGGCTGGCGCGTAAGCCTATCCGCTTCGATAAAGGACTTAATATCATTTTAGGTGGTAAAACGGGCGTGAATTCCATCGGGAAATCTACGATGCTCCTCATTATTGATTTTGCCTTTGGTGGGGATACCTATGCTAAAAGCGATGCCGTCAAACAGCTCGGCAACCACAACATTCATTTCACGTTCGAATTCGATGGAAAACCATACTACTTCATAAGGCATACGGCTACACCTGGCAATATTTTTCAAGTGAATAAGAACAACAACATAGTAGCTACTATTAAGAGTGATGATTATACCAAATGGCTTAGCGAGCATTACCACATGAATTTCGCTGGTGTTCAATTCAGAAACACCATCAGTCGCTTCTTCCGTATATACGGTAAGAACAACTATAACGAGTTACGCCCACTGCAAATGCGTGGCGGTACAGAATCGCAAGAATTAGCAATTCATGTTCTTATTGCACTCTTTAATCAATATGAATCCGTGCTGGCGTTTGAAGAGCAACTAAAGCTGGCTGAAGATAGAATCGCGGCGTTTAGAGAAGCCCGTAAATACCAGTTCATCCCTTCGGCTGTCGACGGTCTAAAAAAATATGAAGACAATATTTCTGTTATCGCTTCGTTAAAACAGGATAAAGCAGAGCTAGAAACTTCTAATAATCAGGCAGTTAACTCTGAAGAGGTAGAAAAAGCTAATCAGGCAAACGCATTAATGATACAGATGCAGGATGCTCGCAGATTGATGAACCAGAAAGAAAACGACTTACACCTTATCAACCTCAATATGAGCCAAGGGATTTATCCGACAGAAGCGGACTTAACGAGTTTGCATGAGCTTTTTCCGGAAGCAAACCTGCAAAAGCTCATTGACATTGAACGTTTTCACAATAAAATACAGACCATTCTTCAAGACGAGTTGGAAGCGGCAAAATCAAGGCTTAAAGAAGAATTGATACCACTAAAGCAGATGGTAGATAGGCTGCAAAAACAGGCAGAAGAAATCCGGCCATCAATGGCATTCAGTCAAGAGTTTCTCTCCGCTTATACCCAACTTGACCGTCGAATTCATAAATTGGAAGATGAAAACGAAGCCTTCGACACTCGTAACACATTGCAGAATGAGAAAAAGGGAGCAAGCGACAGGCTTAAATCACAGATGGTAACGGTACTGAAAATCGTTGAATTAGTTATCAATCGGCATATGAGTGAAATCAGCGATTTTGTCTCACAAGGGAAAGATAATCCGCCGATTCTAGGAATTAAGGAATACAATAGCTACTCCTTTGAAACGCCAAAAGATACTGGAACAGGTACGAATTTCAAAGGAATGCTGATTTATGATCTTAGCATACTCAATAGCACGGCACTACCTGCATTGGCGCACGACTCACTTCTCTTTGCCAACGTTTCGGATGAAACCATCGAGCAAATTCTAGCTCTCTATGCAAGAGAAAAGCAGAAACAAATATTTATTGCCTTCGACAGAGAAGGTAAATATGACGTCGAGACCCAGTCAATAATTAAAGAAAACACCGTGCTGAAATTGGATGCTGATGAACAGGCGCTATTCGGTTGGAAATGGAGCAGAAAGGATGCTGAAAAATGAGAATCCAATATAATAAACTCTGGAAGATACTCATCGACAAAAACATGAAGAAAGTCGACCTCAAAGATACTGCCGAGATCAGTTCAAACTCCATCGCCAAGCTCGGCAAAAACGAACCAGTGAGAATGGATGTGCTGATGAAAATCGCAACAGCACTCGACTGTAAGGTCGAAGATCTATTCGAGACTTTTAACGATGAAGACGACGAGAACGCCAAACAGTGATTCTCTTATTTTGAAAGTGAGGTTACATGAATGAATAAACAGCAACTAGCAACAAAAATATGGGAATCTGCAAATAAGATGCGTTCCAAAATAGAGGCCAATGAATACAAGGATTATATTCTCGGCTTTATCTTTTATAAATTCCTATCGGATAAAGAAGTTCGCTTCATGCAAAGCAAAGGCGCTACAGATGAGGAGATCAAGCACTTAAGTGAAGAAGATACAGAAACTGTCAAGTACATCCAAGGTAATATCGGTTATTTCATCGCCTATAAAGACTTGCTTTCTACTTGGCTTTCAATAGGAAAAGACTTTGATGTTTCCAATGTGCGGGACGCGCTGTCTGCATTTAACCGTCTTATTGATAGTAATTACAAAAAAGTTTTTGACGGAATTTTTGAAACCCTGCAAACAGGTCTGTCCAAACTAGGAGAAAGCTCAGGCTCACAGACGAAAGCCATCAGTGATCTCATACAGTTAATTAAAGACATCCCGATGGACGGCAAACAGGACTATGACGTATTAGGATTTATTTACGAGTATCTTATTTCCAACTTTGCAGCCAATGCAGGCAAGAAAGCCGGTGAATTCTACACCCCGCATGAAGTATCGCTTTTGATGAGTGAAATAGTCGCTGATCATCTGAAGGATCGTAAAGAAATCCAGATCTACGATCCGACAAGTGGTTCAGGGAGCCTGCTAATAAATATTGGACGCAGCGTTGCCAAACACATTGATGATGATGACAACATCAAATACTTCGCCCAAGAGCTTAAACAGAACACCTATAACCTGACCCGTATGAATCTGGTCATGCGTGGCATTTTGCCATCAAACATCACGACGCGCAATGGAGATACCTTAGAGGACGACTGGCCGTATTTTGACGAAAGTGACCCAGTCGGCAGCTATAACCCGCTTTATGTGGATGCGGTTGTTTCCAATCCGCCCTATTCGCAACAATGGGACCCGGAAGGCAAAGACACTGACCCACGTTATGCCCGTTTTGGTCTGGCGCCAAAAGGCAAGGCTGACTATGCTTTTTTATTACATGACCTATATCATGTAAAGCCAAATGGCATCATGACCATCGTTCTTCCGCATGGCGTTTTATTCCGGGGTGGCGAAGAAGGTACTATTCGTAAGAACCTGATCGAGAACAATCATATCGATGTCGTCATTGGATTGCCGGCTAATATCTTTTTCGGCACAGGCATACCAACCATTATCATGGTGCTTAAACAAAAACGTGAGAATACTGACGTGCTGATCATCGACGCATCAAAGGGTTTTACGAAGGTCGGCAAAAATAACATGCTTCAAGCATCGGATATAAAACGAGTCTCCGATACGGTAGCTGATCGTAAAGATGTGTCAAAGTTCGCTCGTGTGGTCAGCCGTGATGAGATTCGAAAGAACGAATACAATCTCAACATACCACGCTATGTGGACTCTTCCGAGGCTCCTGAAAGCTGGGATATTTACGCTTCAATGTTTGGAGGTATACCAAAAAAGGAAATTGAAGAACTTTCTGCTTATTGGCAGGCTTTGCCTGAGCTGAAAACGGATTTGTTTACGAATGACCTTGGTGCACATGTACATATCGTAGATGGCAATCTAAAAGACATTATCAAAAACCATCCGAGCGTAGTCTCTTTCAAGGAACACTACGCGAGGGCTTTCGAAGGTTTTGATGCCGAGCTGTACAGTGATCTTGTAGAGGGAATGCAAACTTTGAATATCTCCAAAGAAGAAACAAAGCTTAGCGATGAAATTTTTAATCGTTTAGCAACTGTGCCGCTGGTGGATGAATACAATGCCTATCAGCTCCTTAATGATGAGTGGGTCAAGATAGCCGTTGACTTAGAAATGGTTCAAACAGAAGGTTTCGGAGCTACCAAACAAGTTGACCCTAATATGGTTATAAAGAAAAAGAATGGAAATGATGTTGAAGTTCAAGAAGGTTGGCTAGGCAGAATCATCCCATTTGACCTAGTGCAAGAAACACTGCTTAATGAGGAAACAGCAGCCCTAAAAGAAAAAGAAGAGCGCCTCACGCAGGTTATTGCCGAGCAACAAGAAGTCCTTGATTCACTGACGGAAGAAGAAAAGGAAGACTTGACGGTTGTTTTGAATGATGATAACACCGCATTTCTAGCAAGCCCGTTGACTAAAATGGCTAAAGATCTGCTCAAGGGGCACAATGCTGCAGACTACGCCGAAGACAGCCCAGAAGGTAAGATCATCACTGTGATGTACTTGCTCGATGAAGAAAAGGAACTTAAGAAAGCCATTAAGACTGATTCAGCAAAATTGCACTTACTCACAAAAGAAACCATTGAAAACCTGGTAGACGAACAAGTCTACTCTTTGCTGGAGTTAAAATGGATCGCTCCTCTGATAGTAGAATTACGACAGATGCCTGAAGTTATCCTCGACAAACTCGCAGCCAAGGTGCAGGCCCTTGCGGATAAATACGCTATTACCTTCGCCGATGTGGAAGAAAAAATCGAGGAGACAGAAGCAACGCTCTCATCCATGATTGAACAGCTCACCGGTAGGGATGTGGATATTAAGGGTCTGACTGAACTGAAAACCCTGTTGGGAGGTGAGTAAAATGCCTGAAAAAGCAAAAGTACCTGCGATTAGGTTCAAAGGCTTCACCGACGCTTGGGAACAGCGTAAGTTCTCTGAAACCTTTATTTATTTACAAAACAATTCGCTTTCAAGAGCAGATTTAAACTATGAGCAAGGCTTAGTAAAAAATGTTCATTATGGTGACGTCCTAATAAAGTTTGGCGAAATATTGGATGTAGAAAAAGCGGAAATACCGTTTGTTTCCAATAATGAATTTACTGTTAGTAGCACATCATTATTGCAAAATGGAGATGTCATAATTGCTGATGCTGCAGAAGATGAAACTGTCGGGAAATGCAGTGAAATCAAAGGCATAGATGGTATTAGTATTGTATCAGGATTACATACGATTCCATGTAGACCTAACAAGACATTTGCATCAGGTTATCTAGGATATTATTTGAATTCAAGGGCTTATCATGATCAGTTATTACCCTTGATACAAGGTACAAAAATTTCATCTATTTCAAAATCAGCACTACAGAACACTGACATATTTTACCCGGATTCAGAACAGGAACAGCTACAAATTGGACAGATTTTTCAAAGCCTTGACAACCTTATCACCCTTCATCAGCGTAAGCTTTTGAAACTAAAAAATGTTAAAAAAGCTATGCTTGAAAAAATGTTTCCAAAAAACGGAAGTAACGTTCCTGAAATTCGATTCGCCGGATTTACTGAAGCTTGGGAACAGCGTAAGGTTGGCGAACTTCTTGTCGAGCGCAACGAACAAGCTCCTATGAACGATGAATATCCACTTATGGCTTTTATTGCAAATGAGGGTGTTGTTCCCAAAGGAGAACGATATGATAGAAGTTCACTGGTATCTGACACAGAAAACAAACCATATAAAAGAACAGAAATTGGTGATTTCATTTATAGCTCCAATAATCTTGAAACAGGCTCAATAGGATTAAACAAGTACGGTAAAGCCTCAATTTCGCCTGTTTACAGTATTTTTCAACCAACAGGAATAGCTGACTCTGATTTCTTAGGTCGTCGGTTGGTTAGAAAAGATTTTATAAATGCAATGGTTAAATGGCGTCAAGGAGTAATTTACGGACAATGGAGAATTCACGAATCGGATTTCCTTAAAATTGAAATTCCTGTTCCGTCTGTTGAAGAACAAAGAAAAATTGGGACAGTTCTTGATTCGTTGGACAACCTTATCACCCTTCATCAGCGTAAGTATGAAAAATTGCAGAATCTCAAAAAAGCTTGTCTTGAGAAGATGTTTGTATAAAAAAGGAGCGTGAACTTGTGATATTTAAAACTGAAGCAGAATTTGAAGTAGCCATGATTGCGGCCTTACAAAATAAAGGCTGGGAAAATCACGTTCTCAAATATCCGACAGAAGATACTTTGCTGAAGAACTGGGCGGATATTCTGTTCGAAAATAATCGCGGTATAGATCGGTTAAATGATGCACCTTTGACGGATACGGAGATGCAGCAGATTCTAGAGCAAGTTTTGGCTCTTCGTACTCCTTTAAAGCTCAATGGCTTTATTAACGGTAAGACGGTCTCAATTACTCGTGATAATCCGGATGATCCTTTCCATCTTGGGAAAGAAGTGAGTCTCAAGATTTATGACCGCCGCGAAATAGCTGCTGGGCAGAGTCGATATCAAATAGCCCAGCAACCAAGATATAAATCTAAATCAAAAATTCTTAATGACCGTCGCGGCGATTTGATGCTACTCATTAACGGAATGCCGGTGTTTCATTTGGAACTGAAAAAGAGTGGTATTCCTGTGAGTCAGGCTCATTACCAGATTGAGAAGTACTCCGATGAGGGTATCTTCACAGGAATCTTTTCTTTGGTGCAGATATTTGTGGCGATGCAGCCGGATGAAACGGTGTATTTTGCTAACCCCGGTCCTGATGGAGTCTTTAATAAGGACTTTTATTTCCATTGGGCTGATTTCAATAACGAGCCCATCAACAAATGGAGAGATATTGCGACCTATCTTTTGTCAATTCCTATGGCTCATCAGATGATCGGTTTTTATACGGTTGCTGATGATTCGGATAGCGTACTTAAGGTCATGCGCAGTTATCAGTATTTTGCGGCAAACGCAATCTCTGACCGTGTGTCTAAGATTGACTGGACCGATAAGCAGCTGCTTGGGGGCTATATTTGGCACACAACAGGCTCTGGTAAAACGATGACGAGCTTTAAGTCTGCCCAGCTCATAGCTAATTCGAAGGATGCCGATAAAGTTATCTTCCTCATGGACAGGATCGAGCTTGGTACGCAGTCACTTCGAGAGTATCGCGCGTTTGCGGAAGATAACGAAGAGGTACAGGCGACTGAGGACACCCATGCTCTCATCACGAAGTTAAAAAGCAAGAATCCTGCCGATACACTGATTGTCACATCCATTCAAAAGATGAGCAATATAAAGGATGAAGAAGGTGGATTGAATGCTGCTGATATTGAGGCAATGAACTCCAAGCGGGTCGTTTTCATCGTGGATGAAGCACACCGCTCTACGTTTGGTGATATGTTGATCACCGTTAAACAGACCTTCCCTGGTGCCGTCTTTTTTGGATTTACTGGCACACCTATCCAGAAGGAAAACCAGAAAAAGCTGAATACGACTTCGACCGTCTTTGGCGATGAGCTACACCGCTATAGCATTGCTGATGGTATTCGTGACGGGAATGTGCTTGGCTTCGACCCGTATAGGGTTCTGACATATAGGGACATTGATCTGCGAAAAGCGGTGTCACTGAAGATGGCTAATGCTGCTACGGAAGAAGTAGCGATTAAAGACCCGGAGAAAGCAAGAAAATATTACTACTACATGGATACTGTCAAAGTGAAAATGGCCGGATACCGTGAAAAGAGTGGCAAATACGTCAAAGGGATTGAAGATTATCTGCCGAGAGAACAGTATGAGCGTGCCGAACACCAGAAAATGGTTATACAGGACATTTTGGATAACTGGCTGCGATTAAGCCATGCCTCGAAGTTTCATGCGATTTTTGCTACGAGTAGTATTCCGGAAGCCATAGAGTATTACAGGCTCTTTAGAGACTCAAAACCTGATTTAAAAATTACTGCACTGTTTGATCCAAATATCGACAATAACGGTGGTGTGAAGTTCAAGGAAGATGGCCTTGTTGAGATTCTGGAAGATTACAATGCAAGGTATGAGCAGGACTTTACTTTAGCAACTCACGGGAAATTCAAAAAGGATATTGCAGCACGCCTGGCACACAAAAAGCCTTATGAGCGTATCGAACGGAACCCCGAAAAACAAATTGACCTATTGATTGTTGTTGATCAGATGCTCACCGGCTTTGATTCCAAATGGGTGAACACCCTTTATATGGACAAGGTTCTCAAATACGAGAACATCATTCAGGCGTTTTCTCGTACTAACCGTCTGTTTGGACCGGATAAGCCTTTTGGAACGATTCGCTACTATCGGTATCCAAACACTATGGAAAGAAATATAAACAATGCGGTAGCTCTATACTCAGGCAATAGACCACTTGGATTGTTTGTGGAACATCTGGACTACAATCTGGAGAAGATGAATCAAATCTTCGCAGATATTTCACTTCTGTTTACTGCAGCTGGCATCTCGGACTTTTCTCGCCTGCCAGACGATTTAGACGAGTGCGGCAGGTTTGCCAAGCTGTTCAGTAGCCTTAATGATTATCTGGAAGCAGCAAAGATTCAAGGGTTCACTTGGAAGAATCGAATCTATACTTTTAAGAATCCGAAAAAAGTCATGGAAATGATATTCGACGAGAACACCTATCTGATCTTAGCTTTGCGTTACAAAGAGCTATTTACAGCAGCAGGTGACGGAGGCAGTGATGACATCCCATTTGATATTGATGGGCATCTGGTAGCTATCGACACTGGCAGAATTGATACTAATTACATGAACTCGCGTTTTGAGAAATATCTTAAAGTGTTGCGTCAAGATGGTGTTGACCAAGATCTGCTTCAGGCAACTCTGGACGAACTACATAAATCTTTTGCGACCCTTACCCAAGAAGAACAGAAATATGCAAACATCTTTATCCATGATGTGCAAAGTGGAAATGCTGAAATCGAGGACGGCAAGCCCTTTAGAGACTACATCACGGAATACCAGTTCCGCGCCAAAAACGAGCAAGTCCGCCAGTTAGCTAATGCTCTGGGGGTTGATATTCCAAAGCTGGAAAACCTTATGAATGCCGGTATTACTGAAGCGAGCATCAATGAATACGGAAGATTCGATGACCTGAAGAAAACAGTGGTCAGGGAGAAAGCCGCGGAATATTTTGTATCGACGGAGGGCACAAAAGTCCCAGCCTTCCGGCTGAGCATCAAAATCGAAAAGCTACTCAAAGACTTTATCCTCAGCGGTGGCTTTGATATTAATGAAGGTGAAAACAAATAACTATAGACAAGATTTTCTGGGATGAGATAGAGTCAAACAGGTTTTTGAATTTTGTGGTTTGATGCTTTCGCTGATGTAAGAGTGTTAGGAGGTAACCAGATGGCAGTGCGCGGTAAAAGTGTAAATTTATTTTTAATGGATGGTGAGCCAAGCGGTCGCATGAAGTGTACTTTGAGTAACTGGACAGGTATTGCTTACAAGATTCCTAGGACGGCTTTAGACAAATGCAAGGACATGGATATCTTGAAGCAAAGCGGTGTTTATTTTCTATTTGGTACCGACAAGGATGACAATCCTGTTGTTTATATTGGCCAGGCTGGTATTCGAAAGAACGGAAAGGGCCTTCTGCTTCGCGTACAGGAACCACACACCACTATTGAATATTGGACAGAGGTCGTCATGTTTACAACGACGAATAATTCTTTCGGCCCTACGGAGATAAGCTATCTTGAAAACCGGTTCCGCAATATGGCAGTAGAAGCAAAGCGCTATTCTGTGAAAAATGGAAATGATCCAAATCCAGGAAACCTCACCGAGGAAAAAGAATGTGAGCTCGAAGAATTTATTGATTATGTAAAAATCGTAATGGGTACTCTTGGTCATAAAGTGTTTGAGCCAATCGTAACAGCCTCGAGCGATGAAGAAATTTTATATGCTACCCGCAATATAGCTAAAGCTTCTGGAAAACGAGTCAGCGATGGCTTTGTCGTTCTAAAAGGAAGCTCGATTTCAGAGCAGACAACAAAAAGCTGCCCGGATTATATACTGCAGGCACGCAAAAAGAACGCAGATAAAATCATGGACAATGTTCTCACAGAAGATATTCTCTTTTCTTCTCCGTCCGGTGCCGCGGCATTTGTTTGTGGATGTAGCGCAAACGGAAACTTAGAGTGGAAGAACATCAAGGGAGTTTCGCTTAAAGAAATTGAAGCTGACAAATAATTGTATACTGTGTAAAGCCTCTGAAGGATGAGAAATATTTTGTATCGACGGAGGGCACAAGATTCCCAGCCTTCCGACTGAGCATCAAAAACGAAAAATCACTCAAAGAATTTATCCTCAGCGGCGGATTTGATATCAACGAGTTTGAAAATAAATAACTTTATTCTAAAAAATCTGGTATGAGAAAGAGTCAAAGGGTGTTGGCTCTTTTTGTTTTTCGCGGCTTACGCTGATGAAGGGTGATAAGGTTGTCGAGCTGTCTAAAATAGCTAGATATCATTTTCTGTTCATCAAACTTGGGATAAAATAGTTCAATCTGCTCCAAGTCAGAGTTATGAAGATGTACAATGGATTTTCCCTGAGCCATTTTCGCCATATCTCTATGAGGCGTTCCGAAAGATATGCTGATTGCTAAAAATGTAGGATCAATACTCTTCGTTGGTGTGATCACATTGAGGTCACCACCAAGCATAATCCCTGATTTTTCAACGACTGAGGCGATTGATATATCTTCAGCTGTTTCGCCAGAAGCGGGTACTATGACCTCTCCCCCTCGACTAAATAATGAACTATGTTTTGGGTCTGCGAAGGTATCCACATTTGAGATTACAGTCTCATACTTCGTATAAAGTCTGCCATACAAAATAATGGGAGTTCCTTCCTCTTTCAAATCTGCTTTAGAATACCCGGAACCTTTGGAGAAGTGGACTAGTTCCTTTAACTTACGCTGTTCCCAAGTGTTAGTGGTTCAAATACATTAACAGGAAAATTCTCAAATCAATAACACTAGTCCCTCTTGGGAACAGCGTAAGTTGGGTGAATGTTTTAATGAGAGACAGGAGCGCTCGGCTATCGGTGACATGATTTCCGTTACAATCAACTCTGGAATTAAGAGGTTTGAGGATTTAGGAAGGCATGATAATTCCAGCGAAGATAAGTCTCATTATAAAAAGGTTGAAGTTGGTGACATCGCTTACAACTCAATGAGAATGTGGCAAGGAGCAAGCGGATATTCCCCATACAGTGGCATTTTAAGCCCTGCTTACACAGTTGTTGTTCCTAATGAAGGTGTCGATTCTTTGTTCTTTTCTTTTATGTTTAAGAAGCCTGAAATGATACATACATTTCAATTAAGATCACAAGGAATAACATCAGACACCTGGAATATGAAGTATCCTGCCTTTAGCGAAATAGAAATTAGGATGCCTGAAAAGTCAGAGCAAGTTCGAATATCTAAATATTTTGCTCACATAGACAACCTTATCACCCTTCATCAGCGTAAGCCATTTTTGCAAAGAAGGAGGTAATTAATATGCCAAAAGAAATTAATAACGCGGAGTTGTTCTGTGATTACTATGCAAAATGGATCGATGTATACAAAAAAGGTGCAATCAGAGGAGTGACTATGGATAAATACTTGATGACGTACAAATGGCTGGTCAGGCTTGTTCCTGATTTGCGAACGGAGGAGTTGGATCGGATTCTATATCAGCAATTACTCAATGAGTATGCCGAGCACCATGAAAGGCAGACGGTAATGGATTTTCATCATCAGCTTAAGGGTGCAATTCTTGATGCTGTAGATGAAGGCCTCATCTACCGTGACCCCACACGCAAAGCCATAATTAAAGGTAAGCCACCACAAATCAAGAAAATGAAATATCTGAATCAGTTTCAACTTCAAACTTTGATTTCATATCTGGATCTAAAAGAAAAGGTCAATTGGGATTACTTCATATTGCTGGCAGCAAAGACTGGTATGAGGTTCTCGGAAACACTTGCGTTAACGCCTTCCGATTTCGATTTTAAAAATCAATTGGTGTCTATCAGCAAGACTTGGGACTATAAAGGGAATGGAGGGTTTTTGCCAACAAAGAATAGATCTTCGGTACGCAAAATACAGATTGATTGGCAAACCGTGATTCGATTTTCAGAGTTGACAAAAGAATTACCACAAGACAAACCCATATTCGTGGATGGTAAGGTGTACAATTCAACCGTCAACGATAAGCTAGGACGTTTAAGTAAGCAGTGTAAAATACCTGTGATATCCATTCATGGACTGAGACATACGCACGCATCACTTATGTTGTATACGGGTGTATCGACTGCCAGCGTGGCAAGAAGACTAGGACATTCAAGCATTAACACAACGCAAAAGACGTACTTACATATCATCCAAGAACTCGAAAATAAGGATGTGGACTTGGTAATGCGATTGCTTGCAGGACTTTCATAAAAGATTAAAAGTGGATTACGCTGATTGAGGGATGGCAAATAGCCATCTTTTTTTATTTTTTTGTCTGAAATTGCAATACATCAACCTTCAATTCTTACTAAACGTTTTATTACTCCTCTGACATCCTTAAAAAAGCGGCTGGGAAACTATATCTAGAACGCAAAAGAAGACGGTGCTGATGTAAAATTCAGTACCGTCTTCTTTTTTAATCTTTCTTATAAAACATCGTTTCATAACCGTCGGCTCTAAGTGCCAATCCTTTGATCCAAGGTGGTGTCCTTCCCATCTGCTCACAAACGGTTTCAAGGGAAACTCCCATGCTGGACTCAATAATTATTTCGTCGTGAACATGACCACAAATAAAGCAATGGCGGAGTGTATTCATAGCGTAGGCCAGGATATCTCGGCTGATTGCCTGCACAATATTTTCCGTAAATTTCGGACCATAACTTACGATGCGTTCCCACTTTTTCGTGTTGCCGGTGCCTTCGTAGGTAACAGACTCACCACCAAACTGGTTTGGTTCAATCTTAGGCTTTACATAGGAAAGCCTCCTGCCAGAAGGAAGCTCAATGAACAGCATTCCTTTTTGGTAGTAGAATTTAATGCCATGCGTTTTAGTATGCGTTCGTAAGCGAACGGCCTCTTTAACCGTTCTGTCGATATCCCACCAAAGCTTCGTGATGTTGGGGTTTGAAGCTCTCCAAGAATCAACCAGTGGCTGCAGTTCATCTTCGGTAAGGCCCATTTCCAGCGCACCCATAGCCTTGAGGGCTCCAGTGCTGCCGCCATATCCAAGTGCCAATTCTGCGATTTTACCTTTTTGGCGGAGATGGCTGTTTACACCATGCTTCTCAACCGGTACATGGAACATAGAAGAAGCAGAAGCGCAGTAGATATCACCATTGTTTTCAAATACATCTAATCTCCATTGCTCTCCGGCTAAAAAGGATAGAACCCTAGCTTCGATAGCACTGAAGTCGCACACAATAAATTTGTGTCCTGGCTTAGGAATAAAAGCGGTGCGGATAAGCTGAGAGAGGGTATCCGGCACATCATCATAAAGAAGTTTTACAGCATCATAATCTCCTAGCTTAACAAGGGACCGTGCATCTTCCAAATCAGGGAGATGGTTCTGAGGAAGGTTCTGCAATTGTATATGCCTACCTGCCCAACGCCCAGAGCGTGATGCGCCATAATATTGGAACATACCGCGAGCCCGGCCATCTGCGCAGACTGTGTTCTGCATAGCCTGGTATTTTTTTATGCTGCTTTTTGCAAGCTGCTGGCGCAGTAGAAGCACATCACGTTGATCCTCCGGTACCGTCTTAATAAGGGCTGCGACATTCTTTTTGCCAAGGGACTCGGTCTCTATTCCGCTATCCGAAAGCCACTGTTTTACCTGCATAACGCTGTTTGGATTATCAAGGTTGGTCAGTTCTTTCATGGCGGCAGTGAGTTCTTCTTTGGATTTCTCATCGATGATGATGGCATTTTTAACGACGCCCATATCAAGCAGAATACCTCTGTCGTTAATCTCCTGATCCAAATGGTATTCATCCCAAATAAACTCAGGTACCGGATAGCTTTCTAAGCGCTTCTTCAGTGCCTGTTCCACTTCGACATCTCGGATATTGTATTTCTTAAATAAGGACCATTTGGCGATATCGTGTTCAGGCAAATTTCGCGTACGGCCACCATTGACGTTGGTAGGCTTACATGGAACACAGAAGTAGCGAATGAGGTCTTTACCTTCTTTTAGCTTTTGTTCACCGAGTTTCAGAACGGTACCTACACCATCAAGCGAAAACGGTAAGCCCATATAGGCAGACCATATCATGCTGCAGCGCCACGAAGAGGGATCAAGATACGCTCCAACAGTGTCCTCCGGTATGCTGTAGCTGCAAAACTTATCTGGGTGGTGCCTGCGAAGCCAATAAGATAAACAGATCCGCTCGAAGGAAGCGTTAAAGGCCCATTTTGTTATGGCATCGTCGGTTAGTGCGTTCACGATCTCTTCCGGTATTTTCTCGCCTAAAGCTAAATCAATAACGTGGACCTTGCCGCCATTCACTGCGTAGCCAAACAAGAGCACTTCAAAGTGCGGAGATTCAGCATAGCGATAAACACCGCACTTGTTAAGGTCCACATCTGAGTAGGTTTCGAGGTCAAGTGACAGTGCTTTTATATCTTCCATAAGATCCTCCTTTCAAAAAAATAAGGGCGGCAGCAGAAGTGCCACCGCCCAAGCGATTAAAACTTATCGAGTGGATCAAAGTTCTTCGCTTTTTTGCGTTTCTTGATTACGTTCGTAATTTCACTTACGACCCAGAAAAGGGCTCCGACGATAAATATGCCATACAACGTAATCAGTTCAATAACAAGAATAGTTTCCATTTGATTTACCTCATTTCTTTGTTTGTCTAGGGTGGTAGGGTTTCTACCACCCCGATTGACCGTTATCTGTTAGGAAAGAAAATCGTCGTCATCCTCAGTAGCAAAGTCATCTTCAGCGTTTGACTTACCGCCAAGAGGTTCGCCATCACGGATCTTCTGAAGGTTATTAAGGGAACAAGCGATACCTTTATTTCCATTGGTGTTGAATGCGTAGAAGTTCACACTGGCCCGACCATAAACACCGGAATAAATCTCAGATCGCTCGAGGATGGGCTGACGGTCGGCGTCTACGATGCCAGGAGCGGAGCTGTTGTTGGCATTTACAAAGTATGCGTTGGCGTAAACGGGATCATCAGGACGTTCCGAATCGCCGTCACGAAGCGGGGTCTTAAGGGTTGTAAGAGGCGGTACAGAACGACCATTTCCTTTGAGCTTGCTTTCACCTTCGTGGTAGGCTGCTTCTATTGCAGCTTTAATTTTCTGGATGGTCTTGGTGTCGGTCTTAGGAATAATGAGAGACACACTGTACTTGGGCGTGCCGCCATTGATGGATTTAGGCTCCCACGCATTCACATAGCTCCAGCGGGTATAGGGACCAGTCACTACTTTCAACGGGTTAACTGTTTTTGTCATGATTTATTTCCTCCTTGATTTTCATCAAAATCTTCATATGCTGAGTTAAATTCAGGCCTCTTGTCATCAACGGTAACAAGGACCGGTTTTCCAGGCGGCTTATAGGTTAGACCACCAAGAATATCTTCAAATGCCTTTTTTCCGAGAAGTGCTGTCATAGCAGTTATGCCGAGTAACTTCTTCTCGAATGGGTCTTTACCGGCTGCAATAACGAGATCAGCTGCGGCAGTTTCGTCGGTGTATTTCCTATTGGACCGACCGGCGACTAATTTGAAACCTTCAAACTTGATACCGTTTAGCGCTTCCTTCAGGGCATATTCCTTGACATCGCTTACCCAGGAAACCAGTTCATCTGCTTTTGTCAGGATGGCTGCGATCTCATTGTGATCGAGCGTGGCCGGCACCTCGAAGTCGTACTTTGCAAGTTCCAGGTTGTATTCGGCACGCTTTCTACAAGTTGCTTTGGCCTTACAGAACTGACAATGCTCGCCTGCTTTGTATTCGCCCTCGCCCTTGCTGGCAAGTTGCGCTGTAGGAGACAAGACATCCCCAGCCCACTGAATGAGTTCGCTTTTAGAGATGCTGTACTCGCTGATGTTTTCTCTACGTGGTTGATAGATGACCAGGCGGACATTGTCGATGTCGTAGATCCCATCGAACAGGGCTAAGCCCCCAAGCGCATAGCAGAACATTTGTGGATTTCTTTCCGATGAAACCTTGATCCCAAGTCCGTATTTATAGTCAATTACGATCAGGGTGCCGTCGGCGATAATCAAACAGTCCACATGACCAAACCCTTCTGGGACATACCTTGAGAAATCGAGCTTCTGCTCAATAAGTACCTGAGGATCAGCGCAGGCTTCCTTTGCTTTTTCAACCTGTTCCAGCACAAAGGATGCATAATTTTCCGCGTGATCGTTCATTTCCTCATCGTAAAAGCTTAGCGATTCAGTCGGGTCCTTCGTTTGAAGTCCCAGCAATTTTTCAAGCTTATACTGCGCAAGGGTGTGGGCATCGGTGCCTTCCTGCGCAAAGCTGCTGGAAGAATCTTCGAACTTCTTACTAAGCAGAGCTGATGGTGGACACGCGATCCATCTGTGTGCCGACGATGCGGAAAGCAGTGCGTGTTTTACACTCATTGAATTGCCTCCGCATCCGCAAGCAATGCGGCATACTGTGACGGGTCTACGCTGGAGAGCTTGTCTGCACCGTGTTTTTTCAACAGATCCTTAAGCGCGTCTGTGTGTCCGGCTCTGGACATTTCTGCAAACTTCTTCCGAACCTCTACAAACGAATACGCCGGTTTCGGTTCCTCTGTCGGTGGCGCGGGCGTTTCGTGCACGGCCGATGTACTAGAGAAAAGCTCAGTAAGCGAGTCCGCAATGTTCATGAGGGTTTGTCCGCAATCCTTGAGTTCAGACAGCACCTGACTCAGTTCACTCATCTTGCTCATTTGGAGTACCTCCTTCCTTTTTTTCTTGTTCCTTTGCAGACAAGGCCTTGATTTTCTGGGCCAGTCTCTTGGATACAACGCTGATGGCGGTGAGGGTGTCAGCGAGCTCTTCATCAAGCTGCTGGTCTTTTGAAGCCTCTGCATGTGTCTGTGTCTGCATGTTGTTACCTCCCTTCCCGAGAGGATTTGCTACCTCTCTAATAGTCCCAGGACAGTTTTATGTGGTTTGAACGAATAATCTTTCTAAGAATTTTTCAGACCACACATTTTTCATGTCCTTCACTAGTCCCAGGACACTTAGAACAGAAATGAACGAAAAAAAAAGACAGCAGATTTTTATGTCTGCTGTCGCTTTTATAAAGAAGGAAAAATTAAATATAAAAAGTTCGTTCAAAGTGACGGTTTCTGTCCTGGGACTGTTAGAGGGACTTTTATGCCGCTCGAATCTTTATAAGGAGGTTCGCTTATGAACGAACAAATGAAATACGGTACCGGCGGAGTGGACAAGAAAAATAGTGAAGGTTATTCCGATCCTACTGCATACCAGGCGCTGACAAACATTAGAAAAGAAGACAAGACATTCAAACCCCTGGTGTATATCTGCTCACCGTATGCAGGTGATGTAGAGAAAAACACGGAAAGGGCCAAGCTTTATAGCCGCTTCGCTGTTATGGAGAGAAACGCGATCGCTTTTGCGCCACACCTACTGTTGCCTTTATATCTTTCAGATGACGATCCGGAGGAGCGCGAGCTTGCGTTTTTCATGGACATTGTTTTCTTAGGTAAATGCAATGAGCTCTGGGTGTTTGGCGAGACGATCACGAATGGCATGCAGCGCGAGGTTGAAAAAGCTAAGAAGCGCCGCATGACGATCCGCTATTTTACCGAGGACATGGAGGAGGTAACAACATGCAATTAACGATTTGTACGGCAAACTGCACCGGCAATCAGAAGAACTGCCTCTATCCAAATAAACGTGTGGTTACCTCGGTAGATGAACTTAAGGAAGCGGTGAAGCAAGACCACGTATGTGCCGAGTATCAGAACAACTACCGAAGTGCTGAAAATTTTATAAAGTCTGATGTTATCGTTATGGACTGTGATAATGACCATACTGAAAATCCGGAGGAGTGGATCACACCAGAGGCTTTGGAAGAGCTCATGCCGGATGTTTCTTATGCGATTGCACCCAGCCGACACAATATGATTTCTAAGGACGGAAAAACAGCAAGACCCAAGTTCCATGTCTACTTCTCAATCGAAGAGCTAGAAGCTGCGGAAGGCTATGTGGCAATCAAAAGGGCCATCCATGCTCAGTTTCCGTTCTTTGATGATAACGCTCTGGATGCGGCACGGTTTATCTATGGTGCAGATGTGGGCGATGTGATCTGGCATGAAGGCTGGCTCTCAGTCCTTGATGTGATTGAAGATGTCGACGAGGATTTTGACGATGCTGTGACATACAACTCTGTTATTCCAGCAGGCAGACGGAATAAAACCCTGTCACATTACGCAGGCAGAGTTTTGAAACGTTATGGTATTGGAGATAAAGCGCATGACCTTTTCTTAAAGGAAGCAGAAAAGTGTGAGATACCAATCGAAGGGAATGAACTGACAACCATATGGAATAGCGCGGTGAAGTTTGCTAAAAAGGTTCAGGATCAAGAAGGCTATGTGGCACCTGAGGATTTTAACAAAGATTTTAGTGGCGCATCTTTAAAACCCACTGACTACTCCGATATTGGGCAGGCCAAAGTGCTTGCTCGTGAATGTGATGCAGAGCTTTGCTTCACCGAGGCTACCGATTATTTAAGGTATGACGGTGAAAAATGGGTGGAGTCAAAGCAGAAGGCAGTCGGTGCGATGGAGGAGTTTCTTGATGAGCAGCTCGCTGACGCAGAAGCACAAGTTTTATCAACACTGGAAGCCTGTATTAAAGCTGGTCTAGAGAAAGCCGTTATCATTACCGGCAAGGGCCTAGGAGATATGAACGAAGAACAGCAAATAGCTTATGGCATGTATACCGCTGCGACTATTTATAAGAAGTTTGTACTCAAGCGCCGCGATATGAAATATGTTACTGCGGCGCTTCAGGCGGCAAAACCGATGTTGCAGCACTGTGTCTCGGATCTAGATAAGGATGAGTTTTTACTTAATACACCCGGTGCAACGATTGATCTAAAAACTGGCGAAAGTAGGCTTCCAGAAGCTGCTGACTTCATTACGAAGCAGACCAATAGTAAGCTCGGCGAAGAAGGCAAGGAAATCTGGCAACAAGCCCTTCGTACCTTCTTTTGTAATGATGCTGCGCTTATCGAATATGTCCAGCAGATTGTAGGCCTTGCTGCAATCGGTAAGGTTTACCTGGAAGCGATCATCATTGCTTATGGGGAAGGACGTAATGGTAAATCCACCTTCTGGAATACCATATCAAGAGTGCTTGGTACTTATTCCGGCTCCTTGTCTGCAGACACTTTGACGGTTGGCTGCCGTAGAAATGTGAAGCCTGAAATGGCAGAGCTTAAGGGCAAGCGTCTCATCATCGCGGCAGAGCTTGAGGAGGGCATGCGCCTTAATACTTCCATCATTAAACAGCTTTGTTCTACAGACGAGATTACGGCTGAAAAAAAGTATAAAGATCCATTCAAGTTCACCCCTTCGCATACGCTTGTGCTTTATACAAACCATTTACCCCGTGTAGGTGCCAATGATGCAGGAACGTGGCGTCGTCTGATTGTCATTCCTTTCGATGCAAAGATTGAAGGTAGCAGTGATATGAAGAATTATGCCGACCACCTCTTTAATGAGGCTGGTCCCTATATCCTTAGCTGGATTGTTGAAGGTGCCATGAAGGCAATACGTAAGAACTTTCATTTATCGCCGCCTGAGTGTGTTCGTAAGGCAATTGATACTTATAGAGAAAACAATGACTGGATGGCAAATTTCCTAGATGATTGCTGCGAAATCGGTCCGGGCTATAATCAGAAGTCCGGTGCCTTTTATCAAGAATATCGTAATTACTGTGCACGTAATGGTGAGTATACGAGAAGTACGACCGATTTTTATGCAGCAGTTGAACTCGCAGGCTTTACGCGTAAGAAGACAAAGAGTGGTTCTTTTATCTATGGCGTGCGTGTAAAAGATGAAGATTTTTTGAATCAACCATAACAGACTGTCACTGGTGACCCTCGTTATCCTCATATACAAAACTTCGCTTTAGCAAGTTTTTTAAGTAAAAAATAGCCTATAGGGGGTTTTATGTATTGAGGGTAACGACCGCCACCTAAATTTTGATGAGGTACGACCATGAGAGAAAAAGAGATTGAAAAGAAGTTAGTTTTGGAAGCAAAAAAGCGCGGTGGGCTGGCAGTAAAGTTTGTATCTCCAGGCTTTGATGGTATGCCGGATAGAATCCTTCTAATGCCTGAAGGAAAAATCGCCTTTGTTGAGGTTAAAGCCCCTGGTAAACACCCGCGTCCATTACAGATGGCAAGGCACAAGCTGCTAAGAGGATTAGGAATTTTAGTTTTCATATTAGATGACGACAGTCAGATTGGAGGGATTTTAGATGCAGTACAATCCGCATGATTATCAAAAATACGCCATCAACTATATCGAATCTCATCCGGTGTCAGCCATCCTGCTGGATATGGGTTTAGGAAAAACAAGCATCGCCCTTACTGCAATCAATGACCTAATGTTTGATTCCTTCGATGCACATAAGGTATTGGTGGTAGCGCCGCTTCGAGTGGCAAGAGATACCTGGCCTGCTGAAATTAAAAAATGGGATCATCTATCAGACCTGATTGTTTCGGTTGTCGTGGGAAGCACAGCGGAACGAATTCAAGCGTTAAAGGCCGCAGCGGATATATATGTCATCAACCGTGAGAATCTTTGCTGGCTCATTGATGCGAGCGGGCTGCCGTTTGATTTTGATACGGTCATTATCGATGAGCTATCTTCCTTCAAAAATCATCAAGCCAAGCGATTTAAGTCACTGATGAAGGTGCGTCCAAAAGTAAAACGCATGATTGGAATGGCTGGAACACCGAGCAGCAACGGCTTAATGGATTTATGGGCCGAGTTCAAACTACTGGACATGGGCGCCAGGCTTGGAAGATTCATCACCGCATTTCGCAGTAACTACTTTATGCCGGATAAGAGAAATGGCCAGATCATTTACAGCTACAAGCCACTCCCCGGAGCGGAGCCAAACATCTACCAGAAAATTTCCGACATTACGATTTCCATGAAGTCCATGGATTATCTGAAGATGCCTGAACTGATCAGCAGCGAACACAAGGTTATGCTTTCTGAAAAGGAGGCAAAGCGCTACGACGAATTAGCAAAAGACCTTGTTCTGGAACTGCCCGGTGGTGAGGTTACAGCGGCAAATGCTGCAGCGCTTTCCAACAAATTATGTCAGATGGCAAACGGCGCCATTTATAACGATAATGGTGGAACAGAGGTCATTCATCATCAAAAGCTGGATGCCTTGGAGGACATCATTGAGGCAGCAGCCGGAAAGCCGATCCTTGTGGCCTATTGGTATAAGCACGACTACGAACGGATCGTAGAAAAGCTTCACAGCATAAAGATTTTATTTTCCAAGTTGGATACCGCTGAAAGTATTCGAGGCTGGAACAACAAGGAAATACCGGTTGGGTTAATTCATCCGGCATCTGCTGGTCATGGCTTAAATCTTCAGGCCGGTGGCTCTTGCATCGTGTGGTTCGGTCTTACCTGGTCACTAGAGTTATATCAACAAACAAATGCGAGGCTTTGGCGACAAGGCCAAACAGCGGAAACGGTTGTGGTGCAGCACATCGTTACCAAAGGCACTATTGATGAGCGTGTTTTGAAGGCTCTTTCCCTTAAGGATAAAAGCCAGTCGGCACTTATCAATGCGGTCAAAGCTGATCTGCAAATGAGAGTCAAATAAAGACAATCCGTGCCAATCCGAGAGAAATAAAAATTCGGAGGTACGATTATGGAACCCTATGAAAGTTTAGTAAATGCAATTATTGTACAAGCAGTCAAGGACTACCGACAGGCGATCCGCTTCCTAACACGCCACCCGCACACGCCAGACCTTGATACTGAGGAGGCCAAGAACGATAAACGGAAGCGCGCCTTGAGGGAAAAAATTATCAAGAATGAAGGTGAGCGCGATGATGTTGAACGCTTCTTCCATTCTGGATGGTTTGAGTTGCTCTCCAATCTGGATGGTGATGCACTGATGCGTCAAGTTCGTGAAATTGAGGTGGGCTGATATGAAAGCTTTGGATTTCCTGAGCCAAGCCTACCGGCTGGACCTTCGTATTGACAGCAAACTGGAGCAGATTGTTTCCTTGAATGAACTGGCCACAAAATGCACATCTACCATCAGCGATATGCCTCGCAATCCCAACCACAGTGTCTCTTCTATGGCAGATGCTATTGCGAAGATTGTAGACTTACAAACAGAAATTGATCATGACATTCATCGACTGGTAGACATCAAGCGACAGATTGTTACCAGCATCAAAGCCGTGGACAATAAAGAATACCAGACGTTGCTTGAGCTCCGTTTCCTTTGCGGATGTACATGGGAGGAAGTCGCTGCCAAGATGGGCTACAGCATCCAGCATACTTACCGAATGCGTGACTGGGCTTTAACAAAAGTCGTGGTCAACGAAAGTGGAGAGTAAAGGAGAGTTGATGTCGTGGCCAAACATAGTAAACTGGTAGTATAGAAAGTGTAGGCAGAGAGCCATCGAGGAGTAATCCCCGGTGGCTTTTCTTATGCCCAGAAAGCGAGGTGACCCAATGCCATACAAACCCAAGCGTCCCTGTGCCTACCCCGGCTGCGGTCGGCTTGCTGTACGTGAGCAATACTGTGCCGAACATCAAAAGGTTATGGACAAACAATACAACCAGCACGAACGCGACACTGCATCCAACAAACGATACGGCCGGGCCTGGAAGCGAATCCGTGATCGCTATGTCAAAGCACATCCACTCTGTGAGGAGTGCCAGAAGGAAGGCAAACTGACACCCGCCGAAGAGGTTCACCACATCCTTCCGCTCTCTAAAGGCGGAGGCAATGAAACGAGTAATCTCATGGCGCTTTGTAAGTCTTGCCATTCGCGCATTACTGTCGAGATGGGTGACCGGTGGGGGTAGTCAAATCCCTAAAATTTTTTTAAGCGGACAGCGGCGTGGGGCTTCGTGTTGAAAAACGCATATTCAAACGGGGGAATAGCCCCTACCCGAAAAGGAGGTGTGATGATTGGCGAAAGACGGTACCAATAGAGGCGGCGCTCGTGTCGGCGCGGGCGCAAAAAAGAAGCCGTTAGCCGACAAAATAGCCGAAGGTAATCCCGGCGGCAGAAAACTGACCGTGATGGAGTTTACAGATACGGCTGATCTAAACGGTCAAGTGATGCCGGAACCAGCAAAGATGCTCGAGGCTGTCCAGAAGGACGGTAAGACGCTCGTCGCAAGCGAAATATACAAATCCACATGGACGTGGCTGAACGAGCGCGGCTGTGCGGTGCTTGTATCGCCACAGCTTTTAGAGCGTTACGCCATGAGTGTTGCCCGCTGGATTCAGTGTGAAGAAGCGGTTACTGAGTATGGCTTTCTGGCAAAGCATCCTACCACAGGTAATGCAATCCAAAGTCCATATGTGGCGATGGGCCAGAACTACATGAACCAGACAAACCGTCTGTGGATGGAGATTTTTCAAATCGTAAAGGAAAACTGTACCGGCGAGTACAGCGGCGTGAATCCTCAGGATGATGTGATGGAGCGGCTATTAACCGCCCGGAAAGGAAAATGATATGGCTAAATACAAAACTTCTGAAAGTGTCTGCAAGGGTCACCCGGATAAACTCTGCGACCTGATTGCAGACAGCATTCTCGATGCGTGTCTTCGCAAAGATAAATCTTCACGCGTGGCCTGCGAGGTCATGGCCACTAAAGGCAAAATCATCGTAGCGGGCGAAATCACCTGCTCGAAGAAAGTGGACATCCGCTGGGTGGTCCGCAGAGTTCTGGAGGACGTTGGCTACAACCCTTGGAAGTTTATGGTGTTTGTGTTCGTCCACCAGCAGAGTAAGGACATCGCCGGTGGCGTGGACCGGGCTATGGAATCCCGCGCTGGAGATACCTCCTGGTATTCCATGCTTGGCGCTGGCGATCAGGGCACCGTTTACGGTTACGCCACAGATGAAACGGCAGAAAAACTCCCACTCCCGCTCGTTTACGCTCATGCTATTTGCCGGAAGCTGGATAGCACTATGAAAAATGGCGTCATTAAAGGCATCGGTCCTGACGGAAAAGCACAGGTCACTGTCGAGTATGAAGATGATAAGCCCAAGCGCATCAAAACGATTATTGTTTCTGTACAGCACCGCGCTGACAAGGAGTTGGAGGTTCTTCGTAGTGAGATCATCTCCCAAGTGCTGTGGCCAGTGTTTGAGAAATTTCCATTTGATGATGATACTGAAATTCTCGTAAATCCTTCCGGTCGTTTTGTTGAGGGTGGGCCTGCTGCCGACACTGGTTTGACCGGTCGAAAGATTATGGTCGATAGCTATGGAGGCCTTGCTGCTCATGGTGGCGGAGCGTTCTCCGGTAAGGACCCGACCAAGGTTGACCGCTCCGGTGCATACATGGCAAGAGCCATCGCAAAGAACATCGTAAGGTGTGATTATGCCAAACGCTGTCAGATAGCCATATCCTATGCTATCGGTAAGGCTGACCCGGTTGCGGTTGAGATTGACACCTTAGGCACGGGCACGGTCCCAGATGAGATTCTTCATAAAGCGGTACTTGATGTGTTTAACCTGCGTCCAGCGGCGATCATCGAAACGCTGAGTTTGCGTGACGCCATCTATGCAGATACAGCGACTTACGGACATTTCAGTGGGACACTCTCGCGCTGGGAATGGCTGGACCGGTATAAAGAACTACGGGAGGCGGTAAAGAAATATGCTGATTGAGAAAAAGAATACCGCCGAGCTTCTGCCTGCGGATTACAATCCCCGCAAGGACCTAAAGCCTGGCGATCCTGAATATGATAAGTTAAAGCGCTCCATTGAACAGTTCGGATACGTCGAGCCGGTCATCTGGAATAAGGTGACCGGCTGCGTTGTAGGTGGGCATCAACGCTTGAAGGTGCTCATCGATATGGGTATCTCCGAGGTCGAGTGTGTGGTGGTCGAGATGGATGCCGAAAAGGAAAAGGCTCTCAACATCGCACTGAACAAGATTTCCGGAGAATGGGATAAAGAAAAGCTGGCTCTACTGATTGCAGATTTACAGGGTGCAGACTTTGATGTGTCGCTTACGGGCTTTGATCCCGCCGAACTGGATGATCTATTCAAGGACAGTATCAAAGACGGCATCCACGATGATGATTTTGATGTGGAAGCAGAGCTTAAGGAACCGCCAATCACTAAGCTCGGTGACCTCTGGACCCTTGGTCGGCACCGACTGGTCTGTGGCGACAGCACTAAGAAGGACACCTTTGATTTGTTGATGGCCGGAGTTAAAGCAAATCTTGTGATCACCGACCCGCCCTACAATGTCAACTACGAAGGCAGCGCTGGGAAAATTAAGAACGACAATATGGGCAACGACGCCTTCTACCACTTTCTGTTCGATGCTTTTACAAACACCGAAGCCGTCATGGCAAGCGACGCCAGCATCTATGTTTTCCACGCCGACACTGAAGGGCTGAATTTCAGGAGAGCCTTTGTGGATGCCGGGTTCTATTTATCCGGCTGCTGCATCTGGAAGAAGCAGTCGCTGGTGCTAGGGCGATCTCCCTACCAATGGCAGCATGAGCCAGTGCTCTTCGGTTGGAAGAAAACCGGAAAGCATCAGTGGTACACCGGTCGTAAGGAGAGCACCATCTGGGAGTTCGACAAGCCTAAGAAAAACGGTGATCACCCGACCATGAAGCCGGTCCCTCTCTTGGCGTACCCGATCATGAACAGTAGCATGAGTAACACGCTGGTACTCGATCCCTTTGGCGGCAGCGGTTCAACCCTTATTGCCTGCGAACAGTCTGACCGCTCTTGTTATACCATCGAGCTTGATGAGAAGTTCTGCGATGTGATCGTCAAGAGGTACATCGAACAGGTTGGCACGGCTGACAAGGTTTCTGTGCAGCGCGATGGTCTGCTCTATTCCTATGCGGAGTTGACTGCCAGTGAGGATAACCATTCTTGACGCAGATCTGACCGGCCGCAAACACCACGGTGGAGGATAAAAGACCGCTTCCTCCGGCTCGATTTGGCACATATATTTCTCGAAATGACTTGCTATAAGGTGCCTTTAGAGTGATATATGTACATACCAAAACGACAGGAGGTTTTGAAAATGGAAATCAACTACAACGTAAACGGACCCGACCGCAAGCGACTGGTACAGGCCATTGCCCAAATTCTCGAAAGCGATGCCAAGTACCTCGGCGTTCCATCCTGTGCTTATCAGGTGGACAATTTCACTATCAGCAAGAACGGCATTCTTTCCTTCGACAACAGCACCAAGGGCGAACAGCTTATTGAGCGACTTTGCGCAATGGGCTTTGAAGCGGAGATCGAGGAAGTCACAGACGGGCTTTGCATTGAGCTTCCACTGAATGACGCCACCGAAGCCGCGATTGACAACCTGCGCCGGATGGTAGACAGCAAAGCGATGCTCATCAAAAAAGCACTCGGTGCGGACAGCTTGGAAATCGAGCTCACCGACGAGCGCATTCGCTTTCCTTGGTTCGACCGCATTCCCGAGCCGGAGGTCATCAACGCGGCGGCTCACTTAATTGGAAAAATGCTTGCTGCAGCCAAGAACCAGAAGCGTGTGACTGCCAAGGAAAAGGAAACGGACAATGAGAAGTACGCTTTCCGCTGCTTCCTCCTACGGATCGGCTTCATTGGCGAGGAGTTCAAGGAAACGCGTCGGACGCTTCTTCGAAACCTGACTGGCAGTGCCGCATTTCGCTCGGGAGCCAAGAAGGGCTTCAGCGCTGAAGACATGGACGCTGCCACCGACGACCCCGCAGTAGTAGAAGAGGTAAAAGACCTTCTAAACGGAGAGGAGGCAAACGATGAGATTTCCGAGTAAAGAAATCGTCGAGCGTATCCGCCGCCAGTATCCGGCTGGTTGCCGCGTGGAGCTTCTTCGCATGGACGACATGCAGGCTCCGCCCATCGGCACCAAGGGCATAGTAACCGGCGTGGATGACACAGCAAGCATACTGGTCAACTGGGACAACGGCAGCGGACTGAACGTGGTCTATGGCGAGGACATTTGCCGGAGGTGCGACGATGACAGATAAAGTGCGTAAACAGATCCTGGCTATTCGCGACACGGGGCTGACGAATATGTTTGATGTGGTAGCGGTGCAGCGTATCGCAAATGACATGGGCTTCTGCGAGCTGGTATTGTACCTCGAAGAAAACCGCAAAGAATATGCTCATTTCATCCTGACCGGGGAGGCGTAATTTACACACTTTCGGCTCGAATAGTTGGTGCATATATCCCGGTTTGTATCTCTGAATTGACTTGCTATCGTGTGCTTTCAGAACGAACATACACATACAAAACGAAGGGAGAACGACCATGTGGAAAGAAGGAAGCATCAAAGTTGGAAGCAGCATCATTCACTACTGGGTGAAGTGTTTTGAAGAAGGATCGCAGTACGGCATCGAGAAGGGCCGCATTTCCAAACTCATGCTAAAACGCGATGGTGAGATCATCGCCAATTACGACAGAGGTTGGGATATAGAACCGCTCGATTCGGATGCAGAGATTGCCCTTGCGATTCTGATGAAAGAACACAACTAACCCGATTAAAATTAAATCCCGGAATGGAGCCTTGCGGCTCTGTTCCTCGTTAAGTAAGACCCATCGAGGTCTATTTTTTATGCCTTTTTGAAGGAGGTGACTGCATATCCGAAAACTCAAAAAATACAAACCAACTGCTTTTAAAGCGAAGGACGCTTATTACAGCAAAGAAACGGCCGATTATGCAGTCGCATTCATCGAGGCACTTTCCCATACCAAAGGCACCTGGGCGGGAAAACCCTTCGAGCTGATTGACTGGCAGGAACAGATTATCCGAGACGTGTTCGGCACTCTGAAACCCAATGGCTATCGGCAGTTTAATACCGCCTATGTAGAGATACCAAAGAAGATGGGAAAATCAGAGCTCGCCGCCGCTGTCGCCTTGTTACTGACCTGCGGTGACAATGAAGAACGCGCCGAGGTCTACGGCTGCGCGGCCGACCGCAATCAGGCCTCCATTGTTTTTAACGTGGCGGCGGATATGGTGCGCATGTGCCCAGCACTGTCAAAGCGGGTGAAAATTCTTGATTCGCAGAAACGGCTCATATTTCAACCAACCGGTAGCATCTACCAGGTCTTGTCTGCTGATGTGGGAAACAAGCACGGTTTCAATACCCACGGCGTCGTGTTTGATGAGCTGCACACCCAGCCTAATCGAAAACTGTTTGATGTCATGACCAAGGGCAGCGGCGATGCCAGGATGCAGCCACTGTATTTCCTAATCACCACTGCCGGGGACAACCAAAACAGCATCTGCTGGGAAGTACACCAAAAGGCGCTGGATATCATCGACGGCAGAAAGAACGATCCCACCTTCTATCCAGTGATTTATGGTGCGGCTACCGAGGATGATTGGGCTGATCCGAAGGTGTGGAAAAAGGCAAATCCGTCACTAGGCATCACCGTCAGCATGGATAAAGTCAAAGCAGCGTTTGAGTCAGCCAGGCAAAACCCAGCTGAGGAGAATAGCTTCAGGCAGCTTCGACTGAACCAGTGGGTCAAGCAGGCAGTGCGTTGGATGCCGATGGACAGATGGGATCAATGCGCGTTCCCCGTGAACGAAGACGCTCTCGGAGGGCGGGTCTGTTACGGCGGGCTCGACCTTTCAAGCAGTACGGATATAACAGCGTTCGTACTGGTCTTCCCGCCACTTGATGAGGAGGACAAATATAGCGTGCTCCCGTTCTTCTGGATACCAGAGGACAACATTGATCTTCGGGTCCGGCGCGATCATGTGAATTATGACGTTTGGCAGAAACAAGGGTTTTTGTTAACCACCGAGGGAAATGTGGTGCATTACGGCTTCATTGAAGCGTTCATTGAACAGCTGGGCACGAAGTACAACATCCGCGAGATTGCTTTCGATCGCTGGGGCGCAGTCCAGATGACACAGAATTTGGAAAACCTCGGCTTTTCGGTCGTCCCGTTTGGACAGGGTTTCAAGGATATGTCACCGCCGACAAAGGAGCTAATGAAACTAACATTTGAAGAGAAAATCGCGCATGGCGGTCATCCGGTCCTTAGGTGGATGATGGATAACATTTTTATTCGAACCGATCCTGCCGGAAACATCAAGACCGACAAGGAGAAGTCCACAGAGAAAATTGACGGTGCGGTGGCGACGATTATGGCGCTTGACCGCGCAATTCGGTGCGGCAACGAAAGTGGAGCTTCGGTCTATGACGATCGCGGCCTGCTTGTTTTTTAGTAAAGGAGATTGATGTCTATGGGAATACTGCAAGGAATATTCAAAGCGCGCGACAAGCCTAAAGATGCACTCGGGAGCAGCCGCTACAGCTTCTTTTTCGGCAGCACCAGTGCGGGCAAACCAGTAAACGAACAAACAGCCATGCAAATGACGGCTGTGTACAGTTGTGTGAGGATATTATCCGAGACGTTGGCGGGGCTTCCGCTCCATATCTACCAATACAACGATTCCGGAGGTAAAGAAAAACACCTTAAGCACCCGCTGTACAAACTGCTCCATGACGAACCCAACCCTGAGATGACTTCGTTTGCATTTAGAGAAACGCTGATGAGTCATCTTTTATTATGGGGAAATGCTTATGCGCAAATCATACGAAACGCTCGCGGCGAAGTCCTTGCGCTTTATCCGCTGATGCCAAACAAAATGACGGTCGACCGAGATTCAAACGGTCGGCTTTTCTATTTATACCAGCGCAGCAACGAGGACACTCCCTCCCTCGGAAAAGACAGCCAGGTTTACCTGTCTCCCTCTGACGTTCTTCATATTCCTGGCCTCGGCTTTGATGGACTGGTTGGCTATTCTCCCATTGCAATGGCGAAGAATGCTGTGGGACTGGCCATTGCCACTGAGGAATACGGTGCAAAATTTTTCGCTAATGGAGCCGCTCCGGGCGGAGTGCTGGAACACCCTGGCACCATCAAGGACCCACAGAAAATTAAAGAGTCCTGGAACGCAGCCTATCAAGGCAGCGGAAACTCACATCGGGTAGCCGTTCTTGAAGAAGGCATGAAGTATCAGCCAATCGCGATATCACCGGAGCAGGCCCAGTTTCTGGAGACTCGAAAGTTTCAGATCAATGAGATCGCCCGTATTTTTAGGGTGCCACCTCACATGCTGGCTGACCTTGAGAAATCGTCTTTCTCCAACATCGAGCAGCAATCCCTTGAGTTCGTGAAATACACCCTGGACCCTTGGGTAGTGCGCTGGGAACAGTCCATGTGCCGCGCCCTACTCATGGAGAGCGAAAAACCGAAGCTGTTCATTAAGTTCAATGTGGACGGGCTGCTTCGAGGCGACTATGTGAGCCGAATGAGCGGTTACGCTACCGCACGTCAGAACGGTTGGATGAGCGCCAACGACATCCGTGAGCTTGAGAATCTGGACCGCATCCCGGCGGAGCTCGGTGGCGACCTCTACCTCATCAACGGCGCGATGACCAAACTGCAGGACGCAGGTGCGTT
>JQID01000039.1 GCA_000770645.1 Desulfosporosinus sp. Tol-M
ACAAGAACAAGCAGCCTCTTTCTAAACTGAAAGGGGCTGCTTTTGTTGGTGGACACGAGATCGAATGATGCTTCTACTGTTGAGCTTCGTCTTTTTTTTCAGCAATGAAACTGTGAATACTATCTTTGCGTCGATCATTTTTAGCTTTGATAGCTTGCTTCTCATCTTCTGTGATCTGATCTGTATGCACACTCAGGTAATCCTCTGCTTCCCGCAAATTATTAAAAGTGTGGTTGATATGTTGTTGCAGGTGTACCTCGTTATCTGCCCGATTATCCGGTTTAGCCAATGTTATCCCTCCTATTCAATCATTATTATTAGAAAAATCGAAGGATGCTATGCAAAGAAAATCTAAACAAATGATGCTATAGGGGTGATCCTAATGAATGACTTCTGCGCATCCCATCCAGAGGAAGCTACCTTAGAATGGTTCGAAGAGTCTGTCTATGAAATCGTCTTCCCAATATTGCCTCAGAGGGTGAGCATATCCTGAGCACGAAGATTTCAGTGAGGTGATTCTTTGGAGAGGGCAGGATTTCGCACCTGAAATTTTAGAAAGAATTCAGGATCCAATTTCATGCACTTGTTGCTTTTTCTTTGTGGATGAAGTAAAATAACTATTGCGATATCTTTCACAACCCATACAACATAACCCAATGCTTATGTCGGTGTTTGGGCCTCAATTTTTTAACGAGGAGATTGGAGAAGCAACAAATAGAAATAATTAAGGGGTGTAATATGTTTAAGATCAACTATTTAAATCCTATATCAAGTGTCGCGGCAGACATATTGACGGATAATTATGTAAAGGTGGATAACTTCAGTGAAGCTAATGCAGCACTTGTCAGAAGTGCAAGTGTTCATGAATTGGAGTTGCCAAAATCTTTAGAGGCGATTGCGAGAGCCGGAGCCGGCGTAAACAATATCCCTCTTGATAAATGTGCCAAAAACGGGATTGTAGTTTTTAATACTCCGGGTGCTAATGCCAATGGAGTAAAGGAACTTGTTATCGCTGGATTATTACTTGCTTCCCGGGACATTGTCGGAGGAATTAATTGGGTAGATTCAGTTAAAGAAGATCCGGAGGTCGCTAAACTAGTTGAAAAAAAGAAATCTAAGTTTGCGGGAGTAGAAATTAAAGGGAAAAAACTTGGAGTTATCGGACTTGGAGCTATAGGAGTCTTGGTAGCTAATGCAGCGCATGTTTTAGATATGGAAGTTTACGGATATGACCCATTTATTTCGGTTAAAGCAGCCTGGAATCTTTCAAGGGATATTAAGCATTGTAAGTCTTTAGAGGAAATATATAGAGAATGTGATTTTATTACGATACATGTACCTCAAATGGATTCAACTAAGGGAATGCTTAATAAAGAAGCTTTTGCTATCATGAAGGATGGAGTTAGAGTACTGAACTTTTCAAGAGATTCTCTCGTCAATGATGACGACATGATAGAAGCATTAGAGTCTGGAAAAGTTAACAAATATGTAACAGATTTCCCTACTGCAAAGATAGCAGGGGTGAAAGGTGTTATCGCAATTCCTCACTTAGGAGCTTCTACTAATGAATCAGAAGAAAACTGCGCAGTTATGGCAGTTACACAATTAATGGACTATCTTGAAAATGGAAATATCAAAAATTCAGTAAACTATCCAGACTGTGACATGGGGGTATGTACCCAAGTCGGACGGGTTGCCATAAATAATAGTAATATTCCTAACATGCTAAGCCAACTTACATCAGTTTTTGCGAAAGAAAACATCAATATCCCGGACATGATCAATAAGAGCAGAGGACAGTGGGCATATACCATGCTCGATATTGAAGCCCCTGCAACCCCGGAAATTGTTCAGAAGCTTGAAGCAATTGAAGGGGTATTGAAAGTTAGAATTATTAAGTAAGCTTAAAACTACCTATGTTTATTTGACATAGGTAGTTAATTGAACAGTTCAACTGTCTTTTTAGCTATCCTTTCACCAAATATTCTTGCCCTTTCTTTCTGGCCTTCATCCCCTTCTTGAATGCACACAGGACCATAGTGAATAAAAGGCTGTCCCTCAGCAACACCAGACGAATAGACCAACATCCCTACTACCAACAACTCTGCAATTAATGCTAACTCTGCCAACTCTGCTCCACCACCGACAAAACTTGCTGTAGCAAAAACGGCCCCTAGTTTTCCGCCTAACTTGACACTTCTTGCCGTATCCAACCATTGTTTTATTTGCCATGAATAGGTGCCATAAATAGTTGGGGTCCCAAAAATAACTGTTTTGGCCTCCATTAAGAATTCTTTATCAACTTCTTCAATAGACATATATTTTGCTTCGACATTTTCATTTGTGTTTGCACCCTCCGCAATGAGTTCTGCTACCTTTTTGGTATTTCCAGTCTTGCTGTAATAAACGATGGCGATCTTCATAAAATCCTCTTTCATCGTAAATGGCTCCTTTACAATTATATTTTGTTTCTTGATAAGCTTTATGGTATGATTATATTATAAAATCAGTTCAATGCAAGTACGCAGATAATAATGATAAAGTATGAAATACCATACCAAGTTAAAGGAGACTATACATGAGCGAGAAGGTTATGAATGAAACATATGCTGGAGAGAATCTACTTTGCCCGATCCGCTATGCTATAGATGTTGTAGGTGGTAAGTGGAAGTTGCCAATAATCTGTATGCTTGCCAGCGGACTGCCGACAAGGTACAGCAGTATCAAGCGTAAGCTGATGGGTGTAACAAATATGATGTTGTCGCAGTCGCTAAAAGAATTGGAATCATCTGGTATTATCCATCGTGAACAGTACAATGAAGTTCCGCCCAGAGTTGAATACACACTGACTGACAAGGGCAAAAGTATTATCCCACCCTTGGTGAAGTTGGCCGAATGGAGTGCAGGCTATATGCAGGAGGAAAAGACATACGCAGCTTTCTGCGATACATGTCAATCGACGAAATAATAGTCTTGTTTGGTAATGTTCTTGATCCGCTTTTTAATAAGGATAAAAAAAATTACCCTCCACGTTGATTATTCGTAGGAGGGCGTTGGTACTGCTAACAATACTATGAATAGTTCTCCGGATCATTATTAACACCGTATTGGATCTGAATATCATTGACTCGCGGTATCCATTCAAGTAATCTTTCTTTAACTTCACTATCCTTTACCTGATCTACTACCAACACTTGATTTTCACTTAGCTGCACCGCAATCTTATATTGATTATTCTGGGTATCTGCGCTGACCAGAATTCCTTCATAGGGTTCTTTAGTGTAAGGGATATTTTGGAGAAAAGCATCTTTGCTCATTATTTTGCCCTTGACTCGGTCCATCTTTTATCCATCTCCTTTGCATTATTTGGCTAAAGATATGTTTCCCCGATTCGGGAAAAAAATTCGAGGATGTCCACAGAAAATATGATGTATCCGGGATAGCTTCAAGAAAAGACAGGAGATACACGCTATGAATAAGATATTTGAACCTGTTCACCTTAAAAATTTAGTGATAAGGAACCGATTTGTAAGGTCAGCTACATACGACAGACTTGCGGATGTAAACGGTCAGGTTTCTGATGCCCAAATTAAGTATAATTCAGTTCTTGCTGAGGGGGGAGTAGGTTTAATCATCTTTGGCATAACCTGCGTTCATCATAATGGACAAGTATCACGGTTTCAGAACTCCCTTGCGGGGGATGAATACATTGCCGGTTTCAAAAAAATTACCAATGCAGTTCATGAGCGTGGCGCCAAAATTGCTGTGCAACTATTTCATGGCGGAAAGGAGGCTAAAAATGTTAAAAATATGAATTTACTTCCCTTGGCACCATCCGTTATTGAAAATGATCCCTACTACACAGGTGAATATCGAGCAATGACTGAAAGTGATATTTGGGAAGTTATTCAGGCCTTTGGCGATGGAGCAAGAAGAGCCAAGGAAGCTGGGTTTGATGCCGTACAAATCCATGGCGCTCATGGTTATCTATTGAGTCAATTCCTTTCCCCGTATACAAACCGCAGACAGGATCAATGGGGTGGCAGTCTCGGAAATCGTCTGCGGCTTCATTCGGAAATATATAAAGGCATCAGGAAAAAAGTTGGCTCAGACTATCCCATACTAATTAAAATAGGAGTCCAGGATGGTTTTAGGGGTGGGCTGGAATTCAATGAGGGAAAACAAGCTGCCGAATTATTAGCCAACGTTGGTTTTGATGCTTTGGAAATCAGCCAGGGTTTAAGGGGAAAATGCATTGAAGAAACCGAATTCAAAGCTAATATTAATTCCCTTGACAAAGAGGCATACTTCCGTGATTTGTGCCGGGAAATCAAAGGCCAAATAAATATTCCCATCATAATGGTTGGTGGTTTAAGAACCCTGGCACTTATGAAGGAGATTGTGCAAAATCAAGAGGCGGATTTCGTAGCATTAAGTCGGCCGCTGATTTGTGAACCTCACCTCATCAAAGATTGGAAAATAAATGAGCATAAAAAGGCAAAATGTATCTCCTGCAATGCATGCCATGATGCCGTATCTCACGGGAAGCCGATTTATTGTTTCTTAACAACTCGCCCTCTATTACAAAACGGGGGATAGATTAGGTGAAATAATGTAGAATAACCTCAACGGGAAATTGTAGTTCTATCATGCCTATGCTTCTTTCGCACGTTGGGATGTCCTTTTTCGAGGGGTCAAGGTGGATTCCGGTTTTTCTAATTTCCCTTTTTCTTTTTCTGTCAGCTCAATACTTGCCCGCAAAGCTTCCATAAGATCGACTACTTTCGGACCCTTTGTGGGGGCCTCCACTTTAAAGTTCGCACCGGTTACTCTGCTTTCAATTAATTGGGCCATTTGTTCATGTAACTGATCGTGGTATTTCTCAGGTTCAAACGGACGGGCTAAATTATCAATTAATTGACGAGCCATTGTCAATTCTGCCTCCGTCGGAACTACACGCTCCCAAACCGCATCCATATGGCGGATTTCCTTAGGGTAGTGCATCGTTTCCATCACAAGGCCTTGTTCAAAAACACGTAGACAGGCTAAATGCTGTTTGGAGCGCATAGTAACATGTGCCAAGGCGACTTTACCACTCTCTTCCATTGCTTGACAAAGTAAACGATAAGCCTTCTGGGCTGGTTCTTCAGGGGACAGATAATACGATTTTTGATAATATATCGGATCTATTTCTTTTAAGTCAATAAAATCGAGAATATCAATTGATCGACTCATGGGTTGTTCCAAAGACGCAAGGTCTGCATCATTTATAACAACGTAGCGATCCTTTTCGTATTCATATCCCTTAACTAAATCTGCGGGCTCAACTTCCCGATCGCAGGAAGGGCATTTCTTGATCGAACGGATCCTGTGGTGGCACTCTTTATGGAGAAAATTAAATTGAAAATCCTGGGATTCTGTGGCGGCATGCATTTTGACAGGAACATTAACTAAACCAAAACTAATGGAGCCTTTCCAAAGCGTATGCATTTGACATCACTCCTCGTCTTAGTGTGAACATCAAATGTTTAACTTATTCTACCCTGAAGGATGCGGGGTGATATTGAAATTGTGACATAGAACCCTAACTCGACGTTAATTATATGATATAATTTAACCATAATAATTGTTAAATTATATTTTCTTTTCTTTTAGGGGCGATGAGCTACTCACGGTCGGCAAAGAGAAAGTACTAAAATGAGTGATTGGTTTAGTATTTAGAAACCAAGGGGGAAGCAGAAGCATGACATTGACTAACGAGCAACTTGAAAGGTATTCGAGAAACATCCTCTTAAAAGAGGTAGGTACTAAAGGGCAATTAAAACTTCTGGAGGCTAAAGTTCTTGTTATAGGAACGGGAGGGCTTGGTTCACCGGTTGCCCTGTATCTTGCGGCTGTGGGTGTAGGAACGATCGGACTTGTTGATCCGGATGTTGTTGAACTATCTAATCTGCAAAGACAGATTATTCACACCAATAAAGATGTTGGCAGGCTTAAAGTCAGATCGGGAAAAGAAACAATTAATAATTTGAATCCCGATGTCGAGGTTGTAACTTATGAAGATGGGGTTAGTTCAGCCAATATAACGGACATCATTAATGATAGGGACTATGATTTTGTGATTGAAGCGACGGATAGTTTCCCAACAAAATTTCTGATTAACGATGCCTGCGTGCTCTTGCAAAAGCCCTTTTCCCATGGGGGAATTAGTAAGCTTTATGGGCAGACGATGACTTATGTTCCGAGCAAAGGTCCTTGCTATCGGTGCGCTTTTATAAATCCCCCATCGACCAAAGCGTCTCCCGATATTGAAGGGAAAGGGGTTCTAGGTGTTTTACCTGGTATCATCGGTAGTATTCAGGCAACTGAGGCTATCAAATATCTTCTTGGTATAGGGGAACTCTTAACGGGAAAATTATTGGTATTTGATGCCTTGGATATGGAATTCAGGAAAGTAAAGATCGCAGCCCGGATAAATTGCAGCGTGTGTGGGCTTAAGCCGATCCTAGAAAACCTAATTGACTATGAACCATATGTTTCTGAAAAATAAGGTGATATGCACGATACTGTAGTTTACTAAAGTAAAACAAAAGATGGGGAGGGAATTGTGGTGGTTCACCCGGAATTACTGGAGATTGGTAACAGAGCCAAGCAAGCGGCTCGTCAGTTGGCTTTTGCAAGTACCGAGTCAAAAAACAAGGCCTTACTTGCTATGGCTGAGGCCCTTTTGAAAAATGAGCAAGAGATCCTGAAGGCTAATAGCCTCGATGTCCAAGCGGCAGAAGAGAAAGGACTCAAGAAAAGTCTCGTCAATCGTTTAAGGCTGACCTCGGTGAGCATTGCGCAAATCAGTCAATCCCTGAAAGAAGTGGTTGCCTTACGGGATCCCGTGGGAGAAGGGGAAGTATGGACGCGCCCGAATGGACTGCGTATTCAGCAGACGCGTGTTCCGCTGGGGGTGGTGGCGATGATTTATGAAGCTCGCCCCAATGTGACCGTCGATGCGGCTGCCCTGTGTTTAAAATCCGGTAATGTTGTGATCCTGAGGGGCGGCTCCGAGGCCTTAGAGAGTAATAAAATTCTTGCCGACGTGATTGCGGAAGCCGCTGAAGAGAGTGGCTTGCCGTCGGGATGTATCCAACTGATTACAGAGACCGGTCGAGAATGGGTCCAACAACTGATGCGTTTGAATGATTATGTGGATGTCATTATCCCAAGAGGGGGAGCTGGGCTGATACAGACCGTGGTGCAAAATGCCACCGTTCCAGTGATTGAAACCGGGACTGGTATGTGTCATGCGTTTGTTGACCGAGATGCTGATTACGAAAAGGCCATTCCAATCGTCGTTAATGCGAAGACTCAAAACCCCGGGGTCTGTAATGCCCTGGAAACTCTGCTTGTCGATGGAGCGATTGCTGAAGACTATCTTCCCTTGATCGGGGAAGAGCTCAAGCGACATCAGGTCGAAATAAGAGGATGCCCAAAAACGTGCGCCATCTTACCTTATGCCGTCCCGGCAGTTGAGGAGGACTGGGTGGCGGAACATCTGGACTTAATTTTGAGCGTAAAAGTTGTGTCAGACCTTGATGGGGCACTGGATCACATTTATCAATACAACACGAAGCATTCGGAAACTATCATTACTGAGAATTATTCCAGAGCCCAGCGATTTCTAAGGGAAATTGATGCTGCCGCAGTTTATGTCAATGCCTCGACTCGTTTTACGGACGGCGGGCGTTTTGGCTTTGGAGCGGAAATCGGGATTAGTACGCAAAAATTGCATGCCCGTGGCCCAATGGGGCTGAAGGAATTAACCACGATTAAGTATATGGTTTATGGAGATGGACAGATTGTTAAATCGTAAGTTTGAGGGCTTCTTGGGGGGTTTAATAATGCTGCAAAAATTAGTGGCTGACAATGAAGCGAATTATGGTAAGGAAATTCGCGAAAAATATGGTGATGAGACAGTGAACAAGTCCAATCAAAAAGTCCAAGGAATGTCGCAAGAGCAATATGATGAGGTGACGAAGCTTGCGACGGAGGTTCTTGAAACCCTTCGTGCCGCGTTTATAACGGGCGATCCCGCCGGCGAATTAGCCCAAAAAGCAGTAGATTTACATCATCGGTACCTATGCTATTATTGGGATAGCTACTCGAAGGAAGCGCATGCGGGTGTGGCTCAAATGTATGTTGATGATCCAAGATTTACCGCATATTATGACGAGAAACAACCTGGAACGGCAGCATTTTTGCGAGATGCAGTCTTGGTTTATACTGGAACGAAATAAGAAGTTGTTATTGTTTCGGGCAACTAAAAGCGATTGGTAAAAGCCATTCGCTTTTTTCTGCGGAGAATAATTTCTATAGATATGGCGACAGATATAATTTGGCATTTACAAATAACACAAATGGTGTATAATTACACTAGGAGGGGGGTGTTGCTTCTTATGACAAGGGTTGATTTTATAAAAATAGCCTCTGAAAAATTAAAACTCATCCGCATTGAAAGTGACTATACACAGGATAAAATGGCTGAAATACTGGGTATATCCAAGAAGACTCTGGTTCAGATTGAAAAAGGCCGGTCTACCCTTGGCTGGGCAGGTGCCGTATCTTTGTGTACAGTTTTTAGGAATAGTGAGGTCCTGGAGCTGACCTTTGGAGGAGATCCTCAAGATATTATACTTTCTTTAGCCTTTACCGATTATGAAAGTAACGAAAAAACTCTGGGGGGAAAAGTATGGTGGATAAATATTAAGTCAACTGATGAATTTAGAATCCAGCAGAATATAATTTCCGAACACTATCGGATTCTAGATGATCAGGATAGAAGAATTTGTTCTTCCTTTGATTATGAATATATCAAAAAGAGACTGCAGGAGCTTTCAGAAGATTGTGGGGTTTAATGAAGTGCTGAAATTTATTAAGGCTTATCTCAAATCAATGAGGCTTTATTACGCTTTTGTAACAGGGATTGCAGGTTGGATGGGGATGGCATTTTACGAATACATTGCCAAATCTCCCTTTCAGACAGTTGAACTGGTTCCAACAACAGAAAAAAAAGCGTTAGTACTGATCATGCTTTTTCTCAGTTGGGGTATTAACCAGATTATTAATGACTACCTGGGCTTGCAAGAGGACAGGATCAACGCTCCGCACCGGCCCATGGTTACCGGTGAACTGGATCCCGGAAAAGCCCTCGCTTTAACGGGAGTCCTGCTGACCATGACGTTACTGATTACATACACATATCTGGAACCAATTGCCCTTATTCCCATAATCCTGGGAATCGTTTTTAACATTTTATATGAATACGCCAAGGGTTACGGTATTCTTGGAAATATTGTCTTTGGGCTGATGATTTCCATGTGTACTGCCTTCGGGTTTCTGGCAGCGGGTCCAACAGTGCCCCCCTATTTTACGTCCAGCCGGGTTTCGGTACTGATCCTGGTAGCCGTAATGAACGGTCTGATGACTTTTTATACATATTTTAAAGACTATGAAGGGGATAAGGCCGCAAATAAACGAACGATCATAGTCTTGCTGGGGATTGAAAAATCCCGCTATCTTGCGGCGCTCACCGCTTTTTTCCCTGCGGGGATCTTTGCGCTGCTTTATTTAAATCATTTTATTGAAGCCAGGGTTAACACTATGTTCCTCATCCTCGCCGGATTAACAGTTTTTCTAGAATTGTGGACGGGATATCTTTACTTTAAAAACCCCCGGGGCGAGAGAACTTATTATTCTCTGGTGGCTAATTTTCGGGCCTGTATCTGCGGCCAGGCAACCCTCATCGCTTTATTCAATACCGAACTGGCAATGATTCTTTTTTTAGTATCCTATATGTTTGTCGGATTCTTATTTGACCTGCACACCGATCCACAAGCATAAAGGAAGAGTTGCTTCAGTTGGAGTTCAGTTGAACTTATCCAAGGGCTGAGCGCATATTTGAAACTTGAAATTACTCCGAACTTCGGACTCCGAACTTCGGACCTCGCACTTCGGACTTCGCACTCCGAACTTCGGACCCCGCACTTCGGACTTCGCACTTCGCACTTCGGACTTAGGACTTCGCACTTAGGACTTCGCATTTCGGATTTCGTACTTCGGACTTCGCACTTCGGACTTCGCACCTCGGGCTTCGGACTTCGGACTTCGGACTTCGAACCTCGAACCTCGCATTTCGTACCTCGAATTGGAGGGTTGTTATGAAATTATTTGAACCAGCATTGATAGGTTCCTGCCGGTTGAAAAACAGGATTATCCGCTCGGCAACCTTCGAGGGAATGGCTGATCAGCAGGGTCATCCGCTACAAGAATATCGACTTTTGTATAAAGAATTAGCATCAGGAAGCGTGGGAGGGATAATTACAGGCTTTGTGTATATCTCTCCGGATGGAAGAGCGATGCATCCGGGTCAGGTCGGCATAGATCGTCAGGAAATGGTTGAATATCTTTTGCCAGTAACTGATGAGGTCCACAAATACGACTGTAAGATTTTTATGCAGTTGGCCCACACCGGAAGACAGACTAGGAAAAAGGAAACAGGACAGGATATCTGGGGGGTGTCCAAGAAAAAATCCTTATATTTTGGGGGTTCTCCACGGGTGCTGTCGACAGAACAGGTGTATTTACTAATCAAGCGGTTTGCAGAAGCAGCGAGCTATGCTCAAGCAGCCGGATTTGACGGTGTGCAGGTTCATGCTGCACATGGCTACCTTATCCACCAGTTTCTGCTGCCGACTATCAACAGGAGAAACGATGAGTTTGGCATTGATGCTAAGAGCAGGATAGGCACGAGATTCTTAGGTCTGGTTATCGATCAGATCAGGAAGAAGTGTGGACAGGATTTTGCCCTACTGGTCAAGGCAAGCGGGAGTGATGACTATTTTACCAGATTTACCACCGAGCAATTTGTCAGCCTTATACAATTCCTTGATGTCCAAAAAGTTGATGGCATAGAAATCAGTTATGGGACGATGGATAATGCCCTGAATATCTTTCGTGGAGAGATACCCCATAAAGTGGTTATAAAGCATAACCCTGTATTCAAAGCCAACAACGGGATTACTAAAATGCTTTATAATGCCCTGATCTACTGCTTAATGAGGAGAAAACTAAAACCTTTTACACCTGCTTATAATCTTAAGTATGCGGAACTAGCTAAATCATTAACCGGCATTCCGATCATTAGTGTCGGTGGTTTCCGGAAGGGAGAAGAAATGAGGAGGTGTTTAGAAAATGGCGTAATTGATTTTATCAGTATGTGCAGACCCTTTATTTGTGAACCGGACCTGGCAGAAAAGCTTGAGCATGACAGGAACTATTCTGCCAAATGTATAAATTGCAATATTTGTGCCATTATGTGTGATTCCGACCAACCCACACGGTGTTATAGAAATGATTTTGATTTGTAGAAGAAAGGCGTGAACAAAATGGAAAATCGCGTAATTTTAACCTTGAAGCATGTTATCAGCAACAAAACATCTAAGAAAATAACCCTGGAGAGCCGTTTGCGTGAAGACTTAAATGTGGATTCAATAGACTTCCTGATGATTATTGGGGACCTGGAGGATGAATTTTCTATCACGATTGATGAAGATGAATTTCTCGATGTAGTTACCGTCAATGATATTGTTGAAAAACTAAAAGCCAGGGGTTTAACCAAGAGAATAGTATGGTTCTGAGAGATTTCTATAGCCGGTTTAGCTTGGATGAGAGCCTTGCCGAGGTTGTGGGCCATAACCCCTATTACCAAATAATCGATTCCGGATTGGATGGTAAAATACTGGTGAACGGACATGAGATAATTGACCTGGCCTCCAACAACTATCTGGGCTTAGCTGCAGACGGCAGGGTGAAAGGGGCTGCTGTGGGGGCTGTCCACAAGTATGGGGTATCTCTCTGCGGCACGCCCATCGCCACAGGATACATCGATTTGTACCAAAGACTGGCGGAAAAGTTATCCGGTTTTGTCGGGCTGGAGGAGACCATCATCCTCCCTTCGTGTTACCAGGCTAATAATGGCTTATTTAGTTCCATTGCCGGTCCCCAAGACCTGATTGTAGTTGACCGGTTTGCCCATTCTTCCTTGATCCAGGGAATTAAATCCGCCGCATGTAAAATCCGGCCCTTTCTGCATAATAATCTGGAGCATCTGGAAGGGATTCTACAGCGTTCCACGGGATACCGGCAGGTCTTTGTCGTGACCGAGTCTGTGTTTTCGACGGAGGGCAGTATTGCCCCTTTTAAGGAAATCGTGCAATTGTGTGAGAACTATCAGGCTATGCCGGTGATCGATGATTCTCACGGTATTGGAGTGCTGGGGAAATCGGGCCAGGGAATCCTTGAGGAGCAGGGAATCCAAGGATACCGGGGGATTTATACGGCGTCCTTAGGAAAGGCAATGGCCAACTCCGGCGGGATGATCAGCGGAGAAAAAGGGCTGATAGACTATCTTAAATATTACTGCTCGCACCTGGTTTATTCTACAGCCTTAACCCCTGCAGTTCTGGCGGGTATCGGGGCAGTTCTGGATATTATTCAATCTGAATTCGAGGTGATTAAGGGTAGGCTGGTAACCTATCAACAGGAAATATATAAAAGCCTTGTTGAGGGGGGATTTACTGTGGTACCAGGTGCGGCTCCTATTAATTCCATTCAATCCGGAAGTAAAGAAGCTACGTTTATCCTTGCCAAAAAGCTTTATGAAAAGGGGATTCTTTCCACTCCTTTTATTGAACCCTCTGTTCCAATAGGTGAAGGACGGGTTAGGCTGATTGCCGGAGCCAATCTCACCCAGGATACGGTTGCAGAAGCTGTGGAAATAATTAAAAGGATTGGACGCCCATGAGATATTTCTTAATAATGAATCCCGGTTCCGGAGGGGGAAGCAGGGACAAGGTTAAGAAAATCCTGGCCATTTTTCATAAAAATAGGCTTGAGTTTGACTATAAGTTGACAGACACCATGGAAGATGCCTATACCCTATCCGTCGAGGGAAATATTAAGGGCTATGATACAATAGTCGCTGTGGGGGGAGACGGAACGATTAACAGGGTCATCAACGGATTTTATGACCCCTTGGGCAGTAGGATTTCCAGTTCCAAGTTGGGTGTAATTCATACCGGTACCAGCCCTGATTTATGCAAGAGCTATAATGTACCTCTGGACATCGAGCAGGCTCTGAAGACGGTTCTTGCTGGAAAGAGTGGGAAAATTCCCCTAGGAAAAATAACCTATACCAGTGTTTATGACAAGGGGTTGGATGGTCTGCCACTAAGTATGGAAAACGAACATATACAAACCAGCTATTTTGCCTGTTGTGCCAATATCGGTCTGGGGGCCTCCGTGGCCAGAAATGCGAACAGCGGGATCAGAAACTATATCGGGGATTTCGCGGGGACGTTTGTCTCCCTGATTATAACTCTGCTAAAGTATCAACCCGGTAACTACTCCGTTAGTTTTGACGGACAGAAACAGGTTCTCGGAAATGTTTACAATATCGCCGTGGGAAAGACAACTTACATAGCCTCGGGAATTAAGGTAAAAAACCAGTTAACTCCCGGAGACAGCCGTTTTTATACCCTGATAATCAAGGATCTGGGGTTTGCTGATTGGGCCGGTGTCCTGAGAAAAATATACAGCGGGAAGCGGTTTTCTAATAATAAGACGATGTCCCTGCAATATGCTTCATCGATAGAAGTGTACGGCAATAGGAGAAATCCGGAATTGGAGTTTGATGGTGATCCCAGAGGATTTCTTCCTTGTGTGATTGAAACCGCCCGGGACCACTTAGACCTGATCTGTGAGGTTCAGGATGAGTAAAGAACATGAAATGATTGAGGTTATCCATAAGCATCTGCCCAGAAGTGCCGGTCAGCTGAATAAGCTTTTTGAAGCCGACTCGGAAATAGTCGATTTTCATGGCAAAAGTCTGCTCTACAATCTGGACGAGTTTTCGGAAGAAGACCTCTTGCGGGATGAGGACCCCTATGTTCTAGGCTGGAATATGGCAGTAGGCAGTATCAGCGACATCCTGGCCTCGGGGGGAAAACCTAAGTATTATGCTCACAGTCTGGTTATGCAAGATTCCTGGACGAAGGACTATGTTGAAAAATTGTCTCTTGGAATTGCAGAGGTCCTAAAAGAAGCGGGGGCAGCTTTTATTGGCGGGGATTTTGGAACTTCCAAAAGCTGGCGTTATACAGGTTCGGTCATCGGGGATCTGGAGGGACCGCCCATGTTAAGGAGTGGGGCAAAGATTGGCGACGGTATTTTTATTACCGGCCCAATCGGCAGCGGCAATGTTCAAGCCGCCTTAGTTCTCTACGCCGAAAACCCATTAGTCAAATATTTAACGGGGAGTTGGAAAAATTATTTCCAGCTGAGAAGCAAAGAGGCAGAGGTAATAAAACAACACAGCTGCTGCTGCATCGATACCAGTGATGGAGTATTTAATGCTCTCAGCGCTATTTCTGAGATGAGCAGGATAGGTTTTGTCGTGGGCAGCCTGCCCTATGTGAAAAGTGGGTTATTACTGGCCAAAGCCCTTAACGTACCCAAAGAAATGCTGTTCTTAGGGGAATGCGGGGAGTATGAATTGCTTTTTACCCTAAGTAAAGAGGCTGAAGAAGAGTTTATAAATGAAGTCCGGGAGAAGAAGCTGAAGTTTTATAAAATTGGTGAAGTAATAGAACAGGGAAGTAAAGTGCTTAGGAACGGGGGCAGGGAAATTAACTTGGTAACCTACGATCTATGCGCCAGGGATTTCCCAGAGCCCAAAGCATATTTGCGAGCTGTGGTAAATTTTTTTAAGGGAGGGCAATGTGAAACGAAGAGTTGTTATTACCGGGCTAGGACCGGCCACAGCCATAGGGATTGGTAAAAAGGATTTCTCCGCAGGCCTTTATGGTTTAAAACCGTGCATAGCAGAGATACCGAGCAGTTATGAACATAATTATAAGTTCAAATCCCGCTATTTCGTACCCAAGCCGGAATTTACCTTGACCGACATAGGAATCCATAAATCAGTTGAAGGGATGATGGAAGAATCCTCGCGACTCTCGGTATTATGCACGAAGCTGGCTTTGGAGGATGCGGGGTTTCAGATTAGTAATACTGAAAAATACCTGCAGGTTGAGGGCCTGGAAAACTGCGGCATTATAATCGGTACTGGCATGAGCAGCCTGCAGACAGCGCTGGAATCCTACGCCGCTCATATTGCCGGGACGGACAAATCGGCGGCTGAGTCTGACTGTAGATCCGGATCTAATCTTAATTCTAATTCCAATCCTAATTCTAATTCTAATTCCAATCCTAATCCTAATCCTAATCCTAATCTCAATCCTAATCTCAATCCCAATCCTAACCCTAATAAACCTCATTTCAACAGAATGGTAATTCCTAAGCTGATGACCAATGCGCCGGCAGCTTGGATATCGATACTTTTCGGCCTTAAAGGGTTCAGTTATACTCTCAATACTGCTTGTGCCTCGGGAAGCTATGCCATTGGAGAGGCCTACGAAACTATTCTATCCGGCAGATGTGATGTGATCCTGGCGGGTGGAGTTGAAGTCCTGGCAGAAAAGCATGGGGCGATTATGAGAGGGTTTGACATGCTGTCTGCCCTTACCAGGGCAAAGGACGGAAGACCCCTGCCTTTTTCCCGGCAGAGAAGCGGGTTTTTATTCAATGAAGGCGCCGGTTGTGTTTTGGTCCTGGAAGAGCTGGCAAGGGCTCGGAAAAGGGGGGCCGGCATTTATGCGGAGATTGTTGGGTATGAAGCTTGCAGCGATGCTTACAGCATTGTCCAGATGGATCCTTCCGGGGACAGTATCACCAGTCTGTTTCAGAAGATCACTGGTGGGATCAAAGTGGACTATCTCAATGCCCATGGTACGGCGACAATTGCCAATGATGACATTGAGGCCAAAGTAATCCAATGGATCTTTGGGGCTGCCGGTGCTCAACCGTATATCAATTCCACCAAAGGTATTCTTGGGCACAGCATTGGCGCCAGCGGTGCGATTGAGGTTGCTGTAGTAGCCCTTTCAATAAAAAAATCCAGAATCCATGGGAACATCACGACCGATCCATTGGAGAATCTGAATCTGCCCCTGGAGACCCTGACGGCTCCAATTGACTATGCTTTATCCGCTTCCTACGGCTTTGGGGGGCATAATGCCTTGATCCTGCTGAAGAGGTATGAGGACCATGAATAAGGTCATGATTACGGGAGCGACAGGATTTATTGGCAGCCATATTACCAGGGCTTTCTGTGCAAACCAGGTCAGGGTTGGTTGTCTAGTCAGAAAATCCAGCAGCCTTGCCAACCTTGAGGACCTGCCGGTAGAGTATAGAACCGGTGATATCAGGAACACCGGGGACTTGACCGGGGCTTTCACCGGCTATGACTGGGTTATTCATAATGCCGCCAAAGTATCCGACTGGGGGGATTATGAAGAGTTTTATCAGACGAATGTAACAGGCACAGGCAATGTACTGACTGCCTGTGTTCAAACGGGGATTAAAAACATCCTTCTAACAGGGTCCAATTCCGTTTACGGAGAAGAGAACAATTCTACCGTAAAGAACGAAAATTCACCCTATAATGCTCATTACCGGTACTTCGGAGACGGTCTTTTCCCCTGCAAGTTGAATTACTATCGTGATACCAAAGCCCTGGCCAAAAAAGAGGCCCTAACCATTGCCGCAACGCATGATTTGAACCTGACTATTTTGGAGCCTGTTTGGGTTTATGGTGAGGGGGAATTGAACGGAGGATTTTATGAATACCTCAAGACTGTCAAGGCGGGAATTCCCTATGTGCCGGGAGCTAAGCATAACAAATTTCATGTTATCTATGCCGGAGACCTTGCCAGGGCTTACGTCCTGGCTTATACAAAACAGCTGGCAGGTCTTAACTGTATACTAATCGGTAATGAACAGGTTGAAAGCATGGACAAAATTTATGGATTGTTATGTTCTGAAGCAGGATTAAGAAAGCCGGGGAATCTCCCCAAGGTTCTGATCTATCCCATCGCCTTGCTCATGGAACTCTTTTACACTCTGGTTAATTCTTACAGACCTCCGATTCTGACCCGGGGAAGGGTAAACATGTTCTATGACAATCTGGAATTTTCAGTGGAGAAGGCCAGGCAAATTCTCGGGTTCGGAAACTCCATCAGTCTGGAGGAAGGTATCAAACGAACTGTCTTATGGTATCAAGAACAAGGTCTTATTTGAAAGAGGGTTGCCAGTTGATTAAGGTAAGTAATATTACCGGCAGGAAGAAAACTGTCTTTAACCTGAAACTGAAAATAAGCATCTTTTTTCACTATATCCCGCTGCTTTGGAAAGGTGATATTTCTTTCAAAAGGTTTATTCTTTTATTCAAAAGGCTGTTACTTTTTCTGTCCAGGATGCGGCACAATAAATTTGTCAAAATCAACGGCCAAACCAGATTAGGACTTTATATACCGGGTTTTCCATCCCAGGCCTTTTACACGGCCTGTCAGAAATTTAGTCAATTCTCAGAAAAAATGCCCTGTACTACGGTCCTGTTATCGATTACATCCGCCTGCCCTTATCATTGCAATTACTGTTATCAGAAACTTGATAAGGGCAAGGATGTCGATATAGAGACTTTGATCAGAATCGTCAGAAAGCTGCAGGAGATGGGGATTGCTTTTATTAATATTGAGGGCGGAGAGCCCTTTTTAACCTATGATCGCTTGAAGAGGCTTTGTGCAGTCATTGATGCCAGGTCGGAAATCTGGATAAATTCCACAGGGGCTGGGATGACTACGGAAAGGCTTGCGGAACTTAAAGAAATGAATGTGATAGCCATTATGTTTTCCCTGCACAGCCCTGATGCCGATGCTTTCAACCAATTTATGGGGAATACTTCCGCCTGGAATGCTATGGAGGCCGGGGTTAAGATGTGTCATGCAGCAGGCTTGGCCGTGGCTTTTAATACCTGTATGATGCGAGACGACTTTTATGACGGCACTTTTGAAAGGATTATGGAGACGGCAAGGGACTTCAAGGCCTGTCTGATCCAGATGATTAAGCCCAAACCGGCGGGAGGTTGGCTGGCTAAAGGAGATATTGAGTTCACCCCGGAGGACCTGGCTTATATTATGACTAAGGTAAACCAATACAATTTGCAGGAAGAGTTCTCGGAGTATCCAGCAATCTCAGCCCAGATCATGGAAGAAGATAAAGCTGTTTTCGGCTGTACGGCCGGAGGCACAGACCGATTTTATATCAATGCCAAGGGGGATTTGCAACCCTGTGAGTTTCTGAACATATCCTTTGGGAATATCGCGGCGGATAGATTCGAGGATATTTATCAAAAAATGCGCAGTTGCTTCGCCTGGGGCGGAGACTGTTATCTGTGCGAAAGCTGCTCGAAAGAGATTCATCAGCTTTATATGGAAAATAGTCTGAAGTCCCTGCCGCTACCCCCCGAACTGTCGGAAAAAGTCTCCGGTTCCTGGAACCGGGGGAAAAGAACGGATTTATACGAGCGATTGGAGAAAATGAAGTAATTCAGGGTGTGGATGTGTTCGTCTGGAAGGTATGAAAAAAGCCGCTGCAGTAGTCCGCAACGGCTCGTGCGCCCAATCAATTTTGTCATTCTAATATATCATTAGGATCATGTGGCTTTCTATGGTCTGGAGTGGCGAATCAAGCAGTGAGTGAATAAAAAACTGTCTCAATTTATCGGAATGATACAAGTAATATTGACAATAATATTGTTGTTATTATTCCGATCGTGCGGTATACTAAAAAAGACTCGGGAGGTGAAGAGATGGAATACATTACGGTAAAACAGGCGTCGGAGCGGTGGGGCATATCTGACCGCCGTGTTCGCGTACTTTGTGAAGAGGGGCGGATACAAGGTGTCGTAAGAAAAAGACGTTCTTATCTTATTCCGACGGATGCACTGAAGCCAATTGATGGACGCAGTCTGCGCGGCAAGGAGATTCCGGAACAATACGCTGCACTTTTTGCGACTCTCGATGAGATGAAGTCGGAGCTTGACCGCCGTCGCCCTTTGACAAGCGGGGAATTAAAGCGTTTGCAGGATGAATTTCTCGTGGAATTTACCTACAACTCAAATGCTATCGAGGGTAACACGCTCACACTTCAGGAAACTGCACTTGCCTTGGAGGGCGTGACGATTGACCAAAAACCCCTCAAAGATCATCTGGAGGCGGTGGGGCATCGCGATGCGTTTCTTTATGTTGTTTCTCTTGTCAGTGAAAAGGTTCCTGTTTCGGAACGGATTATTCGTGAAATCCATGCTTTAGTTCTGATTGACAGACCGGTAGACAAGGGAGTGTATAGGAAAATCCCGGTGAAGATTATGGGTGCACATCATGAACCCCCGCAACCTTATCTTGTTCCTGTTCAGATGGAACGGTTGATCGCGGAGTTGTCCAGTGACAACCGGCATATCATTGAAACGGCGGCGTTGTTCCATCTGAATTTCGAGGGAATCCATCCGTTCATCGATGGAAACGGGCGTACCGGCCGGTTGATATTGAACCTCATGCTCATGCAGGCGGGCTACCCGCCCATTGATGTGAAATTTTCCGACAAGAGAAAATATTACACCTGTTTTGACAGCTATTATCGGGACAATGATGTGTCGCCGATGGTGAATATGGTCGGAGAGTATGTAAAAGAAAGACTTTTACAGTATTTGAGTCTGTTGCAAGAATAAAAGTGGCCTCGCGGAGAAAAAACCGCGAGGCTGTTTTGTTATGGCTTGGCTCTGCGAATCGCATCGACTTCATTCAAAGCTCTTTTGTGAAGCCGATGAACCCAGCGGATGTCGAGGTGCAAAATCGCTGATATATATTGGCAGCTTTTGACTCCGTAGGTTAACTCTGACCGGAGGAGAAGAACGGATTTATACGCGCGATTGGTGAAGATGAAGTAATTCAGAGTGTGGATGTGTTCGTCTGGAATATGTACGTTTGGGGGTACTTCATTGAAGTTTTTTGGGGCAAACCGTTCCTGCGGACAGGGCATGCGGAGGCGGTAGTATTGATGTTGTATATTATTGGACTTTTCGACTTGTTTTCGAGAACCTTAAAATCGTTGTTTTGTTTCACATACTGCGAAAGCGCTAAAAAACAGTTGACCTGTTCCCGTAAACGCTGATATCAATAATGGCAATTCAGGCAACGCGGAGTGTTTATTAGTGCAATATCGGGGTTGAGTGAAAGCCATAGTATCAGCGGGTTTGAGTTCGGAGTGACAGGGTGTACGTGGAAATATATCAGCTATAAGTTCCGATTTATAATGTACAACTTCTTCATCCAAACGCGACCGTTAATATAGGCAATTGCACAAATTAAATGAGTGAAGAAAATTATTCGGAATTTTATAGGTCGTCTTTTATTGACGGTCTAGCTTTTTGAGTTTTCTTGGATTATTTTTGCTATCTTGGGAGGATATGAGGTTAAATGTAGAATTATTAGAGTGGAATAATATAGGTTCTTTGAAGTCAGTCAACTACAGAGTAGTAATGTCAGGGTGTGTGATAAGCCCTACATTCAATATCGCAACTTCTTGAAATAATCCTCTGTTAAGGCTTGTGTAGAATCAGAACAACTGCCAAAAATAATCTGCCTTAAGGTTCGCTTAAGGCAGATTATTTGCGTCAAGACACATCCTATAAACTCTTTATTAAGGAATTAATCGCATAGTCGACATCCGTGAATCTTTACGTTTTGTTTATGTTTTTCAATGTTTCTTTTACACCATTTTGACGGGATACAGATCTATAATAATAGTGGGGGCCTTGACATTTTTCCCAGCTCTGGCTCTGGGGCCCATTGTCGAGCACCTGTTAATGCTGGCCGGCAAGGCCTTTTAGGAGGAGTGAGCAAATTATGAGTACAAGTTCAAGCATTAACCGTTCGATTTTGGCAAGGGCTATTAAAGAATCCTTTGTAAAATTAAATCCTCGGGCTTTGTGGACTAATCCGGTCATGTTAGTGGTAGAGCTCTTAGCGGTATTGACTTCTTACTTTACTATTAGAGATATGGGCGGACCGATGAAAACCTTTTTGTTTGACGGGCAGATTACGGCGTGGTTATGGATTACCGTCCTTTTTGCCAACTTTGCCGAAGCCCTGGCTGAGGGAAGAGGAAAGGCCCAGGCTGAATCCCTTCGAAAAACCAAGCGTGAAACGATCGCTAAAAAGGTGACCGGAGAAAAAACAGAACACATTTCGGCCGCCAAACTGGTTAAGGGGGATATCGTACTGGTTGAAACAGGGGAGTATATCCCCGGTGATGGAGAAGTCATGGAGGGCATTGCATCTGTTGATGAAAGTGCGGTTACCGGTGAATCTGCTCCGGTGATCCGCGAATCAGGCGGCGACCGCAGTGCCGTAACCGGAGGCACTAAGGTGCTTTCGGATTGGATCAAGGTGAAGATCACTGTTAATCCGGGGGAAACTTTCCTGGATCGTATGATTAGCTTAGTCGAAGGAGCTAAGCGCCAGAAAACGCCGAATGAAATAGCCTTAACCATTCTGTTTAATCAAGCACATCTCCAAAAGTAAGTTTTATGAATAAATTAAAGTTGAAGACTCAGGAGGATAAACATGCTTAACATCTTTATGCAGGGGTTATTATTAAGTGCTTCATTTCTTAACATTTTCATAATTATTGAAATTTTTAGAATAGCTGCCGACAGGGAATTGTTAATTGACAAATTGATAGCATACCTTCAAGTTGTCTATCAAGATTCTGCACCGTTTGACAGCAAAGAAATTGATTGGCTGGGATCAGAGATACCTTTCAAAGGACAGGTAATAAATTTTTCCCTTGAGGATCTAAACAGAAAAAAAGCAAATCTATTAGTATCCAAATAAAGGAAGAAGAATGACTTCAGAGGATTTAGCGTCAGCAAAGTAAGCAGTTAGTCTATTTATCCTGTTATGAGAAGGAAGGCGTCAGTTTCTGATGGCCAATATCAATAAACTTTTCTCCCTCAAACTCCGTACGCTTATTTTCGGCCATCCCCTGGCGACCAAAAATGTCGAGGAGACAAAAGTCGGTGTTGTCGGAGGGGTTCCAATTTTTGGCGCAGACATTATTTCTTCCGAGGGATATGCCCCGGATGAGATCTTGTATGTCCTGCTTTTGCTTGGAACATTGGGATATGCCTATATTTTGAAGATTTCATTTGTCATCGTGCTCTTGGTAATCAGTATCTTCCTTGTTTATCGCAAAACGATCCGGAAATACCCCGAAGGCGGGGGATCTTATACGATCGCTAAAGCTTATCTCGGCGAAAGGTTTGGACTTATTGCCGGGGCAAGTTTAACACTCGACTATATTTTGACGGTAGCGGTCAGTGTTAGTTCGGCGATAGAAAACTTAACGGGAATTATTCCGTGGTTAGCCCTACCCTCCCACAAAGTTTTGGCAGACTGTTTGATCATTATGTTTATGGCCTGGATTAATTTGCGCGGCCTAAAAGAGTCCGCCCGCTTATTTTCTATCCCGGTGTACCTTTATATTGCGACCTTAGCGCTGATGATCGGTTCGGGCTTAGTGGGGATTTTGCTTCATGGGGTAACCCCAACGGCGGCTGCGAGTGAGCAGCTTGCAGCTTCCTCTGTCGGCGGAATGACTTGGTTTATCCTGGCGCGGGCTTTCGCCGGGGGAACAACGGCTTTGACAGGGTTTGAAGCGGTGAGCAATGGGGTTACGGCGTTCAAGAAGCCTTCTCAGCAGCGGGCTGTCCGCACCTTGTTGGTTTTAGCCGTTATTGTTGCTCTTGGGCTGACCGGGTTGACCTATTTAGCGGGTGCTTACCACATTGTCCCGGCCCAAGGAAATACCGTCCTTAATCAGTTAGGACTGATAATTTTCGGGAAAACGGTTCCCTATTTTGTCTTAATGGGAGCTGCCGCAGCCATTCTGATCATTGCCTCTAATACCCCATTTGCCGGATTACCGATCTTATTAAGTTTAATGGCTCGCGATGGCTACACGCCGCGGTATTTTAAGAACTTGGGAGATCGCTTGGTTTACAGCGCCGGTATTTGGACGTTATTCCTCGTTTCCGGCCTGCTCATTATTGTGTTTCACGGAGATACCCACACGATGCTGCCTCTTTACGCTATTGGCGTGTTTATTTCGTTTACCTTGACCGGTACCGGTCTGGCCAAGCATGTTTGGCAGGAAAGAGGAGCAAGGTGGCAGTCGGATTTTGTCATATTTTGTTTTGGCGGGATCGTTTCGTTCCTGGTTTTACTGGTCTTTATTACGACCAAGTTTATGCAAGGAGCCTGGATTATTCTGGTGCTTATGCCACTCCTCGTTTCGATGTTCCGCGGGATCCATTATGTCTACCATACGGAGATCCAAAATTTAGAGATTACCCCGGAAGCCGCAGACGATTTTCACAGGCATGTAAAGAAAATTAAACGCCGCCGGTCGCAAATTGAACTTGCAGACTATCGTAATAAAGTGATCGTTCCGGTTTACGACTTAAACTTAATTGTTTTGAAAACTTTAAAATATGCGTATGCTCTAACCCCACAGGTTACAGCTGTGCATATTGCTTCGGACCCAATTCGAACGGCCAAACTTTTAAGGCATTGGTCGGAACAGCATATGGAAATTCCTTTAGAAATTGTTGAGTCTCCTTATCGGGCAACAGTTCATGATTTGTTGAATTACGTAGATAAAGTTGAGAAGAACAGTAATTTTGAAACCATAACCATTGCGATCCCGGAATATGTCCCGGAAAAATTATGGCAAAACATTCTGCATAATCAAACAGGACAATTGATGAAACTGATGCTGCTTTTCCGAAAAAGTATTCTGGTAACAAGTGTACCTTACCATCCCGTACCGAAAGAAACAGCATTGATTAACGCAAACGCTAACCCAAAAAACTAACTTTAACTTCACCCGCTGAATATTCAAAAGCCTTTGCTTCCGAGTCTGGAAACAAAGGCTTTCTGGTTTTGGGCATCCTTATGTTATATTTATGGTATCTTATATATTTATGGTTTCTCATGGTAAATTTATGATATCTTATGGTATTATTTATTTTTTCTTTATATTATCTTTATGCTCTTGACGCCTATTATATGCCTATTCAGTGAGTAATAGACTATAATATGGCTATATTCTACGTGAAGCGTTTGTCTGGAAAGGTATCCCTTGGAAGAAGAACGCGCAGGATATAAATATAAGACTATGCCGAAAAAAATACTATGCCGAAATGTACAGGACACAGTAAGGGTGAACTATATGGCGACGGGGAAATTGACAATTTTTTTAGGGGCTGCCTCAGGAGTCGGAAAAACTTACGCGATGTTAGAAGCTGCTCTGAGTAGACTATCGGAAGGCATGGATGTAGTTGTGGGTCAAATCGAGACGCATGGGAGAGCGGAAACCGAAGCAATGCTCAAGGAATTGACGGTTATTCCAGCAAGGTCTCTGGTTTATGAAGGCAGAATCGTCGGTGAGCTGGATTTAGATGCTGTCTTAGCCCGCCGCCCGCAGATTGTTTTGATCGACGGATTGGCGCACACTAATATACCAGGTTCGCGGCATAAAAAACGCTATATGGATGTCCAGGAATTACTAACCGCGGGAATCAGTGTTTATACCACTGTAAATATCCAACACCTAGAGACCTTAAAGGATATTGTTGCCCAGATTACAGGTGTTACGGTGCGGGAGACAGTTCCCGATCAAGTCTTAGAAACAGCGTTCCAAATTCAGTTGATTGATATCCCACCCGAAGAGTTAATTCAAAGATTTCAAGACGGTAAGATTAATGTTTCGGATCAGGCTGCAGCGGAGTTAAAAAAATTCCTGCGACCTGGAAATATTAACGCTTTGCGAGAATTAGCCCTGCGCTATACGGCCCAACGTGTGGACCGTCAGTTGGAATCCTATATGCAGGTTCACGGCATAGGCGGACCCTGGCCAACGGGCGAAAAGATTTTAGTCTGTATAAGTGCCAGTCCCTTCTCTACGCAGTTGATTCGGATTGCCAAAAGAATGGCGGAGCGGGTACAGGGAGAATGGTTTGCCGTGCATGTCGAAACCCTTCAACGTTTTCCCATTAGCGAAGCTGAAAAAGACTCTCTGACTCAAAATTTTCGTTTAGCGGAGGAGTTGGGTGCTGAAATTATCGGTCTAACGGGGAATAACGTAGTTGAAGAGATTCTGGAGCTGGCGAGAAAACGTAATGTTTCGCAGATCATTATTGGTAAACCGGAGCATTCGCGCTTCCGGGAGATCATGCATGGCTCGATAGTCGACAAAGTTATCCGGCAGAGTCATGGAATCAGTATTCATGTTATCCCAGGAAGTCGGCAAAAGGCGGAGTTTAGCCGTAATCAGGCAGGAACAAAACGGGATGAAGCCGGAACAAGAACTAAAAGAAGGAAGAGCTTATCCCCAGTATTTCCTTACTTAGCGTCCAGCCTGATAGTAATACTTATGACATGGGGAATTACCCTGATTAGTTCGTTTCTCGGACTCGTTAATATTTCCCTGCTTTATCTCCTGCCGGTCTTAATAAGTGCGGCGCGCTGGGGAACATATCCGGCTATTGTGACAGCGGTGCTGGGGATACTGACTTTCGATATATTTTTTGTGCCGCCTATTTTTAGTATTACGGTAGCAGATCTCCGCTATCTAATCAGCTTTGCTATCTTTATTTTAGTAGGATTAATTATTGGGACTCTTTCTCTGCGCTTAAAAAGACAAGTAACTTATTCACGCCAGCGGGAAAACAGCATTTCAGCACTTTATGCCCTAAGCCGGGATATTGCCGCCGTAGATAACCTGGATGCTGTATTAGAGTGTATCGTCAGTAATGTCTCTAATACACTGGATGGGCAAGTGATGGTGCTGCTACCCAATGAAAAAGCTCAATTAGTGCTCAGAAAAGATTCCGGATATAATAATTTCTATAATGATCATGAACTCGCGGTTGCTGCCTGGGTCTATGCAAGAGGACAAAAAGCGGGGAATGGAACGGAAACCTTTGGCGCCGCTGCCGCGCTTTATTTACCCCTCAGTACGGAGCAGGGAACGCATGGGGTTTTAGGTATTTGTTTTAATGAAGCTGCGGCGCAATTTGACGCTGAGCGTATTCGGATCTTGGAAGCCTTTACCAGGTTGGCCGGCATGGCCATCAACAGAGTAAAATTAACGGAGCAAGCCAGAGAAACTCTTGCTTTGGTCGAGTCCGAACGCTTACGTACAGCATTGTTTAATTCTCTCTCACACGATTTGCGCACCCCGCTGTCTTCAATTATCGGCGCAGTTACCGGACTTCTCGAAGATCAAAACGTCGTTTATAGTCCCGAGGTGCGAAGCGAGTTGCTGCATACTATTCTGCAGGGAGCGGAACGAATGAATCGCTTTGTCAGTAACTTGTTGGATATGGCTCGGCTGGAAAGTGGTATGCTTAGATTAAATAAAGAATGGTGCGACCTTCAAGATATTATTGGGGTTTCGATTAATAGGCTGGGAGTCGCCTTCAATCATCGTCCCCTGGATATTGATATCCAGGATGAATTACCATTGGTGCAAGCAGATGGGATTTTAATCGAGCAAGTATTTATTAATTTGTTGGACAATGCGCTAAAATATTCGGAAAAGGGCAGCATAATTGCGGTTTCGATCAGGCAGCTTGAAAAGAAACTGGTGATCGAGGTAGCTAATCGGAGTCAGGGTATTCCCGAGACGGACTTAAGTAAGATTTTTGATAAATTTTACAGACTGAATTCCCCCCTCCAGGTAAGTGGAACAGGACTCGGCTTAGCTATTTGTAAAGGGTTAATAGAAGCGCATGGCGGAGATATTTGGGCGGAAAATAATAAACTTGGAGGGGTGACCATTACTTTTACTTTGCCGTTAACCAATCAATTTACAGGTAGAGTTCCTGCGATGGATGAAGGAGATTAAGATGGAAAACAAAGGGTCAAGGATTTTAATTATTGATGACGAAACACCGATTCGGCGGTTTTTACGTGTTGCCTTAACAAGTAATGGATATGTGGTAAAAGACGTCGGGACAGGCAGTGAAGGTCTGGACGCGGCAGCAATGTTCAGCCCCGATGTAGTTATTCTGGATTTAGGATTACCCGATATCGATGGACTTGAAGTGCTGCGTCAATTTCGGGAATGGACCAAAGTACCCATCATCATCCTTTCAGTCAAAGAACAGGAAAAAGATAAAATTTCTGCTTTAGACTCCGGAGCGGACGACTATGTGACCAAACCCTTTGGGATGGGTGAATTATTAGCCCGCATTCGGGCGGCTATGCGTCATACTGTTGAGGCAGAAGAACAGCCTAATTTGCAATTTGACGATCTGTCTCTGGATTTAGTTCATCGCCGGATCAGCAGGGATAATAAAGAAATCAAGCTAACCTTAACAGAATATGAGATAGTAAAGTACTTAGCGATTAACGCTGGAAAAGTAATTACCCACAAGGCTTTACTGCATACCGTCTGGGGGAAGGCCTATGAGAAAGAAGTACAATATTTGAGAGTTTATATTGGCCAAATCCGGAGAAAGCTGGAACTTGATCCATCCCGCCCAAGGCATATTATTACCGAATCTGGAGTAGGATATCGTTTGCTTTAACAAAATTTTGCTCTCACCTTCCAACGACTAGATAAATGGTTTAAATTGGAGTAGAATCACTATGTTACAAATAAATGAAGAATCCTAAGGAACATTCACTTCTTTCATAATGTCATAATCTTGTAATCTTGTAATCTCATAATGGATCAAACGTCTCAGTATAACTGTGATATTCGAAGGAGTAAGGAAAATGCATTCTTTATCAAAAAAATTACCACACGTTAGTTTGAGTTCCCTAATTTTTGGGAATCCATTGAAGAGCAAAAGCGCCGAAGAGCATAAGGTGGGCGTGCTGGCTAGTATTCCGGTTTTTGGATCTTCAATTATTTCTTCGCAAGGTTATGCTGTGGATGAGATACTCTATGTCCTGGTCGCTCTGGGAGCGGTTGGTTTTGCACAGGCGTCGAAGGTTTCTTTAGGAGTTATCCTCTTACTCGGCAGTATTATGTTAGTCTATCGAAAAGCGATCCAAAAGTATCCGCAGGGAGGCGGCTCTTACACAATTGCCCGGGAGTTTCTGGGCGTTAATTATGGTTTACTGGCAGGAGCCGGTTTGTCTTTAGACTATATTCTAACAGTTGCCGTCAGTGTCAGTTCCGCTGTTGAAAACATCACCGGCGTAATACCCTGGGTGGCGACAACCCCGAATCATAAAATAGGGGTCATCATTGGGATTATTATATTTATGACGATTGTCAATTTAAGAGGTTTAAAGGAATCTGCCGCTCTCTTTTCCTTACCTGTTTATTTCTATCTATTCAGTGTTTTAACTCTGGTGGGTATTGGGGTTTATAAAACTTTAGTGTTCGGAGTTGACCCAGCGCTGGTCACCCATCCTATGGCAATTACCGGCAATGGACTGACATTATTTATATTTCTTCGAGCATTGGCAGGAGGAACGACGGCCTTAACCGGGATCGAAGCGATTAGTAATGGTGTTGCAGCTTATAAGGTGCCAGCTCAAAAAAGAGCAATTAGCACCCTTTTTATCCTTGGAGTCATTGTAACAGTTGGCTTAAGCGGGCTTGCATTTTTAGCTAGTAATTATCACACTGTTCCTACGCCTCAAAATACCGTTCTGAATCAGTTAGGGCTGATTATCTACGGTCAGACCTTTATGTATTATATTTTAATGGTTTGTTCCGCCGTGATCTTGGTAATTGCAGCGAATACTTCATTTGCAGGGTTACCAATTCTCCTTAATTTGATGGCCAGGGATGGTTATATGCCCCGTTACTTTAAAAACCTTGGGGACCGCTTAGTCTATGATAAAGGGATCTGGCTTTTGACGATCATCGGTATCGTGTTAGTGATCATCTTCAAAGGGAATACTCACCTAATGATTCCACTATATGCTGTTGGCGTGCTTATTGGTTTTGCTTTAACCGGGATTGGTCTGGCAAAACATACTTTTGAAGTAAAAGAACGGAATTGGCTTGGCGATATTATTGTTTTTAGTTTTGGAGGGTTCGTGTCCACTGTTATATTTCTGGTCTTTTTAGTCACGAAATTTAGAGAGGGAGCATGGATCGTTGTAATTATTTTGCCAACAATGATGGGCATATTCAAGCATGTGCATACTGTATATCAAAATGAAAAAGATGTAATCCATCCTTCGATTGCAGATATTGCCCTATTTGCGGAACGAATTACTGAAATTAATCAGCGAAGACAATCCAGTAATCTATCCGAATATCGAAATAAGTGTATAGTGCCCGTATTTGATATAAATAGGGTGGTTCTGAAAGCCTTGCTATATGCCGCTGAAGCAACCCCCCTTGTAACGGCAGTTCATATTGCTTCTGATATGGAGAGAGCTGAAAAGCTACGGAAACACTGGAACGAGAGTCATATCGGGATCGAACTTGAAATCATAGAGTCACCGTATCGAGAGGTTGTCAAAGATATAATTCATTATATCGATCAAGCGGAGTCTGATCCGCGCTGGACATCGATCACGGTTGTTATTCCGGAATACGTACCAAATAAATTCTGGCAGAATTTCCTGCATAACCAGACGGGACAATTACTTAAGCTGCTACTATATCTGAGAAAAAATATCTATGTTACGAGCATACCTTATCACCCACCGGCAAATATGCCAAAATTAAAGTAGATGGAGGAGTAGTTTGCAATATGCCACTACCTGAGAATAACTTGTTGTTTGGGTTTGCCCCAAAATTGACCGTTGAACAACTGGAATATGTTAACGCGATATTTGATAATCAATTAGTCATGGTAGACGCTAAAGCAGGAACTGGAAAAACCACCCTGGCAGTGGCTTGCGCTAAGATTTTTCGTAAACCGCTTACCTATATTTTTAATCCGGTCCAAGAATCCTTAATGGGTTTTCGACCCGGTACACAGTCCGAAAAGGAAAGTATCTATCATCAGCCTCTCATAGACGCTCTCCTGGAGATCAATGAGAACCCCGTTCAGTGTGTATATAATGAGGAAGTATTGGCAAACGAAGCACTGCGGAGAAGGGTAACTCTAAAACGAGTGATGGATAACATTTGGTGTTACCCGAAGAGTCCAATATTCCTGAGAGGAACTAATCTCAAAGACATGACCATTATCATCGATGAATGTCAGAATTTTACGATCATGGAATTGCGGACGATATTTACTCGTATCCATGATTCATGTAAGGTCATCTGTATCGGACATTCAGGACAAATTGACATTCCCGTTGCCAAGAGCGGTTTTGTTCCATATATGGAACACTTTAAGGATCAACCGTATTGCAGGATTATTACCTTAACTAAGAACTTCCGTGGGGAATTGGCGAATTGGGCGGACGCATTGAAAGATTAGTCATATATTTAGTATCTAAAAATTCTTACTGGTGGAGGATGGTATGGGATCACAAGAAGTCAAAAGAATATATGTCGAAAAAAAGCCAGGCTATGACATTGAAGCCCAGGGTCTCTATGACGATTTAGTGGAGAGTTTGGGCATTGAAGGATTAGAGGGCTTAAGAGTCATCAACCGTTACGATATATCCGGTATTTCGGATGAGGAGTTTGCTAAGTCTCGTCCGATTATTTTTGCGGAGCCTCCGCTGGACTTAGTGTTTGACGAGGATTTGAAAATTCCGCCTGAGGACCGGGTTTTTGCTATGGAATACCTGCCTGGTCAGTATGATCAGCGGGCTGATTCCGCCGCCCAATGTGTTCAGATTTTAACCCAAAAAGAGCGACCCAATATTGCTTCGGCTAAAGTGATCGTAATTCAGGGTCAACTCTCGGAGGAAGATTTTCAGAGAATTAAGGCTTATTGCATTAACCCTGTCGAAGCACAGGAGGCTTCTCTGGAAAAACCGGAAAGTCTGGAATTTGAACCTGTGATTCCGCCTGATGTGGAAAGTATCGAGCGTTTTATTGAGAAGTCGCCTGTTGAGCTAAAAGCATTTTTCCAAGAAACCGGTTTAGCGATGAGTTATGAGGATTTGGCGTTTTGCCAGGCTTATTTCCGGGATACAGAGCAACGCAATCCGACGCTTACGGAGATCCGGGTAATTGATACTTACTGGTCGGATCATTGTCGCCATACGACGTTTAATACTGTTATCGAAGAGGTTTCTTTTTCGGAAGGGGATTTTGCGCGCCCACTAGCCACTGCTTATCAGGAATACCTCACCTCCAGGAACTATGTTTATGGTGAAAATCCTTCTCAGAGAGATGTCTGTTTGATGGATATCGCTGTTTTAGCTATGAAAGAACTAAAGAAGAGAGGGGTTTTAGCAGACCTCGATCAATCGGAGGAGATCAATGCCTGTAGTATTGTAGTGAATGTCGATATCAGCGGCCAAAATGAAGAGTGGTTGGTGATGTTCAAGAATGAGACCCATAATCATCCTACAGAAATCGAACCGTTTGGAGGAGCGGCAACCTGTTTGGGTGGCGCTATCCGCGACCCTTTGTCCGGTCGCACTTATGTTTACCAGGCTATGCGTTTGACGGGGAGCGGGGACCCCAGGACAAAACTGGAAGATACTCTAGCCGGTAAGCTGCCTCAAAGAAAGATAACCAGGGGTGCGGCGGCGGGATATAGTTCCTACGGTAATCAAATCGGAATTGCCACAGGACAAGTTACGGAAGTCTATCATGAAGGCTTTGTGGCCAAACGGATGGAAATCGGGGCTGTGATTGCGGCAGCTCCCCGTGAAAACGTGATACGCAAAGTCCCTGAACCAGGTGATGTTGTCGTTTTGGTCGGCGGAAGAACAGGCCGGGACGGGTGTGGCGGGGCTACAGGCTCTTCTAAAGAACACACTTGTGAGTCATTACTGACCTGTGGGGCGGAAGTGCAAAAAGGCAATCCTCCCACAGAACGCAAGATCCAAAGACTCTTTCGTAAGGCGAAGGTAAGTAAATTAATTAAACGCTGTAATGATTTTGGCGCAGGAGGCGTCGCCGTTGCCATAGGGGAATTAACTGATGGCTTGGAAATTTACTTGGATACAGTTCCTAAAAAGTATGATGGACTGGACGGAACAGAACTGGCAATTTCTGAATCTCAGGAACGCATGGCCGTGGTAATTTCAGCTGAAGACTTGGAGACGTTTGTCCGCTATGCTCAGGAGGAAAACCTGGAAGCTACTTTAGTGGCCAGGGTTAGTTCTAACCCCAGGCTCAAAATGTTTTGGCGGGGGAAGACGATAGTCGATGTCAGCAGAGAGTTTCTCAATACCAATGGGGTTAAGCAGAAAACGAAGGTCAAGGTGAATCTTCCTAATGCCGATCGTAACTACTTTAAGAGGCTACCGGAAATAATTGAGCGAAAGTTAGCCGTGATTGACGAAGACGTTTCCTTGCTTAAAGAGGCTTGGTTGGTCAATTTAGCAGACTTAAATGTTTGTAGTCAGAAAGGTTTAGTGGAGAGGTTTGACGGCAGCATCGGCAGGGCATCCGTCCTGATGCCGTTGGGTGGTAAATATCAAACGACTCCGGCGGAAGGCATGGTGGCAAAAATTCCGCTGCTGTCGGGGGAAACAAATACTGCGACCATGATGACTTATGGCTATAATCCGCAATTAGCTCTCTGGAGTCCGTTTCACGGTGCCTTATATGCTGTTATTGATGCTGTCACCAAGATTGTGGCTTTGGGTGGGGATTTTCGCCAGGTGCGGCTTACACTACAAGAGTATTTTGAAAAACTGGGGACTGCTCCGGAAAAGTGGGGGAAACCCTTCAGTGCCTTACTCGGGGCGTTTTATGCTCAGAAAAAACTGGGTATCCCGGCCATTGGCGGCAAAGACAGTATGTCCGGTACCTTTATGGATTTGAATGTTCCGCCAACGTTGGTGGCCTTTGCAGTCAATGTTATCCATACAGATAAGGTTATATCCCAAGAGTTTAAAAGAATTGGCAGTCAAGTTGTCTTGGTATCGGCTGAGCGGGATGAACATGAAGTCCCTAATTTTGAGCAGCTGATCAAAAATTATCTCAGGATTAACGAGTTGATTCATTCCGGGAGAGTCTTGGCAACGCATACCGTGAGGATGGGCGGACTGGCCGCTGCTCTCAGCAAAATGTCTTTTGGCAATCGAATCGGGATAGCTATAAACGCTCAGATGGATATGAAGAGTTTGTTTACTGCGGACTACGGTTCAATTGTCTTGGAAATCGCTGAAGCAGTAAATTTAAAAGATATTTTTGGTGGGGTAGAGTATCAACTGCTGGGTTTTACGCAGGAAAAATCTGTGATTACGGTTAATGGATTAGATATTGAGTTGGATGTTGCTTTACCAGCCTGGGAAAAACCACTCGAAAAAATCTTCCCTACTCAGACGGAAAAGGTTGCCGAGCCGGTCGTGGTCAGTTATGATTTTCGCAATACTCATATACCGTCCACTAAAGTTGCCAAGCCGAGAATCTTTATTCCCGTTTTTCCTGGGACCAATTGCGAATACGATTCCGCAATAGCCTTTGAGCAAGCTGGAGGCTTAGTTGAAACTTTGGTGATCAGAAATCTCAATGCTGTTGACGTGGAACAATCCATCTTAGAGATGGTTAAAAAGATCGGTCAGTCTCAAATTGTGATGATCCCGGGCGGTTTCAGTGCTGGGGATGAACCGGACGGTTCTGGCAAATTTATAGCTACCATGTTCAGAAATCCAAGGATTAAAGAAGCGGTGTTGGAACTATTACAAGAACGTGACGGCTTAATGCTCGGGATTTGCAATGGATTTCAAGCCTTAATTAAACTGGGCCTCGTACCTTACGGCGAAATCAGGGATATAACCGAGGATTCTCCGACTCTTACGTATAACAAAATAGGGCGTCACGTTTCCTGCATGGTTCAAACGAAAGTTGTTTCCACCCTCTCCCCTTGGTTTAGTGGGGTTGAACTCGGTGAAGTTCATACCGTGCCTATCTCCCACGGCGAAGGACGTTTCGTTGCTTCTCACGAAGTAATCCGGACGTTGATTTCTAATGGACAAATTGCTACCCAATATGTCGATTTCCATGGTAACCCCAGTAATGATATTATCTATACTCCGAATGGTTCTTACGAAGCAATTGAAGGAATTACCAGCCCGGATGGACGTATTCTCGGTAAGATGGCCCATTCCGAAAGAACCGGCAGGGGAGTAGCGATTAATGTCCCGGGGAATAAGTACCAACCCATTTTCACCGGGGGAGTAAATTACTTCAGGGGATAAGTAATAAAGTATAAGAAAGAAGAGAGAATTAAATGAGAGTCTGGAACGGAACAATGAGCAGCTCCAACCGGGCAACGGCGATAGGGGTGAGCAAAAGTCAAATCAACCTGAAATGGACGGCGGTAAGCGGGGCAACAAAAATAAAAAAGGAGAGCGTTAAGCCCTCCGCCTCGTTCGTTTCAATAAGATTTAGATGGTAACTGATATTAATACCATCCGTAAGGATATGGTGCATAGGCATAGGGATATGCGGATGGGTAATAGCGAGGTCTCGCTACCGTAGCTCCTAAACCAAAACCCAGAGCAAAGGGAAGAAATCCAAAAAACATAAGATCAACTCCTTCTGTATTTGATGCACCATAATATGGAAAACACGCACGACTTGTGAATAAATTCGATACGTGTGATTAAAGTATCAATCCCTTATTAACAAGATCATCCAATACTCGAACATCTGTAGGAAATGCAAGCACTATGTTTTGTTCTTTGATCTCTGCAGTTGAAAAGAAATCCAATGCTTCGATATCATCCCCCGGAGCTATATTTCCTTGATATTCTTCTACTAAAAACCATATTCCCACAGTGTGTTGGGCTGGATTATGGAAATTTGAATGTATATCAAACACTATGCTTAATTTGATGTCCAGATTTGTTTCTTCTTTAATTTCTCTAATCAAGGCTTCTCTGGCATCCTCGTAATATTCCGCATACCCGCAGGGAATACACCACATATCACTGTAGCTAGCGTTTCTCCTTCCCAGAAGAATCTTTTTATCACGAATAATTATGGCAGCAACTCCTACAGCAGGATTCTGATAGAATATTCTATTGCAATCTACGCATTTCGGTCTGCTAAGCGGAAATGTCTCTTCTAAGGATAGTTTGCCACCACAATGGGGGCAAAACTTGTACCGCAGATTGTTTTCAGATAACTTTAACCCTTCTGAACTCAGATTTCCCACCTTCTCTTTTACAAGATATAGAATTCTGCGCACTTATCCTATATTCATTTGTCGGTACCTTCAAGAGTTAAATTTGGATGAGCCACCAAAAAGAGAGGTTTAATCAAAGCCGCCCGAATCTTCGGGTCCTGTGCCTTGGTGACAAAGTACTGAAGTTGGCATTTTGATGTAGCATTATATAAATATGTTTCCCAGAGACTGCCAATCTCAGATGCAGAAAGCCTTTCATCATGGGGACCATCTATTATAGCGTTGAAAGGGATAGGTTGTTCAGTTGCGTTTTCTGTTACTAATTGAACGTTTTCCATTTTAACCTCCATAAAATTTTTATTTTCATTGTAATTGGCTCGGACTTTCACGATCAGCAGCTTGCGGAATAGTTCCCAGTCAACCACTTTGAAGCATAAGATCAAAAGTATCTTTCGTCCAGCAAAATTATAGAATTTTTCTTCAAGGATACCGAATCTATTAATGTATCTTGACCCCCGAATGGGTCAATTATTCTTAATCAATGTCATCGGATTTCGTCCCATGCCATTAACGGGTTTAATGCTGTGAGGCAAGGAACTGAAACATTAGACTAATCATGGAAAACTAAGCTTAAATTATTCTTCATGATTTCCATTACGATGAAGAGATTTAAATATTTAGCAATTCGAATCAAACTTGCTTCCCACGCTGTAAGACTAAGCTCAACGAGTTTGGAGAAATTGGATCGATTCTGGATAGAGATTTCAATTAAGTAACTTTAAGTATGGTATAGTAGAATAAAAATGCGTCTATCGGCTTTGGACCGTTAGGCGCATTCCTAATGATAAAATAAAACGAAATTAATGATCTGCTAGTTTATCAGTCTTAACTGCAGTGTCCCTAAAAAGAAAAGAGATAGAATAAAGACCTGCAAGGCCAACCAGTGCATAAATTAACCTGCTTAATATAGATGAATTTCTAAATGTGTCTCCTCCAAAAATAGCAGTTACAAGGTCCCATTGAAAGACACCGACCAACAACCAATTTAGGGCTCCGACAATTACAAGTATTAAAGCAGTTTTTGATAACCAATCCATTATATAGCCTCCTTATTGTATTTTATTCTATTATTTACTGAAATATCCGACTTTATACATTATTGTCAGCAGAATATGTTCTCACGGCACTATCGGAGTTTGGATCAGGAAAATTGCCAATTGTTTGTGTCTTTTATTTTAGAAGAAGTCGAAGAGGTGATGAAAGAGATATCAAATAATCGATAATTTCTCTTTTCAAATAATCAAAAAACTAAAGGATGGAGGGCCATATTGATGAAACAAGTTTATAAAGCATCAGAATACGACTATCTAAATGTACTTGAGGGTATTAAACGCAAAACCCTTGTTTTTGGAAGCAACAGTTTAATGACCGAATTCAGGTTGGAAAAAGGGAAAAACCTCCCTCTACATAGACATTCCAATGAACAGACGGGCTACCTGATTTCGGGACATATAATCTTAAACATTGACGGGCAAAATTTTGAAATGCATGCTGGAGATAGTTGGTGTATACCAGGAGATACTGAGCATGGTGCTGAAATTATTGAAAATTCCATTGCGATTGAAGTATTTTGTCCGGTCAGGGAAGATTATTTACTGGGGAGGTCGCTATGATATTTTTCCGTAATTTTACTACCCCGCTCCGGGGGATATTTGCCGGCAATCTGCTGCTTTTGTTTTGCAGTTTGTTTTATCTAATCTGGTGGGCTATTTCCTTTCGGCAAAATTCATCCGGTGGGTTGGCAGGCATGTTGGCTGGCGTGTTCTGCATCACAGCCGCTTTTATTTCAGGAATTGCCGCGATTGTTCTGATGTCAGGCGGCATTTACTCGCTTTCTCAGGATTCAAAAAGTTCGCCGGTGAGGTTTATTTTGCTGGGCGGTGCCGTTTTATTTCTCGTGCTGCTTCTGGTCACAGTCATCGCATTTCACCGGATAGTGACATTGGAACTGCTAATCATACATATCTGGGCGGCGTTGGAGTTGTCCGTGGTTTCTGTACTGTACGGCATAGGGCGCTTTGGCTTGGGACGTGCGGTGATATTGGCGGCTCTTGTGGCAATCGCCACCGTTGTCGCTTTGATCTGCTACGTGCTTTATTACCGTCTAAACGGTACGGCAAGTTACTTGGATGGCATGGTCCCGTTGATGGTGGATGCATTTATAATGGCCTTGTTCCTGGGAGTGTTGGCGGTTTCATAAGAAGCGAATATCAAACACGGGGTTAAGAAGGGTATATAGAAAACTTAGAATAATGTTTTGCGCTTCTGGTAACAATAGCCATAGGAAAAATAGGAGGAATGCTCAATGGAAGCTGGGGTAAGGAATAAGCTATATGGGGTTATTGAAGAGATCCAGGCAGATGATCTTATGGCCTTGGTCAAAATTAGTGTTGAAGGTTGAAGCAATGCACCGGAAGTCGCGTCCGTGATGACGCGGGAAAGTCTCGAAGACGTTGGGTTTAAAAAAGGAGATACCGTAGAAGCTCTAATAAAAGCGATTAATGTTGTATTTGTCAAACACTAATTAAGAGCAAAACAATGATAGCCCCCCGATCCCGGGGGGCTATCATTGACTTATCCTTCTAATGGCTTATCATGTAGGAGTAACCATTAAATCCAGGGATAGTATCTGATTGATTAACGGATAAGGTAAGGATGAAAGCCGTGCAAAAAGCTGTGCAAATAGAACCTAAAAACTATGATTTCGACAAGATTATCGATCGGTATCATACGAGCTGTCTAAAGTGGGATTTTAATCAACGAACGTTCGGCCGCGAGGATATTTTACCGATGTGGGTCGCGGATATGGACTTTCCGGCTCCGGAAGCCGTGGTTGAGGCACTCGTGAACCGAGCGAAACATGGGATATATGGTTATTCTGATGGAATGGAAGGTTATTACGGAGTACTTATCGACTGGATGAAAGAGCGCCATGGTTGGGAGATCCAAAGAGACTGGATCTCTTTTAGCCCTGGAATTGTTCCTGCCTTAAATGAATTGGTGCGGAGTTTAACCAAGGCTGGGGATAAGATCCTGGTACAGTTTCCGGTTTATCCGCCTTTTTTTCAAGCCGTAAAGAACCATGGTCGTGAGCTTGTCGGCAGCCAACTGATCCTGGAAAAAGGTCGCTATACTATGGATTTTGCGGACTTAGAGGAGAAATTCTTCTCTGGGATCAAGATAATGATTCTTTGCAATCCGCACAATCCCGTTGGGCGGGTATGGGAACGGGTTGAACTTGAACGCTTAGGGCAGCTTTGCTTAACCCATGGGGTCCTAGTCATCTCGGATGAAATTCACAGTGATCTTATTTATAAGGGTTACCGTCATATTCCCTTTGCGTCTCTATCCCCGGAATCAGCTCTGCAATCAATTGTTTGTACTGCCCCGAGTAAGACGTTTAATTTAGCCGGTTTACAAACTTCAAATTTGATCATTCCTAATGCCAAATATCGACTCGCCTTTCGAGCGTCGCTTAACTTAACCGGGATTCATTACCCGAATGTGTTTGGCATGACGGCTATGGAAGCGGCCTACCGGCATGGCAGAGACTGGTTGGATCAATTATTGGACTACTTGTCGGGAAACTTGAGATTTCTAAACTCGTTTCTTGATCGGGAACTGCCTCAAATTACGGCAATTCAGCCCGAAGGAACCTATCTCGTCTGGCTTGATTTTAGTGCTTTAGGAATGAACCCAAAAGCCTTACAGAATTTTTTGGTTCATGAGGCGGGTGTAGGTTTAAGCCCAGGCTATCTATTTGGACCGGGCGGAGAAGGCTTTGCAAGACTGAATATAGCTTGTGCCCGTTCTGTGCTCGAAGAAGGGTTACAACGCATCAAAACAGCAGTCAAGGGATTGGAGTAAGTTCAGCCTCTCTTTATTTAAGTGGTTGTAATTCCGCCAGAGTGGAAGTTTCTTGCTGGTTTAATTGAATAAGCTCTGCGCCGTCAATAGAGATATAATTTTCTTCTCCATCGAATTTTATTTCTTTCATTTGCCCGTCTGTGACGATATAAGCAATTTGATGATCATAGACAACTACTTGGCCTTTTGAACCGATGAGCATACGAACATTCTTGAAGGGAATTAAGCCTTCCCACTCAGTTTTCAGAGAAGGGTTATCCGTTAAATCTGAGCGGTCCGAAGTAGTTTTTATCTTTACGAGTTCATCATTTTGGACTTCACCAATATAGACCTTTCCCGCTCTGATTCCCAAGATCCTGTCGTTTGAATTTTTAGAGATGACCCAGCGCTTAGAACCCTTTAAGGCGATAACCTGATGGTTTTTACCAATTTTACTATTAATAAAAAGTGTTCCATAGCGATCTGAGGCAGCCATATTATCAATAGTCTCTCCGGATTTATTCAGTGTACTTACGTCTTTCATGACATCTATTTCTATTAGCTGTTGAGAGGCTGGGCTTTTCACTGTGAGATAGATTAAATTAGTAGATGTAGAGAAAACCAATTGTTCAATTTTTCCGCCTTTTGGTAATTTGTCAATCGTTCGATTAAAACGATCATCTGGAAGGGTCTCATTATCATTACTTTCGGGTAATTCAAGTGAATACAATTCCATAATTTGTGGATTTCCATACCGTTTTTCGATCCGAGGCTCTACAGGAACCACTGGAACTACTTTCGGTTCTACATTCGGTTTAACCGTTGGTCCTGTCTTATCGTTTTTTTGGTTGGGGTCTTCTGTATTTGGTTGATTAGGAGTCGGTTTCTGGGTTGGGGTCTGGACTGTAGTTTTAGGGTATATGGTGACGGTCGTTACTTCATTTGGATTTTTCTTGGCATAAAAATAGAGTAAGGTATTTCTGTCGGGCAGCCATTGGTACGCAATAACCCCTAATGTCTTGTCAGTAGTAGAAGGTGACTTTTTTTCAAAAACTTGCTTACCTTGGATGAGGTTGAAGATTTTAAGTGTACCATTCTCTGTATAGGCTAAATAATCCTTGGCGTAGGATATTTGAATGTTTGTAAGGTCAGCGCCAGGAATAGTGGCCTTGAGTTTAACAGTAATTGGTGGCTCTTCTGATGGGGATATAACTTCTTTAACTTTGTTGTTCAAAAAGAAGTACGCTCCACCTTGCAAGAACAGGGAAACTAAGGTCCAAACTAAAATGATACGCAGTTTTCTCATGCGTAATTGCTCCTTTTTAGCATTAATTACTATATAATTTTCAAGGCGTAACAACAAAGGCCGTAGGAATATAGCGTTCACCAAAAATATTCCAAAGACGATTCAGGACTTTGCCGTTATAGACGAGTTCAGAGGAAGAACCACCATCGAGATTGACAGCGTTCACTGCATGATAATCTTCAAAGACCCGCATGAGGCCACGTAAATCCGCGCCAAGACTCCACGTGGGCTGACGTCCATCTATGACAACAAAGATAACGGTTCCATCCGCCATTTGTCCAATGCCGGTTCGGGGGGCGATACCCCAGCCACCGTCTCCTTGAATCATAGATTTACCTTCGACAATAAGATTAGGTTCAAAGGTAACGACCTCGCGCATGTTTTTCTCAACTAGTTGATTGGCTGTCATTTTACCGAGGACTAATTTACCTTGATCATTAAACCCAACAATGTTGACTGCCTTGTCTCCGACATTGTTGTGGACCAGTTGTCCCTCATGCATGGTTAAACCGTCTGGGAACGCTCCGTTTCCTTTACCGTCCGGGTCATAGAAACCGCCGGCATTTATTCCGGCAATAGCCCCCATATTTTTAACCAAATCGCTGACACGTTCTCCTGTAACCCCAAGTTCTCTGGTAACAGATAATTTAATTCGTTTGGGGTCTTTAATCAGCATGACCTTACCCTTGAAGCTTGAGCCCTTGATATCTTCAATTGTGATTCCCGTACTCGGATCAGAAATTACTTTGGTACGATCGATTACTTCGCTGACGCTTATCCCTCGATAATTATTGAGGTTCATAATCCTATCTATTTCAGCTTGGGATAGAAAAGCCTGCACAACCTGGGGATGTCGTGAAGTGGCAACCGAGCCAACAGCCATTACTTTGAGGGACTCGAAGGGTCCCCAGAACAGCACAAAGGGACATAGTATTGCAGCAAAAATAAGATTATAGCCAATAAAGACTAGAATCATCTTAAATCGGATAGTGCGCTTTGTTTTCATATAACTATTTTTCTCCTTCTTAAGTTATGAGCGTATATGTTTTTCAGGAATATGCGACTCTAAACCTTAAGATATGCTGCTTTAATATGTGAATTTAAGAATATCAACATTTTTCAATAACTCCGCATAAGTATAACAAAACTACCAAACTCTATCAAGGAAAGTAATGTTATTTCGGAATTGATTTAAGGCAGCATTATTTGGAAAATCAAGATTAAAATCTTAGTTTTGAAATAATTTGAAATAAGATTATTAATTACTAATATTTTATGAAGGTATAAAGCATTGGATTAGAGAATAGTTTATCCATTGGGGATTCAAACGAAGTAAAGTGGGTGCTATGATTAAATGGACAATAAGTGTTTTCTTGGCTGCATGATCAAACTTTTTCTTTGACACTTAACGTTGCTCTCTTAGAAGTAGTTTTCTTAAAACCAAAGGTTGAATCGTTAGGTATTGGAGGAACTAAAGTATGTTTTTAGATAAAGAAAATTTTAAGCAGGCCTATTTGAGGGAGTTGTTTGAGGGGGAAGGGGTTGCCCCGGATCAAGCAAGCCCATGGGATAAATTTAATGCCTTAGTCGTATTACTGAAAGAAAGAATGCGTTATTACCGAGCCATAAACAGAAAGTCTGTGTCCCAAGGGAAACATGTTTTTTATTTTTCGATGGAGTTTCTGATTGGTAAGCTGCTGCATAATTATCTGGTCAATTTCCAAATAGAGGATCTCGTCAGGGAAGGTTTGGCAGAGTTGAATATCAATCTAGATGATTTATACGAACAAGAAGTAGATCCGGGCTTGGGTAATGGCGGTTTAGGAAGATTGGCAGCATGTTTCCTCGATTCAATGGCTTTCTTAGGAATTGCGGGATATGGTAATGGGATTCGTTATAAGTATGGGTTGTTTGAACAAAAAATCGTGGACGGCAAGCAGGTCGAAGTAGCGGACAATTGGCTGAAAAATGGTTATCCTTGGGAAATAAGAAAGCCAGATAAGGCAGTTGTTGTAAAATTTAAAGGGTCGGTGAGAACAGAGCAAAGAGAGGGAAAATTATTATTTATCCACGAGAACTATGAAGCGGTGCTGGCCGTACCTTATGATGTCCCTATTATGAGCTATGATAATTTTATGTATATTAATAATCTAAGGTTATGGAGTGCCGAAACGGTCACTTGCGAACTGGATTTAGACAGTTTCAATCGTGGGGAGTTTAAGCAGGCTTCAGGCAATAAATCTGAGGTTGAGGCGATTTCCTATATTCTTTATCCTGACGATAGCAGCCCTGCCGGAAGAGAGTTAAGACTTAAACAGGAATACTTTTTTGTTGCTGCCGGGTTAGGGTCTATCGTATTGAGTTACAAAAAAGGGAATGATACAGATTCGTTGCATAACTTCTCGCGATTAGTTTCAGTTCATATCAATGATACTCATCCAGTTTTGTGTATCCCTGAGCTGATGCGCATCTTAATTGATGAAGAAGGAATGGGATGGGATGAGGCCTGGAATATCACAGTGAATACCATATCCTTTACAAACCATACCATCATGTCTGAAGCCATGGAAAAATGGCCGATTGATTTAGTCAAGAGTCTTTTACCCAGGATTTACCAGATTATTGAGGAAATAGATCGAAGATTTAAGGAAGATCTAAGAGTACGATTATTGGATGATGAGGAGGGGATTCGCAACACAGAGAGTTGGGAAGTGATTCGCAACACTCAGATTATCAAAGATGGGTATGTCTGGATGGCCCATTTGGCGATTATCGGGAGCTCATCAGTGAATGGGGTTGCGCAATTACACACTAAAATCCTTAAGGATGAGGTCTTTAAAGATTATTATCGTATTTTTGGTTATAAATTTAATAATAAAACAAATGGTGTTAATCACAGGAGATTTCTGTTAGCCGCAAACCCTAAACTTGCGGATCTGATCACCGAGGCGATAGGACCATCCTGGAAGGAAGAGGCGGGAAAGCTAAAAAAACTCCAAGCATACAAGGACGATCACAGTTTTCTGGAACAACTCGCGAAAGTAAAGTACGAAAACAAATGCCGCTTTGCCGAGAGGGTTAAGGCAAAACAGGGTCTGATCCTTGATCCTTTGTCCATCTTTGATGTTCAAGTGAAGAGAATCCATGCCTATAAGAGGCAATTGCTTAATGTGCTGAAGATCATGCATTTATATAATAAGGCAATCAACGACCCGGAGTCATTGACAGGTTCCCATACCTTTATCTTCGGGGGAAAAGCGGCGCCAGGTTATCGTTATGCAAAAGTCGTGATTAAGCTGATTCATGCTTTAAGTCAGAAAATAGAGCATGATCCTAAGGTTAGCCAAAAACTAAAGGTCGTATTTATTGAGAATTTTAATGTGTCCCAGGGAGAGTTGATTTATCCGGCAGCAAACATCAGTGAACAGATATCTACCGCCAGTAAAGAGGCTTCGGGGACCGGAAATATGAAATTCATGATGAATGGTGCCCTAACCTTGGGAACCTTAGATGGAGCCAATGTCGAAATTAAGGAGGCGGTGAGTGAGGATAATATCTTCATCTTTGGGCTTACAGCCAAACAAGTTCTGAACTACACTCAAAATGGGGGGTATAAATCATGGGATGAATACCATACCAACTCCGATATTCAAACGTGTGTGGATCAATTAATCAGTGGATTTTTCGATAATATGGGGGAAGAGTTCAAAGTTTTATTCGATTCCCTGATGCTCTATAACGATGAATTCTTCGTTTTAAAAGATTTTCATTCTTACCTTGAAATGTATGACAAGCTTCAAAAACTTTATCTGAATCAAAAAGAATGGAACAGGATTTCCTTAATCAATATCGCCAATTCAGGAAGATTCTCAAGTGACAGGACAATTAGAGAATATGCCGATTGGATCTGGAAAATCAGATACCGGACCATTAATAATATTATTCCTTGTTAAATGGTTGGAAGACAGGTTTAATATTTGTGAGGAAGGTGAACTAAGTTGAAAAAGCAGGAATGTGTGGCACTGCTTTTAGCAGGCGGACAAGGAAGCCGATTGGGTGGCCTAACTCGAAATCGTGCTAAACCGGCAGTTTCCTTTTGTGGTAAGTATAGAATCATCGACTTTAGTTTGAGTAATTGCACAAATTCTAACATTCACACGGTCGGTATTCTTATCCAATATAAGCCTTTTCTACTTAATTCATATATCCGTTTAGGTTCGGCTTGGGATTTAAATAATCCTTTTGGTGGGGTTCATGTTCTTCCCCCTTTTCTTGGGGATGCGGAAGGAAGTTGGTATAACGGTACAGCGAATGCCGTATACCAAAATTATGAATTTATTGATTTTTATAATCCAGAGTATGTGATTATTCTCTCAGGGGATCATGTCTATAAAATGGATTATTCCCTTATGTTAAAATTTCATAAAGAAAAAAATTCGGAAATAACCCTGGCAACGATTGAAGTTCCTTGGGAAGAAGCTTCTCGGTTTGGTATCCTAACCGTTGATGGGGATGCAAGAATTACCAAGTTTACAGAAAAACCAGCTCAACCGGATAGTAATCTTGCTTCCATGGGAGTCTATATTTTTAATTGGTCTACCCTTAAGCAAGCCTTGGTTGAAGATAATAGAGATTATCAGTCTGAAAACGACTTTGGTAAAAATATCATTCCACAGCAAGTTAAACAAGCCAAACGAGTCTATGCCTACAATTTTCATGGTTATTGGCGAGATGTCGGTACAATCGAAAGCTATTATCAGGCCAATATGGAGTCCTTAAGAGAGGACCGCTTCCTTAATATTTTTGATCGAGAGGTCCGAATATTTTCGAATGAAGATATTTTACCCCCCCACTTTGTGGGATCTGCAGCAGAAATAGAAAACAGTCTTATTTGTAATGGGTGTATTGTTCAGGGTAAGGTGGCGAATTCGATCCTGGCGCCAGGAGTATATGTGGGAAAAGATGTAGAAATTATGGATTCAATTTTGTTGCCTTATGCAAAGGTTCAAAATGGATCCGTCATTCATAAGACAATTGTTGGAGAAAATGCAGAAATTATGAGTCATTGCCAGGTTGGTGTTGCGGGGAAAAATATACCTGATCAAGAAGGCATCACGGTTATTGAGGACAATTATATAGTTCCTGAAGATTCTGTGATCGAAGAGGGTAGGAATATTGGCAGGATTCGGGCGATTTGAAAGGCGGGAGCAATAATGGCGAACAATGCAGGGATTGTTTATGCGAATAGCTCAACGGACAATTTACAAGGACTTACCCTGAAAAGGCCAATAGCTGCAGTACCCTTTGGAGGAAGATATCGGATCCTCGATTTCGCGTTATCCAGCATGGTTAACTCAGGGATTAAGACGATTGGAGTGGTTACGCCATACCATTGTAGACCGCTTCTCGATCATTTGGGAGCCGGTAAAGTCTGGTTTCTGGATAGGAAAAATGGCGGGTTGTTTATTTTGCCTGGAGACATCCATGGCTTGTTGGAAAACAATCATACGTTTTGTGTTAAGGATTTACAAAAAAATATCGAGTTTTTGCAGAAGGATTTTGCAGAAAATGTGATCATCTGCAGCGGTGATCAAATATTTAATATAAATTTTCAGAATGCGCTGGAATTTCATAATGACATGCATGCCGATGTGACCTTGATTTATCAAGAGGGTGCTAACTTGGGCGATCTGATCCAGGAGAGGTTTCTTGAGATGGATGAGAATCAAAAAGTTTCTAAGATTATTGACCAAAAGGATCATGCAGGGGCAGAGCCCGGTCACCCTTATTTTGTAAATATATTAATAATTCGGCGCGAGATTTTATTGGATATTGTTGAGAAGTATAGTTTCATTGGGTGTATTGACTTACTGGATATTTTTACTTCAAATCTGGAAGTCCTCAAAATCTACGGTAGTCCAACTTGTTCCTTGATTGGGACGATTCGCACGCTTAAGGATTATTTTCAGAGAAGTATGGATCTTCTGAACCTGGAAGTTCGGAGAAAATTATGGTCGGGAGCGGACAAGATCCATACCAAGATCAAGGACAACCCCCCTGCTCAATACACTTCCCACGCCAAAGTCAGCAACTCATTGATCGCCAGTGGGTGCTCTATCTCAGGAGAAGTTGTCAACTCGATTGTTTTTCGAGATGTGATTATTGAGCAAGGGTGTATAATCAGAAATAGCATAATCATGCCGAAATGTTATATTCATGCCCATGCTCAAACAGACTATGCTATTCTCGATAAATCGGTCAAGGTTAACACAGAAAATGTCTTGAAAGGGAGTTTTAATAATCCTTTGGTTGTCCTCAAAAGAACAGTGATCTAGACTTTGAAAGGAGGGAAAGTATGAAACTGGTTTTTGCGGCTGCAGAAGCGGATCCTTTTATTAAAACCGGTGGCTTGGGAGAAGTAGTTGGTTCATTATCTGCTTACTTGCATAAAAAAGGTGTGGACGTCCGGGTCATTATACCAAGGTATGGAATGATTCCCGAGGATTTCCAAAAACAGTTTAAGCATTTGGCCCATTTTAATGTTCGAGTCGCTTGGCGTCAACAATATTGCGGTTTGGAGGAAATGATCTATCAGGGAGTGCATTATTATTTTATTGACAACGAGTATTACTTTGTGCGCCCGCGCGTTTATGGGGAATTTGATGAGGCGGAGCGTTTTGCTTTCTTTTCCCGGGCCGTTCTGGAAAGTTTAATGCACATACCAGGGTTCAAACCGGATATTATCCATTGCCATGATTGGCATACAGCTTTAATCCCGCTGATGCTTAAGAAGTTTTATGACCGGGAACCCCTTCATTATCCGCTGAAAACTATATTTACGATTCACAACCTGAAATATCAAGGGATTTTTTCCAAGGAAGTTCTGAGCGATATTTTGGGGCTTGGTATGGAGTATTTTGCGGAAGATACCTTGGAATTTCATGGCGCGGTTAATTTCATGAAGGCGGCTCTGCTCTATGCAGATCGGATTACGACAGTAAGTCCAACGTATGCTGAGGAAATCAAAAATCCTTATTTCGGCGAAAAACTTGATGGGCTGTTAAGAAAAAGAAGTGAATTTCTAAGGGGCATCCTCAATGGCATTGACTATGAGGTTTATGATCCGCTGAAGGAACCCGATCAAGTCATGCCAAATAGTAATTTTCCTCATGCTAAAGAAACAAAGAAAAAGCACTTGCAAAGTATTATGGGGCTTCCGGTTCGAGGAGATAGAGCAGTACTGGGGATGGTATCCCGATTTGTAGATCAGAAAGGCATCGATTTATTGCTTCACGTGTTGGAAGAAGTACTGGAGCTGGATGTTCAGTTGGTTATCCTCGGAACAGGAGAGCAGCGCTATGAAGAAATGCTGCGTTATTTCATCGCAAAATATCCTGAAAAACTGGCGCTAAAATTAGAGTTCTCGGATAAACTTGCACATGAAATTTATGGAGGGGCAGACATGTTCTTGATGCCATCGCGTTTTGAACCCTGCGGTATTTCTCAGATGATTGCCATGCGCTTTGGGACGGTTCCGATCGTCCGGGAAACCGGAGGATTAAAGGACACAGTCATGAACTATAATGAACTGACCGGTTCAGGCAATGGATTTAGTTTTGTCAATTATAATGCTCACGAATTGTTATTCGCGGTGCAACGTGCCGTGAGAATTTACTATGCTAATAAGTCGGTATGGGAGAGTATACGGCAGAATGCTTTAACGAGTGATTTCAGTTGGGACAGATCCGCCAATGCTTACATCGAAATCTATGAGTCATTATTATGACGATAATGTTAAAGGCCCATCATGATTCTCACGATTTGTTTTACCGTGAACCATTTGGCGCGGTTACGTGTGGACAGCGGATAACCTTTCGTTTGAGCACGTTTTCAGCGGCACCCGTTGAAGCTTGTCATTTTCGTCTTTGGGAAAAGGACCAGCCGCAAATAACTCTTGTCATGCATAAAACCCTGGAGAAGATAAGTTCCAGTTCTGCTTTAAATCCGGCACCCAAATCCCTTGAAAGCTCTGATAACCGAGAATTATATGAAGTAGAATATGAGGTACCCAACACCCCAGGACTAATCCGGTACTATTTTGTGATTTGGTTAGGAGCTCAAACTTATTATTATGGAAATAACTTAAAGAGACTTGGTGGGGAGGGTAGTCTCTATGAACAAGAACCACCTTTTTACCAAATAACAGTTCATAAGCAGATAACAATCCCCGAGTGGTATAAACGAGGGGTAATGTATCAAGTTTTTGTCGATCGATTTTTCAATGATCAGACAAACGGGTTCACCTACTTTCCCAGGAAAAACACTCTGTTGCATGCCAATTGGTCTGATCCGCCGCTCTATATTAAGGACGAGCAGGGAAGAGTTACCGATTGGGACTTTTTTGGCGGAACTCTGCGGGGGGTGCTTGCCAAGTTGCCCTACTTCCAAGAGTTGGGCATTAGCATTCTTTACTTTAATCCTATTTTTGAGGCTGCGAGTAATCACAAATATGACACGGCGGATTATCTTCGGATTGATCCGATGTTCGGGGATGATGCGGTTTTTGAACAATTGATCGTCACTGCCCAACAGTACGGGATCTCTATTATTCTGGATGGAGTATTCAGCCATACCGGAAGTGATAGTATCTATTTCAATAAATATAACAATTATCCAGGTGTGGGGGCGTACCAATCAGCTGATTCCCCTTATTTTGCTTGGTATAAGTTTAAGCCGAACTGCCAGGAGTATGTATGTTGGTGGGGGGTTGATTCTCTTCCGGAAGTGGACGAAATGAACCCTTCCTATAGACAGTTTATCTATGGCTCGGCAGATAGTGTCATTCATAAGTGGCAAAACCTTGGGGTTGCAGGTTGGCGCTTGGATGTTGCCGATGAACTTCCTGATGAGTTCATTCAGGAACTTCGGGAGGCAATAAAGAGCGTTCGCCCAGATGCTGTTCTGATCGGAGAAGTGTGGGAAGACGCTTCAAATAAAATAAGCTATGGCAGGCAGCGCAACTATTTTTCGGGGGATGAACTGGATTCGACGACGAACTATCCTTTGCGCGCTAGTTTTCTGCGGTTTTTTCTTGGGCAAAGTGATTCCCGAGTCGTTCACCGGGAGGTCATGAGCTTATATGAAAATTATCCCCGTGAAAATTTTTATGCTGCCATGAATTTTATCGGGAATCATGATACGATCCGAATTTTGACGCTTTTAGGAGATACCCCAGCCGAACAGAGTTTGACCCTAACAGAGCGAAGGAACTTTCGACTTTCCCCGAATGCCCGGCAATTGGCTGTCCAAAGGCTCAAGCTCTTTAGTTTGGTGCAAATGACATTTCCCGGAGTTCCTTGTATTTACTATGGTGATGAGGCAGGTGCGGAAGGTTATGCCGACCCTTATAATCGGGGGACTTATCCGTGGGGTAAGGAAGACGGAGAAATCATGGCTTGGTATCGCCGGATTCTTCGTTTGCGCGCTGAATATGAGGTGCTGCAGACGGGTGATTTTCAGTCCATTTTCTTTGAACCGGATGTTTATGGTTTTTTGCGGCTGGGGAACGATGAGAAAATCATCATCCTGATCAATCGTCACAATGAGGAAACAAAAACTGTGGATCTGAGCACAATGCTCCAACCCTCCTCGTTTGGAGTTGATTTAATAAATGGGGATAGGCTTTGGTCAGAAACGTTTAGGACCGTATCCATAAGTCCGTTGGGGGGAAGAGCACTTTTCATCAAAGACAAGCGCCCTCATGATTTTCAACTTGATCGTTCGTGCGGGGTATTATTGCATATAAGTTCTTTGCCTTCTGCTTGGGGCCTTGGAGATTTTGGAACAGAAGCTTACGATTTTGTAGATTTTCTGGCCAACTCCGGCCAATCCTTGTGGCAGGTCTTACCCTTGAACCCGACGGGAGTAGAGGATTGTCCTTATCAAAGTGAATCAGTTTTTGCGGGAAACACGGTGTTTATCAGTCTCGACCACTTGATCAGGGAGGGATTATTAAACCTCGGGGAGACACGTAACAGATTCGAAAAGGTCAGGAGTTTGGGCTTAAGGAAAAGTTTATTATTCCTTGCCTATAAAGATTTGAAACGTGATTTACTCTCCGAAGCTTATCGGAAATTTCTGGAGCAGCTTGAAGGCAACTCACTCAGTTCGGCTGTTTCTGCACAATCAACCTATCTTTCGCAGGAGAACTTTTTAAAATTTAAAACTCATAATCAAATATGGCTCAATGATTACGTTCTTTTCAGGGCTATAAAGACTCATTTCGGAGATGTTCCCTGGTATGATTGGGAGCCGGAGATTGCTTCCCGTGAGACGAAAAAGTTAGCAGAGTATAGGGTGCTCCTCCGAGAAGAAATGGGTTTTCTTGAATTCTTACAATACACTTTTTTCTATGAATGGGCTAAACTCAAAACTTATGCCAAGGTTAAAGGAATTCAAATAATCGGAGATTTACCCCATTTTGTCGCCGCCGATAGCTGTGATGTCTGGGTGAACCGTGGCTTGTTCGTCCTTGATGAGCAGGGTAGACCGACTAAAACTGCAGGGGTACCTCCGGACTATTTTAGCAAGACCGGCCAGTTATGGGGGAATCCGATCTATAACTGGCAGGCTTTGGCCAATACGCAGTATGATTGGTGGAAAAAGCGCATCCAGATGGGCCTGGAATTATTTGACTACCTTCGTCTGGATCATTTCCGGGGGTTTGAAGCCTATTGGGAGGTTGATGCCCGGGAAGAGACGGCCGAAAAGGGCCGTTGGCTCAAAGGTCCGGGGAAACGATTCTTCGAAAGCATGCTGGAAACGTTTGGGAAGCTCCCCTTGATTATGGAGGACTTAGGTTTCATAACTACAGAAGTCAAGATTTTAAAACAGCTAATTGGGTTTCCCGGAATCAAGGTTCTTCAATTTACGCCTTTGCCAGAAATAATGGCTGAGGAAACTAATTTTGTTTATTATACGGGAACCCATGATAATAACACCTTATTGGGCTGGTATGAAAAGAGTCATTTGACTGATGAAGAAACTCTGCTCAACAACCGGCTGGACCAAACCCTAATCAACCAACAAGTATGCCGGAAAATGATCGAAGAAGTATATTCGAGCCAAGCAGCATGGGTTATCTTGCCGTTGCAGGATATTTTAGGTTTGGGTGAGGAAGCCAGAATGAATGTCCCAGGCACTGTCCATGGGAATTGGCAGTGGCAGCTGGCTAAGATACCGGAGACGGAGGAAATAATAGATTGGCTCCGCAGCCTAGCCAAGAAAACAAAGAGAAAGTAAAAATAGAATCCCTATTTTTGGGCTCAAAAATAGGGATTTCTAGTTTATCTTCTGCATTTTATTGATGCCTGCTTCGCGAATTTTCCTTGCCATGAATCTCGCCGTTCTAATTCAGCATCGATAGCATTGAGAACCTCCCATTTTTTACGGCTCCATAGAGGTCCAAGGAGATCATCTGGCGGACCGTCACCTGTTAAGCGATGGATAACCACCTCTGGCGGCAGGATCTCTAAAATATCGACGACAAGCGAAACATACTCTTCTTTCGTCAGAAGATCAAAAGGCACGTTTTGATAAATGGTTGCCAAAGGGGTTCCCCTTAAAACGTGGAGCAAATGAATTTTTATCCCTTGTAACGGCAGCTGAGCAACTGCTTGCGCGGTTTCCACCATCTCCGCTTTCGTTTCTCCAGGCAGTCCAAGGATTATATGGGCACAAACCCGTATTCCTCTGGCCTGCAACTGCTCAAGACCCTTGAGAAATTGGGCATAGTCATGCCCCCTGCCAATCCATTCCATAGTTTTGCTGTGAATGCTTTGCAACCCCAGTTCGACCCACAAATAGGTTCTCCGGTTCAGCTCCTCAAGATAATCAAGCACATCTTCCGGCAGGCAGTCTGGCCTTGTTGAGATGGATAGCCCTACAACGTTTTCCTCTGCCAAGGCCTCTTCATAGACCTCACGCAACCGCTTAACCGCAGCGTAGGTATTGGTATGCGCTTGAAAATAAGCGATATACTGTGCAGAGGGCCATTTATTCTTCATCCGTTCCTTCACTGCAATAAACTGATCGGGAATGGATAACCTCTGATCTCCGGCATAATCCCCGGAACCCCGTTCGCTGCAGTAGACACACCCGCCTATTCCCAGCGTTCCATCCCGGTTAGGGCACGTAAATCCGGCATCCAAAGAGATCTTAACTATTTTTCCTCCGAACCTTTCACGCAATTGTTCATTAAAGGTCCGATATCGCTTTTTTTGCATAGCTTGCTTCCATTCCCATTTGCCATCCTAATTCCAGAGCTTTGATGTTTCGTTCCGTCGTACCTTGAGGAGCCCATTGCCGAGCAGCCTGCAAAACATTGTCCAAAGAAATTCTACCACTTAATGAAGCCACAATTCCCAATGCCACTAGATTAGCGCCTTCCTCGGAACCAAAGTGAGTGCGGGCAGTTTTTGTGATCGGCAGCGCATAAAAATTACTACTACGCGGCGTAAATTCTGTAACCTGGGAATTATCCGCAATCAGGCTTGCATCTTCATGAAGATGCAAGCCGTACTTAATATAGGCTTCTTGGCTGAAGGTTAAGACAAAGTCAGGTTTTTCGACTTTAGGGTAATGAATCGCTTCGTTACTGATGATGACTTCAGCCCGACTGGCCCCTCCCCTGGCCTCGGGGCCATAGCTTTGACTCTGAGCAACATTTTGACCGGCATTAATTCCGGCCTGAGCCAATATTATGGCAGCTAAAATCAGGCCTTGTCCGCCCGCTCCGGTGAACAGAAATTCTTGCTTAGTCATGGAGACTGCCCTCCCTTAACTTCTGTCTGAGCTTCTCGTATTCTCGCGTATACTCCGGCGCCTGTAGTTTAAAAATCTCGCCGATCTGGAAATCTTCTTCATCAACAGCCCGTTGCCCGGCTTTAAAGGCGTGCTCCTTTTGCCAGAGCAGCATATCAACTGGGGTTTTAAACTCATTGCGGCGTCCATAGGAAACAGGACACTGGGAAATAGCCTCCACTAGCGAGAAACCTGGATTGTTATAGGCATCCATAACCAGTTTCGTGAGGAGCAGATTATGGTAAGCCGTGGCTCTAGCTCCATAAGTAGCACCTGCCGCTTTAACCAACTCCAGAATTTGAAAGGGTCTCTCCAGGTTGCCAAAAGGAGAGGTCGTACCCCGTTTGTCACGGGGGGTTAGGGGGGAGGTCTGACCACCCGTCATACCGAAAATACTATTATTTATTATCAAAGCTGTTAGATCAATATTGCGCCTGGCGGCATGAATTAAATGATTACCACCAATGGCAGTTGAATCCCCATCTCCCATGATGACGAAGACAGCCAACTCTGGGCGAGCGGCTTTAATTCCAGTGGCGAAGGGTATAGCTCTCCCATGGGTAGTATGAATGGTGTTAAAGTCTAAGTATCCTGGCATACGAGAGGAACAGCCAATTCCCGAAACAAGGATTACCTTATTTTGGTCAAGCTGCAACGTTTTGATAGCCCCGACGATGGCCGCCATGATGGTTCCCAGACCACAACCTGGGCACCAAATATGCGGTAAAGTCTCGGTCCGGAAATATTTTGCAATATCACTAAACATTTTGGATGGCCTTCCTTATTCTGTCCAAAATTTCCGTGGGAGTTATTAATACTCCGTCCATGCGGTTCAGGCGTTCGACTGTTTTATAGCCAACGATTCTTTCAACTTCGCCGACTAATTGACCGCTGTTCATCTCCACAACTAAGTACTTACAGTCAGCATATTTCGCCAGCTGTTTTTGCGGAAAAGGCCAAATCGTGATGGGGCGAAAGAGTCCAACCTTTAGACCATCGTTGCGGGCAATATGCACTGCCTCCAAGGCTGAACGGGCGGTACAGCCGTAAGCTACCACGATCACCTCCGCATCGTTAAGCTGTATCTCTTCGACTAATTGGATCCGATCTAAATATGGATTTAGCTTCTGGGTTAAACGCTGCAGAAAATTTTTTGTCACTTCCGGGTTCCCTGTTGGCAAGCCCTTTTCATCATGAGTTAACCCTGTTACATGGTAGCGGTATCCGTCGCCAATGTTCGCCATGGCTGGGATCATACTCTCGTCGTTTTCATAAGGGATATATTCGCCAGGCGGTACAGTTGGCTTTTTCCGGTTAACGATGGTTAATTCTTGAGCTAAGACAACATTTTCCCGCAAATGGCCAATCACTTCATCCATGAGTAGAACTACGGGAATGCGAAACTCCTCGGCAAAATTAAAGGCTATTACTGTAAGTTCATAACACTCCTGTACGGAGGATGGCGTTAAGACTATGATTGGATGGTCGCCATGGGTACCCCACCTCGCTTGCATAATGTCAGCTTGGGCGGGGGACGTTGGTAATCCAGTGCTTGGTCCGCCTCTTTGCACATTGACCACGACACAAGGAACTTCCGTAGCTATGGCATACCCCAGATTTTCCTGTTTAAGAGAAAATCCTGGCCCGCTGGTTGCGGTCAGGGTTTTGAGTCCGGTTAAGGAGGCCCCGATAATAGCTGCCATACTCCCTATTTCGTCTTCCATTTGGATAAAAGTACCACCGATAAAAGGCAATCTTTCGGCCATTATTTCAGCTATTTCAGTGGAAGGAGTGATCGGGTATCCTGCGTAAAAAAGAACCCCGGCCGCTAAAGCCCCTTCTGCTACGGCTTCATTTCCTTGCATTAATCTAGCTTTATTCATCTATAGTCACCTCAATATTGATGGCAAAGTCAGGGCAAAGACGTTCACAAATCTTACAGGCTATGCACTGTTCTGGTTTGGCAACCACAACCCTCCCGGATTCGTCGTTTTCCAGCACTTTATTAGGACAAAATGCTATGCATATTCCGCACCTCTTACACCAATTCTCACTGACCAAAACGGTAGCAGTCTGTATCGCCAGTACCAAAACCTTAACATCTCCTTATGCTTTCCGGACATTAATCCTGGAATAAATGCTCTGCGTACGGTCACTTTTCTCAAGTCAACGCTTCTTAACTAATTCACTCACTTTCCAGGGAAGTGGCGCTGCATATTTATTCCTTTATACTTCTAGGTCAACAGAGCGAATACCTTCTTATCTTAGCACCCAAGCGGAGAAAACAAAGAGATCGGAGAAAGGAATCGGAAAAGCTTAACCTATTCCTTCAGATAATCAAGATTTTGCAAATGAAGAGGGGGTGCAACAAACTTAAATATTCGTTACACCCCCTTAAATTCCCGGTTTGGGTAAAAGTTATTGTTACACATATGGGATCTGGTAATTGTTCAGTTACCAATTTCCAGTTGACTGTAACCCAAAAGCTTAGTGGTATAAGGATAACCTGTCCTTAATAATTCAAGACGTTTAAAGAGAGATAGGTCGCACAGTCTGTCATTTCAGAGCTACTGGAGTTACGAGATTGAACTTCGATCTTGTCAGCATGACAATGATCGCCTGAACCATAAAAATGACATGTGTTAACATAACATTTGATCCCACCGTTAGGTTGCGGCATTTTTTTTACTTGATTTGACATTTGGATTCCTCCTTCAAGTTAATTCAACATTTAATATTCCTGGATTGTTTGGTTTTTATGAATAACTTTCAACTTAAATTAATGGTAAGTCCCTTGCGATATACTACTAAGTGCATCGCCTGCTTCATCAATGTGAATTTTTTCAATGGCCAGATCACCCAGGGCTACAATTCCCACTAATTTACTCTTATCTAAGACCGGTAACCTCCTAATTTGATACTTCGACATCAAATTCGCCGCCTCATGTACATCCTGATCAGCGGACACGCAAATAGTATCTGTACTCATAATATCCCCGGCGGATATATTATTGGGATTTCCTCCTGCTGCAACAACTTTCAGAACAATATCCCTGTCTGTAATAATGCCAATCAAGCTATTATCTTGACAAATCGGAATAGAACCTACATCATCTTTCTTCATCAACTGTGCAACTTCAACAACTGAGGTTTCAGGAGTAACCCAATCGACTGAACTTGTCATAACATCTCGAACCTTCATACTTCAGCCCCTCCTAATGATTTTTTCCATAGCTAGTATTAACATTTTGACTAAAAAGCATACAAGATATTCTTGCAGGCTTTTCTAATACTAGTCAGAAAGTATAAACTGACCGGTAACAGTTAGTTTATACTTTCTGGAAGCATAAGTGGTTTGCACAGGTACCCTACATAACTTATACTTTCATTATATACCGAGCTAAATATCTAATACTAAATGATAAATTTGATGTGGGAGAGAAACTATGGCACGAGATAAAGATCGACATACATGGCGTGAAGGATACAGCACAGGAAGTTGTGCAGCCGGTGCTGCCAAAGCAGCCTGTCTGCTCCTCCAAGGGGACGGTTTACCCGAGCGAGTAGAGATTCCCCTGCCGAATTCCGCACGTTTAATAATGCCCATCCACGGGGGTAAAACCGGATATCCTGAAGCCAGGGCATGTATTGTGAAAGACGGCGGGGATGATACGGATATTACGCATGGGCTTGAGATCCATGCAACCGCGCGCTATATTTCTCCTCTGGGAGAGGTTTACATCCGAGGAGGTCATGGGGTTGGGACCATCACTAAAAAAGGCTTAGCCATTGAGGTTGGGGAGAGCGCTATTAACCCTGTGCCACGGAGAATGATCCGTGAAGCGGTTCGGGAGGTCTTTCCAAAAGAAGAACTGGAAATTATTATTGAGGTCCCTGTCGGGGAAGCCGTTGCTATGGGCACCCTTAATCCCAGGCTGGGGATTGTCGGAGGAATTTCTATTCTTGGAACAAGTGGAATAGTCCGGCCGATGTCCGAGGAGGCGTTTAAAACTTCTATTCTACCGGAATTGGACCAGGCAGTGGCTTATGGACATAAAACCATCGTGCTCACTCCAGGACACTATGGATATAGAGTCGCGAGAGAGCGTTTTAAGATCCCAGCTGAAGCTATAATCCAAATGGGTAACTATATAGGCTTTCTATTGGAAGAAGCGGTCTACAGGAGGATTGAACAGGTTATTTTATTGGGTCACATAGGAAAGCTTATTAAAGTATCGGGCGGAATTTTCCAGACCCATAATCGTGTCGCAGATGCTCGAATGGAAATATTACTGGCGCATGCCGCACTAGCAGGGATTAATAAAGATACTTTGAAATATCTGGCGGAGTTTCCAACGACTGAAGGGGCCGCTTCAGAGCTCTTGCGCCTTGGGGAGCAAAAGTTGCTTCATCATTTAGCACACTTGGCGAGTGTTAGAGCTCAGGCGTTCACTTATGGACAGCTAAGCGTTGGAACGGTCATGACGTTATTGAACGGACAACCGGTTGGGTGGGATACGAGAGCTCGAAAAATTATGGAAGAACAAGTCTGGGTGTGGTCAGTTGGACCGAAGAGTTCGAGCTAACCCAGATATTCATGTCCTCAAAGGAACCTGCGATATGGCAATTGTTAATCAGGCACCCTTGATAGCTATACCCAAGTTTGTGAAACACTCTGTTCATTCCGTAGGACTGGGCGCGTGCCAAAGTATATATGATGAATGAGCCATTATTTACTTCCTGCTCTAATAACCAGAGTAAACTTTCGGATAATGAAAGTCCCCGATAATCTTCTAAAGTTGCACAATCCGTCATTTCGCAACGGTTAAGAATTGGATCAGGGTAAGCTGCCGCCACACTAACCAGCTGATTTTTTGATAATGCCCCGGCAAAAATAATCCCATCCTGTATTAGGGAGCGGATATATTGAGGATTTTCTACCGGGGAGGGATAACTTATAAAAACCCGTGTTAATATTTGGGATATTCGTTGGGCGTAGGATTCATTTAAGAGTTTTAATTCTATTCCAGGAGGCAAATGTTCTGAGCGTTTAAGCGGTACCGTTCTTACGTTATGGATAATATTTATCTCTGCTTGCAACTTATGAGAATGACCTCTTGACTCACTAACATAATAGGCTAAGCTAACAGCGAATTCCTCATAGTTACCACGGAAGAGGCTGCCTTCGATACGAAAGCCGTATTGCATAAATTCAGAAATATCGGCAGGTAATGCCCAGAGCCATATTTTTTCCAGCTTCCTTGTTAAGGCTAAATGAATAAGATGCGGCCCGAATAATGAAGGCTTGGTTCCTTGTGCGTAGCCGTTGACAACCAGCCGTTTATTCCTCTCATCAGTAATGGGGTTAAAGAAACTCACAGGGCTCGTCGTGTTAAGCATTTGCTTCACCTCTGCGACGACTGGATATTATTTTTCTTCTCTCCAGGCGGATATTTTCTTGAGGTGTCAGACTAATCAGCTTACCTTTCAGCAATTTAGCAAGACCAATCTGGCGAGTTTTAGAGCTGAAACAGTTCTTTGTGCATGTTTTACAACTGCTTGTTTTATCTTCAGGTTCTTGATATACACTAATGACTCCTTCATAATTGCGCAGTATGACTCTGTCATTGGATTGCGAGATTAAATAGTTGGGCTGCAGAGGGATTTTACCACCACCTCCCGGTGCATCGACAACGAAGGTTGGAACAGCGAAACCGGAGGTATGTCCCCTGAGCATTTCAATTATTTCTAAACCTGTGCTGACAGATGTCCGGAAATGCTCAATGCCGGTGGATAAATCGCATTGGTACAAGTAGTATGGTCTTACCCTGCATTTTACGAGCTCATGAACCAGTTTTTTCATAGTGACAGGACAATCATTAATTCCTTTAAGCAAAACTGTTTGGTTACCAAGCGGAATACCGGCATTAACCAGTTTAGCCAGGGCATTAAGGGCTTCAACGGTAAGCTCTTGAGGATGATTGAAGTGTGTGTTAATCCAAAGTGGGTGGTATTTTTGCAAAACCTCGATGAGGTGATCTGTTATGCGCATAGGGAGAACAACCGGGGTTCTTGTCCCGATCCGTATAATCTCGACGTTTGGAATAGAACGAAGATTGGACAGGATATACTCCAAACGGTCATCGGAAAGGGTAAATGGATCTCCTCCGGATATCAGTACATCACGTATCTGAGGGTTGGACCGGATATATTCCAAGGCGAGCTTAAATCGATTGAGCGGCAAAGCTTGGTCGTTTTGTCCCGCCATTCGTCTTCTGGTGCAATGTCTGCAGTACATTGAGCATTGATCCGTCACCAGCAGCAGAACTCGGTCAGGATAGCGGTGCGTCAGGCCAGGTACCGGCGAATCGATTTCTTCATGCAGCGGGTCGTCTAAATCGCATGAGGATTTGCTCAATTCGTGGATCGAAGGAATTGCTTGTTTTCTGATCGGGCACTCCGGATCCTGGGGATCCATCATGGAAAAATAGTAAGGCGTAATGGCCATGCGGAAATTTTTCAGACAACGTTTAATTTGTTCAGCTTCCTCAGAGGGAAGAGACATAAATTCAAGTAATCCTTCCTGGGTTGTGATTCGGTTGGACATTTGCCAATGCCAATCATTCCATTGCTCATCACTTATATGAAGCCATAATTTTCGTTGTTGTGCATTCATTAGTTCAACCTCCCCGTTAGACTAACAACCTGTATATATATAATAAGTTGTCATATAGCAAATGTCAACCCTTAGATATGTAAACTTTATCCATCAATATTTTTCTAAGGTAATAACCCACGAGAAATTCATGCTGGTTCACTTAAGTTTTTCCTAACTTCTTTCTATCAGAAAGAACTTGGTATATAATAATAAACGAATGTTCGTCGAATACACCACTCGTGAATTTAATAGCGTTATGCTTAAGGTTCCTCTGCGCTAGAGGATTAAAAAGGGGAAGTCGGCGAAAGTCCGACGCGGTCCCGCCACTGTAAACAAGGAGTTCTCATTTATCCCGCGAGTTATTACCATGATGGGTAGAGAATGATGATATGAAGCCAGAAAACCTGCCTTGAGAAATATCACAGACCTACGGGCGATAGGTGATGTGTGTTTTTTTAAGGTAAACATACGAGCCGCTCCGGTTCGTATTTTTATTTACCCATCCATTAGTGAACTCGTTCAACTAAAGTTGAACATCGAGTCTTCGGTGACGAAAGCCTCCAGTGGAGGGTTTTGCCGAAGCCGCACGTCCCAAAAGGAATTCTTAGCGGCGAAGTCGGAGTCTACCCCCACCGAAGCAGAATAAGGTGTACCTCTCCCTCTTGTAGAAGTGGGAGTCTTACGATTGGATAAACGTTTGGTTTCTACGAGACTTAAATAAAATCCAGGGAAGAAGGTTTATTATATGTTACAAGTGATCGGCGTCGGACCTGGGCGGCCGGAATGGTTGCCGCCGGCAATCACTGAACTTGTTAAGCACTGCGATGTATTAGTTGGAGGTTCAAGGGCACTGAAACTCTTTCCGGATTTTTCAGGACGCCGGTATGACCTATCAGTTGATCTAGACGGCAGTATTGAAGTGATTAGAAACGCACTTCCGGAAGGGAGAGTCGTCGGGGTTTTAGTCTCCGGCGACCCTGGGTTTTTCAGTTTATTACCCAGACTGAAGAAAGAATTTCCGGAGGAGAGAATCGACGTCTATCCTGGGATCAGTTCTCTGCAATTCGCTTTTGCCAGAGCGGGGCTTCCTTGGCAGGAGGCAACCTTTGCCAGCGTTCACGGTCGAGAGTTGACCGTACTGCCTCAGATGATAACTAGTCCTACAGCGGTTCTAACCGGTGGGGAAAATACTCCCCAGAAAATCGCACAGCACTATCTGGAGCGCGGTTATAATCCACAGATCCTGATCGGGAATGCTCTTGCTTATCCCGAGGAATTTTGGGCGTCAATGGATGCAGAGCAGTTGGCTCAGGAAAAGACGTTGTTAAAGAATGCTATTGTTATTCTCTACCCGGATAAGCAGCAACCCACTCAGCAAGGCAATGGATGCCGGATAGGGATTTCAGACGAAGAGTTCCTACGGGGAAATGTTCCCCTGACCAAGGCGGAAATTCGTGTGCAAGTACTCGCCAAAGCCCAAATATTAAAATACGATCGTGTCGTGGATATTGGAGCCGGTACCGGAAGTATTAGTATAGAAGCCGCCGGTCTCGCTTCTGAGGGCGTAGTATATGCGATTGAACATAATCCAGAGGCTCAAGCTCTTATTTTGGCCAATCAGCGTAAGTTTGGCGTATCAAATCTGTATCTGATTCCCGGAACTGCGCCGGATGTCTTCGGGGAGCTTCCCCCAGTCGGTGTCTGTATTATTGGTGGGAGTAATGGGCGTTTAGCAGAAATCTTAGAAACTGTTCCTCTTGTTGCAGGTGGAAGAATCGTAATCACAGCGGTGACGATCGAAACAGTGGCTCAAGGATTGAATCTGCTGACAGACCTTAACTATCAGGATATCGATATCGTTTCAATTCAAGCAATCCGTTGGAAAGCGGTACAAACACTGCATATGGCCCAGGCTTTGAACCCAATTTTTATATTATCAGCACGAAAAGGGGAAGCTTTATGAATACAACATGGGGAAAATTCTTTGGAGTTGGGGTCGGTCCCGGTGATCCTCGTCTCTTAACATTGCAGGCTGTTGATGTTTTGAAATCAGTCGATCTGGTTGCTATTCCCAAATCCAAGCTTGACCGGGAAAGTGTGGCCTGGGATATAGCTAAAATATATTGTCCAGCCAATGTCCGCCTAGTCAAACTCGAAATGCCCATGACTGCGGATCAGCAGGTTTTAGTAAAGGCCTGGCAAGATGGGGCGCAAACTCTCCTGGCCGAACTGAAACAGGGCAAATCCGTCGCCTTTATCACGCTGGGGGATCCTTCGCTTTATAGTACTTACAGTTACCTGCTTAACATTCTTCAAGAAGAACTGCCTCAGGAGTGTATTGCAACAGTGCCGGGCATTACAGCTATGTCTGCAGCGGCAGCCAGGATTAACTTGCCTCTTGCCACAGGGGATGAGCCCCTCCTAATCTTGCCAAGTACCGAAGACGTAGGGGAGTTTCTCAATTTCCCCAATTTAGTCTTTATGAAAGTCTCCCGAAGGCTGCCTGAGATTTTGACGCTGCTCGAAGGGCTCAAGAGAAAAGCAGTCTTGTTAACTCGCCTCGGACAAGCTAGCGAGAGAATCTGCTGGCAACCAAAACCTCAGGATTTCACATCCGACAAAATTGATTATCTCAGTTTGTTACTTGTCAAACAAGATTTGTTGGGGAGGGAAAACAGTGAGCCGGAGAAAAACTAACGGCCAAGTAATTTTCGTTGGTGCCGGTCCGGGTGATCCGGAACTAATAACGGTCAAAGGTGCACGTGCGCTGGAGAGGGCGGACCGGGTGATTTACGCCGGCTCTTTAGTCAACCCGGAGTTGCTCGGACTTTGCCACCCGGGAACACCTGTTCATGACAGTGCTTACCTAACGCTCGAGGAAGTAGTAGATTTGATGGATGAGGGGACAAGGCGAGGGGAAACTATTGTTCGTCTCCATACGGGTGATCCCAGTATGTTCGGGGCAATTAAGGAACAATTCGACTACTTAGACAAGCAATATATTCCGTATTCCGTCATTCCTGGAGTCAGTTCGGTGTTTGCGGCCGCTGCGGCGGTTAAACGTGAATTTACTCTGCCGGATATCAGCCAAACGTTGATTCTCACCCGCTTGGCGGGAAGGACCCCTGTACCGGAGCGTGAAGCACTAGCCAACTTGGCGAAACACCAAGCCAGTATGGCAATTTTCTTAAGTGTTCAGGATATGCACTCAGTTGTCGAAGCCTTGCTGGAAGGTGGTTACCCTGCCTCTACCCCGATAGCCGTAATTTCTAAAGCGAGTTGGCCAGATGAAGAGGTTCTGCAGGGAACATTGGAAACCATCGTAGAAAAAGTTAAAACGGTGGGAATCCGCAAACAGGCCCAAATCCTGGTAGGCGATTTTTTAGATCCCGCTAATGGGTATGCTCGTTCAAAGCTCTATAACCCGACTTTTACACACAACTATCGGCAAGGTACTGAAACGTGAATAAAAACGATAAGGCAAACCCAAACGCAAACACAAACCCGAACGCAATCGCAGCCCCAAACGCAAATACAAACCCAAACACAAAAACGAATATTGCACTTGTATCGTTAACTGACCGAGGGATGGCCACAGTCCGGCGTATTGGAGAGAAACTTCCGGGCACAGTCGTTCAGGAACTCTATATTCACGAGAAAACACTCGGTTCAAACAAGGATCACGGAGAAGGGGAAGGGCACCCTCGACCGCAATTGCATCTGTTTCGGCGTTTGGGGGATATCGTCCCGGGACTATGGCAGGAGTATGCTGTTCTCATTTTCGTCATGGCTACAGGAATTGTGGTACGCCAAATCGCTTCCCTTATCGAAGGCAAAGATCGGGATCCGGCGGTGCTTGTCTTAGATGAGGAGGGGAAGTTCATTATCCCTTTACTTTCCGGACATTTGGGTGGCGCAAATACTTGGGCAAATCATCTTGCCTGTCAGATTGGGGCTCAAGCGGTTATTACGACAGCGACCGATGTTCGGGGCTTAGTTGCGCCCGATGAGTATGCCCGCAGGTATGGTTGGAAAGTTGAACCTCTTGACCATTTACCAACTGTCAATAGCTTGCTTTTAGAACAAGGTTATCTCAAAATATGGAGCATTTACCCCTTGAAACCGGAAGAGGCTTGGATTAACGATGAGCATTATCAGTTCTTGTCAGACCAAGAGAAAGAAGCAGCCAATGTGATAATTAGTCCTTTTCCGGGCCGAACTATTAGGGATGATCTCATCTATTTAGTTCCACCCACCTTGAGTGTTGGGGTTGGATGCCGGCGGGGAATTTCCACTGAGGCTGTTTTAGAGGGAATCACGTTGGCAATTGAACAGATCGGGGCATCCCTTAAGGCAGTTTCAGGGATCTATAGTATTGATCTTAAAAATGATGAAGTTGGTCTGATCGATGCGGCTAAGTACCTGCGGGTCCCGTTTCAAATCTTTCCAGCAGTCGAACTCCAAGCAGTCATTGAAAAAGAACAGTTAAGCCGGTCAAAATTTGCAAACGAGAAGATAGGAGTGGATGGTGTATGCGAAGCAGCGAGTTTGCTGGGAACTCAAAAGGGACGCCTGATTCTGCCGAAGTTCAAGGGTCGGGGGGTCACAGTAGCAATCAGCGTGGAAAACTCTTTGTCGTGGGCATCGGGCCCGGAGACCCTGACCATATGACCACACGGGTTCAGTCGGTCTTAAATGAAGCTGAATTCATCGTTGGCTATAAAACTTACATCGACCTTATCCGACCGTTAATAAATCATCAACAAATTGTAGCTTCCGGGATGCGTCAAGAAATTGACCGTTGCCGAGAGGCAATACGTTTGGCCGCTGAGGGACACAGTGTAGCCGTTATCAGCAGTGGAGATGCCGGGGTTTACGGTATGGCCGGTATTCTAATCGAGTGTCTTGATCAAGAAGGTCTGCTGACCCTTCCGCTGGAGGTCCTTCCAGGAGTTACGGCAGCCAGTGCGGCAGCTTCCATGTTAGGTGCACCTCTGATGCACGATTTTGCTGTGATCAGCTTAAGTGATCTCTTAACTCCTTGGGAAGTCATTGAGAAACGGGTGCGCTTGGCAGCTGAAGGGGATTTTATCCTGGCTATTTATAACCCGAAAAGTAAAGGACGTCCGAAACACATTGAGACGATGCGCGAGATCCTGCTTCGCTACCGTAGTCCCGATACTCCGGTTGGCCTGGTCCGGGAGGCCTTACGGGGCGAGGAGTCTAGGGCGCAAATTACCACCTTGGTTGATTTCACAAGGCATCCCATAGATATGCGGACTACCGTAATTATCGGGAACTCTCAAACTCGAATTCTGGGAACCTATATGGTTACCCCTCGCGGGTACATGCTATGAAGCTTTTAGTCTTGGCCGGCACAGAGGATGGTCGAGAACTAGCGGATGCTTTGAGGAGACGTGGTCATGATATTTTAGTTTCGACTCTGACTACTTATGGTGCGGATTTGGCTCGAGAACAAGGTCTCCGAGTGCGTTCCGGCGCAATGGATGCTCAGACTCTCAAAGACCTTGTAGCAGGCGGAGAGTTTGCGGCAATTGTGGATGCGACCCACCCCTACGCGGCACGGGTGAAAGAAATGGTCAAAACAGTCTGCGCAGAACTATCAATGCCCTATCTGCGTTGGCAGCGTTCTTCGCTGGAACTGAAAGCTCATCCCCTAATTCATTGGGCGGAAGACATTTCCTGTGCGGCCCTTATTGCTGCAGAGCTAGGGCAGCGTATTCTGCTCACCACCGGAAGCAAGGCGTTATCTGAGTGGGTTTCTCAGCCCTCTTTGCAGGATAAAAGACTCTATATTCGCGTCCTGCCAACAGCAGGGGTGTTGGCGCGCTGCGAAATCTTGGGGTTCAAACCGAATCAAATCATTGCAGCTCAAGGCCCTTTCTCCCAAGAGTGGGACGAAGCGATGTTCAAACAATTGAGGATCGAGGTCGTGGTAACCAAAGAGAGTGGCCAAGTGGGAGGAACCCTGGAAAAAGTTCAGGCTTGCCTCAGCTTAAATATCCCTTTGGTTATCCTGAAACGACCGGTTACTGATGGTCAGGATAGTTCACTGGCGGAGTTTATTAACCATTTGGAGGAATTTCTATGAAAGCTACAGAGATCATTCTTTTGGGACACGGTAGTCGACGTGCCGAAGCAAATCAAGGACTTATAGTTGTCGCCGAAAAAGTGAGTCTATTGATGGGACAGACGGTAACACCTGCTTATATGGCTCATGATCACCCTAGCCTTCCGGAAGCAGTAGAAGCTAAAATAAAGAATGGGGCGTTAAAGATAGTCATCATGCCGCTCTTTCTTTTTCGGGGAATTCATGTTTCCGTGGATATTCATGAAGAATTACGTGAAATTCGTGCACACCATCCGAATGTTGAAATTGTATTTACTAAAGAGTTGGGAGCGGATGACGGCATCGCTAATCTGGCTGCCCTGCGAATCAAGGAGGCCGTGAACGGATGACCGGTTTTGTCTTGGATCCGGGACAAATCGAGGCAGAAAGTATGCGCCTGATTCGGGCTGGATTAACACGCCCCTGGTCGGGGGATGAATTTTCGGTAGTGGAACGCTTAATTCATACCAGTGGAGATCTATCTCTGGAACAGGTCATAGCAATTCATCCGCAAGCGATTGCTTGTGGGCTCAAGGCTTTGAAGGAGAGGGCGATCATCATTACAGATGTTGAGATGGTTCGCGCAGGCATTGCCAAAGAAAAACTTAAATCTTTGGGTGGAACGGTTCAAAGCTTTCTTAATGCCCCCGGAGTTGCCGAACAAGCAAAAGTATGGGGAATCACGCGCTCAATGACAGCTATTCGAATGCATCCGGAGAGTTTGTACGGCTCAATCGTAGCGATTGGTAATGCGCCAACTGCGCTGCTCGAAGTTTTACGTTTAGCCGAGAATCCAGAAACCTGTCCGGCCTTGATTATTGGTATGCCGGTCGGTTTTGTGGGAGCTAAAGAGGCTAAGGATTTATTGTGGGCACGTCAATCTCTTCCGTCGATTACGATACTAGGAACGCGAGGGGGAAGTCCTCTGGCCGCAACGGTTGTCAATGCGTTAATTTATACCGCTCTAAGGCAACTTTGATGCAAGGCACGAGGGTGCGAGGTGCGAGGCACGAAGCATGAAGTACGAGGCACGAAGCATGAAGCACGTGGCTACAGGTACGAGGTTTGTAGTTCGAATATCGAATATCGAATATCGAATATCGAACCTCGCATACAGGGGGTGATCTATTTGTCTTCTAATAACAAGGTAGCTGCAAGACTTATGCTCCAGGGGACCTCTTCCAGTGTTGGCAAAAGCGTACTGTCTGCGGCGTTTTGCAGGATATTTTATCAAGAAGGATATCTGGTTAGTCCTTTTAAAGCGCAGAATATGGCCCTCAACTCTTTTGTAACTGCAACAGGCGGAGAGATGGGGAGAGCACAGGTGGTTCAGGCTCAAGCTGCTGGAATTGAGCCTGAAGTACGCATGAACCCAGTTTTATTAAAACCAAGCGGCTCAACAGGTTCCCAAGTAGTCATTATGGGACGGTCTCAAGGTAATGTTACAGCCTTGCGTTATCACGGGGAATATCAACGGATGACTTGGCCGTTTGTAAAAGATGCTCTTCATGGACTGCTCGACGAATTTGAAATCGTTATTATTGAAGGAGCAGGGAGTCCCGCAGAAGTTAATCTAAAATCGAACGACATTGTCAATATGCGAGTGGCCTTGGAGGCCAATTCTCCGGTGTTGCTGGTGGCCGACATTGACCGCGGTGGGGCTTTGGCTTCTGTTGTGGGGACCTTGGAATTAGTAGAGACTAAGGAACGGGAAATGGTCAAAGGAATTATCTTTAATAAGTTTCGGGGCGAACTGGCGCTTCTGCAACCTGCGTTAGACTTTATTGAAGAAAGAACAGGTATCCCGGTGCTTGGAGTCGTTCCCTATTTTAAAATACGCCTTCCGGATGAAGATTCCGTAGCCCTAAATGAGGCAATGGAGAAACCCTCCGTAGCCTCAGCCGAACAGTTGGACATCGCAGTAATTCGTTTCCCGTATATTTCTAACTTTACAGACTTTGATGCGCTGCAGGATGAAGTGGATGTCTCTGTGCGCTATGTCACTGAGCTTACCAATCTAGGAAAACCAGATCTAATTATTCTTCCTGGCAGCAAAAATACCCTGGGCGATTTACGTTTTCTTCACAAGAGCGGTTTAGGAACGCAAATTCAGAAGCTATGTGAGCAAGAGATCCCCCTCATAGGGATTTGCGGAGGGTACCAGATGATGGGGCGTTCAGTGAAGGATCCGCTGCATTCAGAGTCAGAGCTGGAAGATATGAACGGTCTCGATATTCTTCCGATGGTAACGGAATTTTTTCCGCAGAAACATACCGTCCGGAGTAAGGGAAAGATTCTTTCACAGCACGGTTTTTTTTCAGCTTGCACCGGAGAAACAATCGAAGGCTATGAGATTCATATGGGGCGCTCCACGCCGGATGAAGGACAGTCGCCTCTTTTTCACTTGACATCGAATGGTGTATCCTACACGGATGGTTTGCAAGCGGGAAAAGCCTATGGAACCTACTTACATGGGATTTTTGATAATGACGGTTTACGGACAGCGCTTTTGGTCTGGCTTTGGCAGCGCAGAGGTCGAGTCAGACCGGTAGAGGCGTCACTTTCACAGGCAGCATTGCGTGAATCGGCTTTTAATGAATTAGCGGATTTAGTACGTCAGAGTGTGGATATTGAACGTGTTCGGACTATAATGGGCTTAGACTCTGACACTGTGCCTAAAAGGATACGCTAAGTATAATGATTCCCCTGAATCCCCGGTCTTTTCCTCCCCGGTCTGCGG
>JQID01000167.1 GCA_000770645.1 Desulfosporosinus sp. Tol-M
CTGGAAGAAGCGGAAAAAATCCTGGAGATTGAGAAAGCGCAGGTCGGCTTGACGCTTGACAGTATGATTGAAAAAAAAGAAGTCATCCTTGAGGAAGAGGATGCGGTTTATTTATTACCCTTTTATCATAGCGAAGTGGGAATAATGCAGAGAATAAAGGCTATACTTGCCGTGGATACTCTCTATTCAGGGAAAGACGTGGCTGGCATCATTGAAATGATCCAAAAGCAGTCTGCGATTAGTTACGATGAGGTACAAAAGGATGCGGTTAAGACGGCAGCGGATTCAAAGTTCATGGTGCTTACGGGTGGCCCGGGAACAGGAAAAACGACTGTGACTTTGGCAATCATCAAGGTATTTCAATTACTTGGCGCCAGAGTATTACTTGCTGCACCAACCGGCAGAGCAGCTAAAAGAATGTCTGAGACCACCGGACTGGAGGCCAAAACCATTCACCGTTTACTGGAGTATAAACCGGCCGAAGGTTACAAAAAGAATACCGATTACCCCTTGGAATGTGATGTGCTGATTATCGATGAGACTTCTATGGTGGATACTATTTTAATGTACAGCCTATTAAAAGCTGTCGCCAATGAAACGGTGGTCATCCTGGTTGGTGATGTTGATCAGCTTCCATCGGTGGGAGCCGGAAATGTGCTGAACGACATTATTGACTCAGGTATTGTCAATGTCGTGCAACTGACAAAGATATTTCGCCAGGCTCTGGGCAGTGCCATCATTACCAACGCCCATAAAATTAATCAGGGTGACTTTCCGGACTTAAAAAGTAAGCGAAATGGTGACTTCTTTTTCATTGCGGAGGATGAACCGGCTAAGGTGGTGAAAACCATTACAGAGCTTTGTGCCAGGAGGTTGCCTGCTTTTTACAAAGTCGATCCGATTAACGACATACAGGTGCTGTGTCCAATGCAACGGGGAGAAACAGGAGCGGTGAACCTGAACGCCGTTTTGCAGGAGGCCTTGAATTCCTCCCACATTTCGATAAAGTATAGTGGTACTGTCTATAGACTTGGTGATAAGATCATGCAGATTAAAAACAATTATGATAAAAACGTTTTTAACGGAGATATTGGCAGCATCATGACAATTAATAACGAAGACCGGACTCTTGTCCTGAAATTCGATGAGCACTTGGTGGAGTATGATGCCACTGAACTTGATGAAGTGGTTTTGGCCTATGCCACCACCATTCATAAAAGCCAAGGCAGTGAGTATCAGATCGTTGTGGCACCCTTCACATTGCAGCACTATGTGATGCTTCAGAGAAATCTGCTTTACACTTGTGTTACCAGGGCTAAGAAAGTTTTTGTCCTGGTAGGTACCAAGAAGGCAGTTAGTATGGCCGTGCGCAACAATAAGACTTCCAAGAGAAATACCCGTTTGGCGGAGAGACTTAAGTTTGGACCATAACAAGAAGTCTCATGGAGACAACTGCTTAAAATAGTAAATTAATCAAACTTCCTGTCATACAGCAACGCTGCAATCAGCACGACAAACACCGAACCTGCATTATGCACCAATGCACCGGTTGTTGGGGTCAGCCATCCCATTAAGGACATTATTATTGCCACGAAGTTGATGAACAGAGACAGAGTGATACTGAATTTTATGGTGCGAACTGTAGCATTTGAAAGCCGTTCCCGATATTGTTTTGAATTCAGTTGCGGTAATAAGCATTGAACTGCTGATCACAATCATGTCCTCACTGGCGCAGGAAGAAAGCCGCTCAATTTCAGAGAACTGCACATGGGGTCAGAGAAAGCGCTTCGCAGACGGCAAGGTCACGGTACCGTTCAATCGGTTCCTCGGCTACGACCGTGGTTAGGATGGTAATTTGGTCGCCTACTCCAAGCTTGAGCATTTTTATGCCTAACTTCGGATAATTTGCTATAATTTTAACAAGTGCTACATCTCAGAAATCTGACAAGTGTAATATCTTAATCACTGGCTAAAAAAAATAAGTTCCCTACTATCTTCATATTTCTATTAAATCCTGCCAATATATGTTTCCTTTTGCAATACTTATGAAAATCCTCGTTTCGTAATCCCTACATATATTAATAAAAGATTTACCACTCAAATTTATCGAATAATAATTGATAACTTAAAGATGAAGCGGAGCTGATGGACGGCCTGATCATTAATGATATTAATTACGGATGGATGGCATAGTCTTTTGGGGGACTAATCGAACGACGGGCAAAATGACCTTCAACTCAACAAGGTATGTTTGGATCTCAGGAAAAGAGATTACGAAAACGAATGTAGAAACAAGAGCTGCGGCTCTGTTTCGTGAAAAGATGTCTTGTATAAATATCATCTAACTGATAAAATGTAATTACAAAGTAATCACAAAGGAGGTATTTGCATATGCAAATGGATATTATAAAAATTGGGAATTCTAAAGGAATTCGGATTCCTCTTGCGGTTTTAAAGCAATGTGGCATAGATTCAAAAGTGGAATTGGAAGTCGAAGATAATTGTATCATTATAAAACCTGTAAGAACTCCTCGACAAGGCTGGGCTGAAGCCATGAAACTAATAAACAAAAATAACGATGATGTTTTGTTAATCTCTGAGGAAATTGACAATGAACTGTTGGAGGTATGGAATGAACCGAAGTATTGAGCAATATTCATTATTTTGGGTTGATCTGAATCCTACTAAAGGAGCAGAAATTAATAAAACAAGGCCATGTGTGGTTATTTCACCTTACGAAATGAATGAGTATCTGCGTACTGTTATGATCGCTCCAGTTACAAGTCGTGGTAGAGAAGGATATCCTACTCGTATTAGAATTAGCGTCGGCAATGTGAATGGATGGATTGTATTGGATCAGATCCGTACCATAGACAAAGCCAGATTATACGAAAATATCGGAATGCTGAATTCTGAGGACATACTTAATGTGAAAAGTACTATTAAGGAAATGTTGGTTGATTAAAAGCCGATAACTAAAGTTACTCCGTACTCGTTACAATAGCACCCGTTTGAGGTGCTATTTTTAGCGGAAAGTTGAATGAATTCTAGCCCCTGTGTTCAGCATTAATGGGTATTCTTTATAAAGAATGACTGGCTAAAGCCTGTGGACCATATTTATCACGAATACCCTTTAGCTTTTCAGCCGCAAAATTAAAGCTTCATCCCAAGTTGCTCTTTAAAGTGACCCTATAACCTCCGAAATGCCTTGCGCTTTTATACGCTTGAGCGGGCCGATAACCGAAACCACCGTTACCAGCAGGATGATGATCAGGATCAAAGCGATTTGCAAAGAAGGGAACTTCCATATGGCAAGGAGCCGCGGCAAAAAATTCGCAACGAGCACCTTTTGCAGGGCTATACCCAGAATACAACCGGCGATAGATCCTGTCAGGCTGTATGTTACCGCTTCAAGCAAAACCATCCTCTTAAGCTGTGCTCCGGACATGCCTACCGCCCGCATGACCCCAAAATACCGGGTCTTGGAGACCATGCTGGTATTCATGGTATTGATGATGTTCAAAACACTGATTAAAGCAATCATAGCGACAAAGCCGTAGATAAAAACCGCCATGGTGTAAAAGTAGCCATTAACCTCTGAATTTTTCTGACGCTGATCATAGAATGACACGGAATTATCCGGGATATTTTTTATTTCACTTACCGTCTGCTCTTGCCCCGAATGATCGAGTTGAAGGTTGATCACTTGCAAAGTCGATTTCCCTGTCAATTCGGTAAACAGCTTCTCAGTAGTGATAAAGGTAGTTAGGGAAGGCACGGCGTCGTTGAAGGGAACGCTGCGCAATATGGCCATAACCGTCATTTTTTTTGTTCCATTGGGAGTTTGAATATAAACCTTGTCTCCCAATTGCAGCGCTGCAGTTTCAATGCCAATGCCATTCCTGAGAGGCTGGGCAACTGCAACTACTCCGTTCTGCATATTCAGCTTTTCCCCGGAAAGCTCTCCGGCGATCAGATCCGTTTTCGCCCAATTAAGCTGGTTTTGGTCATAAGAGATCAACCAAGATTTTTCTGGTGGTATAAACAGCCCGTTATCTGCTGCCGGGATATCGCCCACAATTTCTTTGTAAGCATCAGTCAGCCTGGCCGCATCGAAGGCAGCGTCCACGTAGTCAAACATCCTGCCATAGACCTTATGGGCACCATCCAAGGCCGAGAGCTGCGCGTACAGATCATTGCTTAAGCCCTGCTCCGCTGTCAGCACGATATCCGGCGTATAGGGCTTGGTTGTTTTGAGCCCGGAATGCATGAAATCGACTAACACCTGAAAGCCCAAAAACATCACTATGCTGATGGCAATGGAACAGGACATTAATATAAGCGTTTTCTTTTTCACAACTGCGTTGTTAACGCCCATGGCAATTTCGACAGGAAAGATCTTTGTCAAAAATCCCTGTTTCTTTTTTTTGGGTATATTCATTGCCAGGCTTCCCGTCACTGCGTTGACTGGGGAGACCCTGGCCGCTTTTTTGGCAGGCAGAAAGGAAGCAATGAACACGGTGAGAAATCCGATCACAATGCCGGCGATGATTCCCACTTCGCTGACATTAAACAAAGCCATTTCCCCAAAAAGGCTGCTGTTGTAAAATTTGAGAATTACAGTGCATAGAAAAGCCACCGACATACCGGCAAGCAGCCCTATCGGGACTGCCCTCAACGTGATGTGCAGTCCCTCTTTCTTTACCAGTTTTTCAATCTGGGCCCGGGATGCTCCGATACACCTTAAAAGACCGAACTGCTGCACTCTTTCCATCACTGAGATATTGAAGGTGTTATAGATCATCATGACACCGGCAATAAGGACGATGCCGAACAAAACCGCGCCTGTAGCATAGAGGCCCATGACTGTGTTGCCTGTGCCGTACCCCATGACCGCAAGCAAATATTCATTACGCCCGACTCTGTCATCCGTCAGATTCAGGCTGCTTTTGATGGCCTTCTCCGCTTTCAGGATATTGACGCCGTCTTTGAACGTAATAAGCAGAGCAGTTGATTTTTCTGTATTTAGCGTATTGGCACCGGCAACAGACAGAAATACACCTGGGGTATCCGCTGCCTTCGTAAAGCCAAAATCGCTGTATATTCCGCTCAGGGCAAACTCCTTTTGCGTATTGTCCGCAAAAGTTATTTTCGCCCTATCGCCTACCTTTAGATTAAGACTTTCCGCTGCCCACTTTTCCAGCATCATTTCATTTTCGGCTATTGGATAATTGCCTTCCAAAAGAGCAATTTGCATGTTAGGAGCAAATTTTTCATCCCCTGCCGCCAATCGGCACTCTTTTCCACCCAAGCTTCCCCGTTTAAAAGATATCCACGTTCCGGAGTTTTGGACATCAATGCGGCTAGAGATGGCCTGTTTTTCTTCCTTGGTGGCATCCTTTATACTCAAATGATAATTACCATATTCATGAATCTGTTGAATTTTTTCAAATTGCAGGAAAAAATCCAACATGGAAAAGATGCCGGTAACCAGGGCAACGGATATGGCAATACTGGTGATGGTCAGCCTGGTTTTCTTCTTATGGGCCGACAGGTATTTGGGCACAAGGGAAAGATAGCTTCTCATTTCTTCACCCCACCCAAATCGGTCACAATACCGTCCTCAACACCCAGCACTCGATCCGCAAATGACGCGTAGCTTTGGTTATGGGTAATCATGATCAGCGTTTGCTTGTACCTTTCAACAGACAGCTTCAGGAGATTGATCACATCCCGGCTATTTTTGGTATCCAAATTGCCGGTCGGTTCATCGGCTAAAATAATCGCCGGCTTGGCTGACAAAGCCCGCCCGATGGCTACCCGCTGCTGCTGGCCGCCGGAAAGCTGGCTACTCTCAGGTGAATGCAATTACTGCTTTCATGTCCCTATGGAAATTACATTCGAAAGGAAGTTTCCCGCAAGTTAACTTATTCAACTAAAGTTAACTATGAATCCATCGACAGGAAATAGCTAAGTCTTTAAAATAGTATTGCGGTGATAAATAAATAAAAACTTTTTATAAGAGGTTATTTTATAAGGGGTTATGGGCATTATTATTGGTTCAAAATAATAACAGTTAGGAGCATTATTCGTATGTTGTAACGTTATTCGATCTTATATTTGAAGGGGGTATTTTGAATGTTAGTTGTTACTACTGAAAATATTGTAGGTTACAAGGTAAAAGAAGTAAAGGGTCAAGTTTTTGGATTAATAGTAAGAAGCAGGGGGCTGGGCGGCAATATTATGGCATTCCTGAGGAGTCTCGTTGGCGGAGAAATCCACGAATATACTTCTATGCTGGAAGATGCTCGTAAACAAGCAATCGACCGTCTCGTTATGAATGCAGCCGCTATGGGTGCTAATGGAATAGTGATGATGAGATTTGATTCCAGTGAAATCGGTCAGACCATGAGCGAGGTCCTGGCATACGGTACGGCAGTAGTAATTGAGAAGGAATAAATTTATGCTAAGAATCGTCGGTTTCTATATTCTTATTCAAATATTTATAATTGCTTTTGCTTTAATCACCTATGTAATTTGGGACAAGCGGTATAGGAAAAACCACGGGATAGACGTTCCGGCGGGGTTCGAAAAAACTGAGGAGATCACTATTGACCCAAGTGATGGAAGAAAACTTCGGGTATATTACAATCGCAAAACCGGTGAGCGGTATTATTGCGAAGAAAAAAGCAACTAAGTGCTTCACAATTAGTTATTATGCGCAAAAAAAGGGGGCAGGCCGCGCAAGAACATAGCCCAAACCCCAAAAACGGATAAGACTTAACGGGAATGTTTCATATTTCGTGTAATTAGTTATACCCAAATTATCCGGACTTGATCAGACGTCCTTCTCATCTGTAAACGAAGTCACGAGTTTAATTAGGCTTTACTGCTGTAATTAAGCTCCTGTTCGCCAGCGATACCTTAACATTTATATCCCGAAATCCAGCATTATGCAAATATTCACTTATTTCTTTTATCGAATAACACTTACCTTCTGTTGAGTACATAAGTAAAACAGAATATTCCGCCACGGCTAACAGCTCTGTTTGATCTACATCTGCATGCATATCATATATTGCTATCATACCACCAGGGTTTAGTGTTAGATAAGAACTTTCAATAAGATTAACCACTGTTTTCTGATTCCAATCATGGAATACATGTGAGTATAGATGTATATCAAATCCATATGGTAATTGTTCCTTCAACATATCCAATGGTAAAACCGATACTTTATTATTCAACCCGTTTTTTGATATATAACTTTTTGCAACTCTATCAACAAGGGGTTTTTCTACTACTACAGCTTCAAGGCCATCGTTTTCTTTAACTATTGAACAAGCATATATCCCAGATCCGCCTGCTATGTCCAACAACTTTTTATACCCTTTACAAGTTAATTTCTTTGCCAAGTCAGGAGCAAGATAATTACCTCGACTATTCATAGCAGCCGTAAATTCCTTCATAAAGTCTTCTCTTTCCATCGCCAACTGCCATTCCTTACCATCCTCTTTGCTGCCCCAACTTGCCGGCTTGTCCGTTTTCAGAATATTATACATATCTTTACATATTGGTCTTTCACGAAGTGACGAGAAGTAAGGTCCAATATCAAATTTTGAATCTTTAACCAGAAATTCTTCCGATATTTCAGCTAATTTATACACATCATTTTCTTCAATTATCAATCCCATCGCCAAAAGAAGCGTTAACATAACTTCACAAGGTCGTTCAGCAATTTTTAAACTTTCACAAATAAATTTCCTGGATGATGGATTTTTTGATAGCCATGTAAAAAAATCCAACCAACATAAAGACGCAATAAATAGATCAGCAGCATAAATGCTATCTCTTAATCTAAATAGTTCGCTTGGACTGTTTTTGGGGTGAGCTTCATTATCAAAAAACATTATTTTTCATTCCTTTCGCTGCGCTCAGGCACAAAACGTTATGAAAATTATTCTCCATGCGTTTTCTTGGTATTAGTCATATAAGTATACTACAGAGCTGGAGGGGATGAGTGCTTCACCAGCCACATAACCTACTTTTGAAATTTTCGATATGGGAAGAAAACAGTTTATTATTTCACCGGCAATAAACCCTATAACATTATCATTTTCCTTCACAATGTAAATTCTCTTCATGGGATCGTTTACGAATGATAATAATTGGTTTTCTAAACCTTCTTCTGATAGCTCATTAAAATTAAAATACTCATCGCCTGTTTCGTCCTTAATAAAATTTGCTAATCTATTATACAATCTCGCAACTTCAGTTACCTCATACGACATTTCTCGGTATTCCATTTGATCACCCCACGAATCAGTAACTTTGTCAGACCTTAATAATGTAACGTATAAGGCCGATGGCAGCGTTTTAGTGTAACTTAAAAATCATCATGTCCGTGTGAACCGGGTGCTGAGCGGTTTAAACACTAATATTTATATTCATCCCAATGTCAAACGCTATTTTCAGATTCCTTTCACGTACTTCATAATCCTTTGAGACCATGCCACCCAATATTACCATTTCCGCCTGCTCTGCACCCACACCAAGAAGCCGATCTCTTAACATAACTGTCCTCATGCTTTCTGCAATTCCGATTTCCTCCAAGTATTCAACAGTATGTCCTGCCGCACAGATAACTAAAGCTTTTTTAACTTTAAAACAGGCTTCGGCATGTTTTCCGTTTTCATATGCATATGCAAACCCCAAAGTGTATACTCTATCAAACCATCCTTTCAACTTGGCTGGACAATCACTCCACCATACGGGATAAATTAATACCAGAGCATCGGATTTGTTTATTTTTTCTTGCTCCAGTTTAACATCTTCCGGTATAGTCCGGCTGGATTCCCTGCCTGATTCTCTCTCATATTCATCTAATTCCATGTCTGACCTGAAATTCATTTTATATAAATCAGAAATTTCATAGGTATGATTTGAATAGTTCAGACCATTAATAAACGCTAATAAAACAGAATGAGTAAATGATTCTTCACTTGGATGCGCATAAACTATAAAAATATGCATTGTATCACCCCTCCTTGGCTTAAAGGTTTTTTGCAATAGCCTGGTTCATGCGAATCTGGACATCTGCTGCAGTCAAAGTATCTTAGGGTCTATCAACTCCAAGGTATTCCTTAAGCGCAGCCTGGGTAATCTGAGAAAAATTCACTCCCTGCTTTTCTGCCAAATCCTTTAACCATGCCGGTAAAGTTATATTTGTCTTTACAGATCTGTTATCCATTTCATTCTTTACAACTTCCGGAAACACTGTGATAGGCACGATTATAGAACCGGTTGGAATATCGTTAAATGGTGGCTGAGCGGGAACTGGGATTATATTATTATCTTTTTCCATTCCCCACAGATGTAGTCCTAAAGCTTCAGTTGCCATACCCCGAGCATGTAAAAAGTTATCCCCTATTGAAATACATCCTGGTAAGTCAGGAAAATATACACCAAATGCTCCATCCACTGACGGTTCAAATACTGCAAAATAAGTTATTTTACGCAAGTTAATCCCTCCTATATTATTTTATATTTATTAGTAAGGATACAGGGCTTATTTCAACCCTGCCTGCTTCCATATGCTGTTGAGTGTACCAGGTGGAAGATCACCTTTGTGGTTCGGTAAGGTTACTTTACC
>JQID01000133.1 GCA_000770645.1 Desulfosporosinus sp. Tol-M
AGCCGTTTTCTATAATAAGGAAGATTCCTGGGATATTGGCAAGGAGCTCTTTGAGTCGAAGCCCATAACCGTTGTACCGTATTACACTATTATGAAAGTTCCGGGGGAAGATAAACCTGAGTTTGTGCTTATGCTACCCTTCACACCGGCATCCAGCGAATCCAATTCACGGAACAACATGGTTTCCTGGATGGCTGCTCGCATGGACGGCGAACATTACGGCGAGCTATTGCTTTATAAACTGCCTAAGAATATTGAAGTTGACGGTCCGTTGCAAATCGAATCGAGAATAGACCAAGACCCGGACATATCTAAACAGCTTGCTTTATGGAATCAAAGTGGCTCAAGTGTAATTCGAGGAAATCTCTTAGCCCTTCCGATCGGCGGAAACTTTCTCTATGTTGAACCGATCTATCTACAATCGAATAAAGGCGGCAGTATACCAGAAATGAAACGGGTTGTGCTCGCTTATCAAGATCATTTGGTGATGACCGATAACTTAGGTACAGCCTTAACACAACTCTTTGGAGACGGGACACCTCAACCTACAACACCTGGACAAAGTACGCCTGTTCCTGTTGTGTCACCGCAAACGCAAACAACAACTACTCAGAATGCACCGGACATGGCGTCGATCACTGATCAAATGAATCAAATCCGCAAATTACTCGACGACCTGGAAACCCAACTCAAGGGATTCCAAGGTGATTCCAGCAAGATTGCTCAGTGAGTGAACTCGTTCAGCTTAAGCTGAACATCGAGACTTCGGTGGGGGAGTCTACCCCCACCGAAGCAGGGTATGGAGGCCCCACTCCCACTTGTAGAAGTGGGAGTCTTACGATTGGATAATATTATCTATGGGGAGACATCGCAGATGTCTCCCCTCTCTTATTACTCCACTGTATAGGTGCATTGATTTCGTGTTGATTTCGTAATGAGATTCATATTTCAAGTATTAAGTTACTTGGCAACTACTTCTTTCACTTCTTCTGAAGAGCTATATTCCTGGTCCTCCTGCATAAAGGGTTGCGCAGGCATCGTGGTTGCCAATCTTAATGGAAAAATGAGGACCACCAAGGCCATACCTCCAAAGGCGATTGCCAGATTTTGTAGGGACAAAACAGAAAAGACAAGAGATATAAGTTTTGGAGGAGTCCCGATCGCATAGCTAAACGGTTGAATAATTGTCAGGTTGGTATTATTTTGCTGATTCCGGCTCTCCACGGATTCGGTCGCTTCAATTTTGTCTGGTTTAATCCATACGGGTTTTCCTTCAAAATCTACAGAATTAATCATTTTACGCCCCGTGGCGTAAAATGGATCTAACCCAGTTATGTAAATAAAACCTTTCGTAGTATAAATCCGATCTTGTTCAACACTCGTACCGGTAATGGCAACCTTAGGATAGGTCCGTTCAATTCGGAGAATATCATCCTGACTAATATTGATAGGTCCCTTATCGGTAATAACAGTATACAATCCTCGGTCGACTAATTCAATGTTCGTTACTTTAACATCTAACAACCGCATACTCACCACTGACAAGATGAGAACAAATATACAAATAATTATAATCGCTCCCGTTATGCATTCCCGATCTACCTGTCTGTCCCGAATAACCACAGTACCACACGTCCTTTACTTCTGTCATTTATCCATTGGCTAACAACCGCCACTATCACTCCCGCTTCGTTGGTGAGATAAGTGGCGTAAAACCCTTGGATAAGTTCGACTAAACTCAAAGACCATCGAGTATGTTCAGTTAACCTATGCAACTAATTTAACCCCAAAAGTTATTGTACTATAAATGATTTAGCGAAACAAATTATTTTACCGTATTAACGGCCAATAAAAAGCGAATTGCCTGCTAGCTCACCACTGAAGAGT
>JQID01000152.1 GCA_000770645.1 Desulfosporosinus sp. Tol-M
TTTTAAATATGATTCGATCAAAACCGTGCAGAATTCCCTTGATTTGATCGTGATAATTATTTATACTCTTCATATAGCCGTTACCTCGCATTCAGTGTTTTACCACTGCCCATTATATCATCCGATATCTTGGGACTGGCAATTTAGTTGCCGATTTATTGAGGAACGGCTATTTTATTTTTATTGTCTGCAGCTTTGCTGCGGTATGTTATAGTTAGAATGAGAAAATTGAATGGGCGCACGAGCCGTTGTGGATTACCGCAGCGGCTTTTTTCATGCCCTGAATCGGAGGCGAAGAACAATGCCTTATAAAGCAAAAAAGCCCTGCGCCTACCCCGGCTGCCGCAACCTGACAAGCGAACGGTACTGTGAGGAACACGCCAAGGCTGAAGCCAAACGCTACAACCAATATGACCGTGACCCCAACAGCAATAAACGCTACGGCAGATCGTGGGCGAGGATTCGCACGGCGTTCCTGTCAGCAAACCCTCTCTGCGAGTTGTGTAAAAAGGATGGCAGGCTTACACCGGCGACCCTGGTCCACCACAAGCGGAAGCTGACGGATGGCGGCACAAACGACTGGTCAAATCTGATGCCTCTCTGCGGGGAGTGCCACAGCAGACTCCATGCCGAGCAAGGCGATTACTTTTGATTGTTTGATAAATGGAGGGGCGGTTTGATTCTCTGCCGCTTTCAGGCAGGACAGCGCGCTCGGCCTTTCGTGTGAATTTTTCAAAAATCAAAAATCAAAAAATCAAAATCAAAACGAGGTGACGCAAATGCCCAGCGGAGGCTACCGTCCGGGGGCAGGCCGTCCTCGGAAAAATCCAATCGACAAGAAACTTGAAGGCAAACCAGCAGTCAGCAAAGCAACACCAAAGCCGACTGCTAAAAAGATAGCATCGCAAAATGTCATGACTGAGTATTTCTCCATGGCGATGAAGGAATGTGAAAAGGAAGTACCCTCAGCCGATATTCTACGAACTGAAATTGAGGAGTACATCGCAGCCCGTGGTTGCGACGGCTTGGTCGCTCCGCAGACGATAACGGACTATGTACTTAACAGGCAGGGCTTCCTCGCCTGCGAAGCGATGAATCGCAAAATCGGACGCATGACTAAGGAGCTTAAACTGTCGCCCTACGTCACAGCAGGTGCTGGCTACTACAAAGCGATGCAAGCCGACTTTAACTTAATTATGCAAATCATCAACCGTTACAGCAACAACCAAAACGAAGAGAAGAATGCCTTCTTGGAGCTGCTCACGAACAGGGGGTTTTAATAAATGCAAACTACAGAACGATTTGAAAAGGTGGACATTGACCGCCTTATCCCATACGCGAGAAATGCTCGCACCCACAGCAAAGAGCAGATTTTGCAGCTTCGCTCTTCTCTCCGCGAGTTCGGATTCGTTAATCCCATCATTGTGGATAAGGATTTGAACATCATTGCCGGACACGGTCGTGTCCTTGCTGCCAAAGCTGAAGGCTTATCGGAGGTTCCCTGTGTGTTTGCGGAGCATCTGACCGGAGCTCAAAAACGCGCTTACATCCTCGCCGACAACCGACTGGCGTTGAACGCTGGCTGGGATGAAGAACTTCTGGCTCTCGAATTCGGAGAATTGAAAGACCTCGGCTTTGAGCTTGAGCTTACTGGCTTCGGGCTGGACGAGATCGAAAAGCTATTTGCTGCGGATAGCGATGATGTACAAGACGACAATTTTGATCTGACAGCCGCTTTGGAAGAGGCGGCTTTTGTTTTGCCCGGTGATGTATGGACTCTCGGACGGCATCGGTTAATTTGCGGTGATGCCACCCATGGGAACACCGTCAAAAAACTGATGGACGGTCGCAAGGCGAACCTGGTCCTTACCGATCCGCCATACAACGTATCATTTGAATCAGCCAGCGGACTGAAAATCAAGAATGACCGCATGGCAGCGGAACAGTTTTACAACTTCCTGCTCTCGTCGTTCAAATGTTTTTACGAAAACATCACTGACGGCGGGGCCTTTTACTGCTTTCATTCGGATTCGGAAAAAGTGAACTTCTTTCGCGCATGCGTTGATGCAGGCTTCCACTACTCCACCACTTGCATCTGGGTAAAGAATGCTCTCGTTCTCGGACGTGGCGACTACCAACAGATGCATGAGCCAGTATTGTATGCCTTCAAAGATACCGCCAAGCACAAGTGGTACTCCGATCGTAAGCAGACCACAATTTGGAACTTTGATAAGCCGAAAAAGAACGCCGACCACCCGACAAGCAAGCCGCTGGATTTATTGGCATATCCTATATCCAACAGTAGCCAGGCCAACGCCATCGTACTGGATACCTTCGGCGGCAGCGGCTCAACCCTCATCGCCTGCGAACAGCTTGACCGCACCTGTTTTATGCTTGAACTCGACGAAAAGTACGCAAGCGTCATCCTTCGCCGCTATGCTGAGTTCAAGCAAAACGGCGGCGAGGACATCATTTGTGAACGGGATGGTAAAACGCTTAAATATGCTGATTTGGTGAAGCAAGTAGCACACCGCGACTAGGAAATAATACACCAATAACTACACAAAAGACTTGCTATTACAGCCTTTTAGAGTGATGTATGTAATCACCGGAAGGCATGCGAAGCCTTCGGAATCAAAATGAAATCGGAGGTTTTTACCATGAGAATCAATTACAACGTAACTGGTCAGGAACGGAAAGCCCTGGTAGCAGCAATCAGTCAGGAACTGAATGCGCCGACCAATTACCTCGGAGCACCGACCTTCGCCTACGAGGTGGGCGGATACCACATTGATAAGAACGGCGTGGTTACGGGTCCAGACAACCTTGACCTCGAATCTGACCTGCAGGGTATCCACGGTTTTGAAGCAGCGGAACACGAATACGATGAACCAGATACCTACGAGAGCGGACTTGGTGGCATGGGAGCGACACCATCAATTGAAGAGTTAAATGACGAAGCTGAACTTCTGGCCGAGCGTGAAATGCGCCGTCTGAAACTTGAAAACGCAAATGTCCCCGACTACTCAAATCGCGGACCATACGGCGGCGATGACATTCCCGCCTTTGAGGATTTGCAGATGGACGGACGTGAGGAGCTCGGTTTGGGTCGCACCCATCGCGAAAATTGGCAGGGCGAAAACGGCATGCAAGCCAGCGATGTTCCCGAACCGGATGAACCCGACAAACTGAGTATAGAAATGCCCCTCTCCTTTATGACCGATGAAGGAATCGCCAATCTGGAAAAGCTGATCGCCAGCAAAGCAGAATTGATTAAAAAGGCCATTGGCGCAGATGCCCTTCCTATTGAACGGACGGAAACCACGCTCAAATTCCCTTGGTTCAAGTTTCCTGCCGAAAGCGATGAGGTGTCTGCCTACTCTCGCTTCATCGGCGCGCTTTGCGCGGCAGCCAAAAAGCAAAAGCGAGTCACAGCACACGAGAAGGCAGTCGATAACGAAAAGTACGCCTTCCGCTGCTTTCTGCTGCGGCTCGGCTTCATCGGGGATGAATATAAACATGTGCGCAGAATCCTCCTGAAAAACCTGTCCGGAAATTCTGCCTTCAAGTCAGGCACTAAGAAAAGCGCGGAGGTGTGTGATGATGTTTCCAAATAAAGAAACGGTTGAGCGGGTTCGAAAGCAATTTCCAAAGGACACGAGAGTTGAACTGGTAACCATGACCGATCCCTACTCTACTCTTAAGCCCGGTGACCAAGGAACGGTGGACTTTGTGGATGATACCGCCACAGTATTTGTGCTCTGGGACAAACGCATTATGTGGAGCTCC
>JQID01000171.1 GCA_000770645.1 Desulfosporosinus sp. Tol-M
GGTGTCGCTTCTCACCTTAAATGACGGTGTGTATCTCACTGCCGATGTCGGAAGAAATGTACTGACAACACGCCCATACCAATAGAATCCTGCCGTCAATACATGCCTCTAAGAAAGCCAGTCAATGTGGATAAGAAAAATCCCCAATACGCACATGCTAATTCATGTGTATAGTGGGGATAATGTGGATAAACCTACATAGCGGTACCACGTTGCCGTTCAGCATCCGCTAAAATCCGCCCGATTTGAGCATCCTCCACGACCTCACTTCCGTTCCGTTTAGCCTCATATAGGGCATGGGTACAGATTGTGTTAATAAGCCGTGGGATTCCTTTCGTCTCCGAGTAGATTAAACCAAGAGCACTATCTGTAAAAATGGGTGTATTAAGTCCCGCTTGCTTCATTTGGTGCCGGATATATGTTGCCGATTCTTGAGCAGTAAGACCAGTAAGATGGTATTGAAGATGAATGCGCTGGGCAATGGCCTCGTATTTGTTCATACGTAAGATCCGCCGCAACTCTGGCTGCCCGACAAGAATAAGCGAAAGCAAGGAGGTTGAGTCCATTTGGTGATTTAAAGCAAACCGAAGCTCTAATAGCATGGACGGACTAATGTCATGGGCTTCATCAATAATGACAACCAACGATTTATCCCTCTGAAGAGCCCTGTCATTTAAGACTTGTTCGAGCAACAGTTTAGATTTAGATAGGTAAAAATTCGGTTCTTCACCTAACCCACGCAATAAATCTCCATAGAAATCACGAGGTTTCATGCCCGCCTGACTTAGATAGATCACTTGGTACCGGACTGGATCTAAGGCTTGTACCAGACGGCGAATAAGGGTGGATTTACCGCTGCCTATTTCTCCAGTAAGCACACCAAGGCAGGAGTTTGTCACCATTAATTGCAAGCGTGCTAAGGCTTCAGCGTAAGCACCTGCCTCAAAGAACATATCTCCTTGAGGTGACCGAGAAAAAGGGATACTTTGGGTAGAACTTAGCAGATCAGTCATGGGTTACCTCCTGCTTTGGCCTAAAATTTAAAGTCTCTTGGGCCCATTGGTTACGTCGGTTTTGTTCAGCCAACTTGAAGAAATTGAGGCCCGTCGTGGGAGGGGCTTCTTGTTTTTCGACCTTAGACTTTGTTTTAACCCGTTCATGGACTTTGCGGTTTAAATCGAGAAGTCGGGCATCTGGCAGTCGGTTTCCGTCGTACCAAACTTGCATTACGCTTAGATCGAAAGGGTCAAAGCGGAGTGTAACGGTTTGACCAGAAAGATGAGAGGGAACCTCGAAGGTATTACCAAAAACGCTGACACAACCCGTTTTATCCACCTTTCGCGATTCTTCCCAAAGGAAGATCTCGGTCAATTCAGCCATCGATACCCGGCGCATCGTCCGTTTAAGACCAGCTACCCTATCATTAGGAGATTGACCGGTGCTGCCATGTTTACGTAAGTGATAGTACCCCTCTAACCAAGATGTAAAGGCCTCATTTAACTGTTTCAGCGTAGTAATACTACCGTTTCCAATCTGCACATGGGCCTCTGGCCTGAAGCTTGTATCGATAAATCTGAAGAACCTCTCAATCTTCCCTCGACCTTGGGGTTTGTATGGACGTGAATGGGAAAGTTTAATGTTTAACTTGGCACAGATCCGGACTAAATGGTGAGATGAAAACACGCTTCCATTATCGCAATAGAACTGGGAGGGCACTCCGTGGCGCAAGATCGCCTTTTTGAGAGCATCTTCTAAGCGAGGCAATTTCTCATCCCAGTAGAATTCTCCATGGACAATTGCTCTGGAGAAATCATCAATGATGGCAAATAACATCGCTTTTTTACGTTTCTTTGAATGGAGTGGGTCCGGTAAATAAAGAGTATGCTGAAAATCTGCCTGCCACATGAGATGGACATCCTCCACTTCGAAACGTCGATGACCTCTCGATGATTCCATGACCTGCAAAAGTTCCTGACGGCTGACACCGGCCTTTCGTAAGTGCCGAGATAAGGTGCTGGGGGCCAGAGTTCCCTCCGTGGCCATACCACTATGTTCTAATAGGTAGATAATCTGCTCTACACTACGCTCGGGCCGTTCACGGCGTAGCTCAATGGCTTTTTGTAAGACGGGAGCAGGTAAGGCTATGGCGTTTTTCTGAGGACGTTTTTTGGGCTTAAGTCCTTCCCAACCCTCTTTTCTATAGTTTGCCATAAAGCGCTCAAGAGTGCGTACACTGACCTTAGTCTTGTGACTGCCAGGAATTGTGTGACTGAGTGCGGCAATTTGGACAAGCTGACGCTTCAGCTCTCCGGGAATCATCGGAGTCTGACGAGATACAATCGGTGCTATTAATCCGTAACGAAAGGCTGCCACTTGTTCATCTGTAGGGAAATCCATAGTTTCTCACTCCTTCAAACATAAATTTAGGATGGGGTTGTCCATACCGCTATTCTGCATGAAAAAGTTACGCCACACCATGGACAGCTTTTGTGGGATTATGCTAACCGTATGCCACCGCCTGTGAGTGTTTATTATGGTAGAGCCAAGCAAGAAGACCAAGATTCCCGTATCCTGGGATCATTGATCTTACTTGCTCCCATGCTCTAAATAACCAGGCCCATTCTCGGGCCGGTTTTGACGGGCCAACTGGGATTTCAATATGGGGTAGTCTCTCTAAGATAACCGGCCAAAGTTCGGACGACGATTCTCTTAGTTCATCACGTATTGCTTTGCTCCAGCGCCATACAGTCTTCTCACTAAACTTTCCTGCCGAGGTTACCAGGTCTTCCGCGATTTTAACCAAAGCTACCCCCGCTAACTGTTGATGGATCACTTCTTCTTTAACTTCCCATGCCACCTGATGGTGTTCCATCACAAAGTCAGGAAGTAACGACGTGGATTTCCCACACTTGTTACATTTAAACCGGAAGATGGAAATGATGAACGCTTCTAATAAGGTATACACTGTTCTTTTAAAACTTCCATGTTTGTGCAACATTACTTCTGCCTGGCAGTGCGGACACATTGTTGGGCGTAAGTGTGTAGGACAACCATCAACAAATAGTTCAATATATGACTGGACAGTCCAGTTTTCTTCAGTTAGAATCATATTGGTAATAACCAATAGGAAAGAGGAAACGAGGCTGGCAGGCCAATGATGTTTCCTCTTTCTTTTATCCTTTTTTAAGATTGTCATGTGGTTCTATATATTCACATGACAATCATTATCTATTGGAACGACAAATTAGGCAAGAAAAAAACGCCACTTTAATGTCAATTAAAGTGAGCGCCCACA
>JQID01000139.1 GCA_000770645.1 Desulfosporosinus sp. Tol-M
CCTGTAATCTTCTGGTCACCTACTGCACCTAACGACCCGCCTGCCAGCACTACTGCTGTCGGGGCAGCTGGAACTTCTACAGCGACGCTATATATAGTTCCATTGGTCAAGCCTGTGACCTCAGTGCCGTTTAAGGCTTCTGCAGCCGAGTTCTCCGCTCCCAGTGTCCCGTTGGCTTGAACTCCGTAGCTCTTGCCACCAGACGTTACTACATATTTCGTTCCACTTGTTAATCCTGAGATCTTCTGGTCTCCTGCTGTCCCTAATGATCCGTCGGCTAGCACTACTGCTGTCGGGGTGGGAGCACCACCACCGGGGGGCTCTTTCTCTGCTGATTTTTGAGCCGCAACCGCAGCGTCAAACGCCGCTTTCACGGCAGCTTTATTGTCAAAATCCTTCCAGGCCAGGGCAGTATATACCGGCGTCTTATCGCTTAAGGAATTGTAGTCCGTTAAGTCTAAACCCAAAGTCTCCGCATAAGTTATGATGGCCTTTCCCATTCCAGCTGCATTCGGGGCTGCATTATTGATGGCAAACATAAATGAGCCATCTGCCGATTTAGTACCAAAGGTTTCTAACACCCCGCCATCAGATGCTGTGATCTGCATTGCGCTGTTTGAGGGCTTGCTGTACGCAACGGTAACTACTTCGTCGCCTACTAATTTATCAGCAAGCACTAACTTTAACTTACCATCGGTATTCGTCAACTCTATACCGGTAATTGTTACAGATTTTCCATTTACCGTAACCGTGAATCCTCCATGCTTGCCGATGGGATCGGCCATAGTTTTGCTGAAGTAGATACTCACATCACCCTTGTTCGTCACTTCGGTACGCACAAATGTAGGCGCAGCAGCACTGTTGGGGTCACCACTATTACCACCGGGGTTTACTACAGGTGTTACTACAACAGTTACTACCGAAATTTCTACGGGAGTAGCGGTCGTGGGCTTTCCGTTTACAGTTCCACCGCCGCTTACTATGGCCTTCCCAGTTGCTGAGGTTAAGCCCGTAATTTCCGCTCCGCTCATGACGACAATGTTTGTCGTTCCGGTGACTGTCATTTCAATGATTTTACCTGATAACAAGGTTATCGGCGAGTCATCATTAATTAATACGCTGGCGAACTGTCCTGCTAACTGAATTGCATCCGGTGTAGTTGCCCCAGCCACCCTTACAGCAGGAACAACGGCGCCGTCAGCAGCCGTTAGTTTTACACTCCCACTAAGGAAAACATCGTTAGAGAATGTCCCATTAAGCTGCACATTAACTGGTTCATTCAGGCGTGGTTGGGCAGATAAGACCCCTACATTTGCTCCGCTTTGTGATTCCACAGCAGTATTAGATTGAACTAAGGTAGTTCCAAAAATTGTTCCTGTTTTTGCCGCTACATGGACAGGGGAGGAACTTGAAACCACAAGACTATCAGCTTTAGTTCCTACTAAGTCAACACTGTGTTCTGCGCCTGAGAGAACAACAATTCTCGTGGCTTGCACACCGTCAAG
>JQID01000078.1 GCA_000770645.1 Desulfosporosinus sp. Tol-M
TTACAAGGAATATTGAGAGATTTTGATAACGTGGCTTTACGGGCGTTTTTTGCCCGTTATGGGGTAGAGACGAAAGTTGAACGGGGAGGGCGTGTTTTTCCTGTCTCCGATGATGCGGAAAAGGTTGTTCAAGCCCTTACGGCCTTTCTGGACGAGAAGGGAGTTGAGGTCCGGTCGGGAATAACCGTGGAAGAAATCCTGGTTGAGAATGGGCAGATCAAAGGTGTACGCGGAGCTGGCCAAAAACGATATTTAGCACCATCGGTAATCGTGTGTACCGGAGGGTCCTCTTACCCCGCTACCGGCTCCAGCGGGGATGGGTTTAGGTTCGCCCGGAAACTGGGGCATAGGGTTATTACACCCCGGCCGGCTCTGGTTCCACTGAAAACCTCTAAAGAGTGGGTAAAGGAACTGCAGGGGCTTGCTCTGAAAAATGTCGAAGCCTCCTTGTGGATAGGTGGCAAGAAGAAGGTTACAGAGTTTGGAGAAATGTTGTTTACGCATTTTGGGGTATCGGGTCCCATCATTTTAACAATTAGCCGTCAGGCGGGGGAGGCACTGCGTGGAGGAGAACAAGTCGAGCTGCGAATTAATTTGAAGCCTGCTCTTTCGTCAGAGCAGTTAGATATCCGGGTGCAACGGGATTTTCAAAAGTATAGCAATAAGCAGTTTAAAAATGCTCTGGAGGACCTCTTACCCCAAAGTCTGATTCCCGTCATGATTCGCTTGAGCGGGATAAACCCGGAAGGGGTAGTGCATCAAATCAGCCGTGAAGAACGGAAACGTTTAGTTGGATTATTGCATGGATTACCCGTTACAATTACGGAAACCCTTTCTATAGAGACAGCGATTGTAACGGCAGGCGGAATTGATGTTAAAGAGATCAACCCAAAAACAATGGCTTCCAAACGTGTAGAAGGGCTTTATTGGGCCGGAGAGGTTGTGGATGTCGATGGCATTACGGGAGGGTATAATCTCCAGGCTGCGTTTGCAATGGGGCACAGGGCAGGCCGTTCGGCGAGCGATTCTGCGCTCTCGCTGGTCTGATTAATACCCCTTCTGCATAAACTCTTTCGAGGTGGTGTACGTGCGTCGAAGGGAAAGCGTATTGGAATGGATGTGGAATACAGTTCAGCGGGGAGAAAGCAAGATCATTCGGGTTATGGTTTTGGCGTCGATAATACTTGTAATAATGCAGTTAAGTGTGATAAGGGATCCACTTGAATTTTATCTGGCGGTAGCAACAAAGGTTGAAGCTCCTCCTTTGGAATTACCTGCACTTGCCGAAGTGCCTAAGACCTGGCAGTTGACGTTAAAAGCGACACCGGCTGCTTCGATTCGTGTGCTTCAAAATGGTAAAGTCATAGCCACTTTAGCCAATGGAGAACAGCAAATAACGGTAGAGTCCGGTCAAATTCAGTTGGACGGGAGAGGTTTGTCTCAGATCATTCAGGTTCAAGTTGTCAAGAAAGATACCCAATTGGTTGAACCTCGTAAGAATCGGATTGTCGTGATACAGGGGAATACTCAGAACCTAACAGTCAGACCGTAGTCTTGCAAATCACGCGTTGGCATACTATAATTCAGACGTGTATAGTTATGCATAGTCATTCGAAAAAGAAGGCAGTACGGTAGGATGGAAGCAACTCTAATATTGAACGGTGGAATGGGTTAATAGTTGAGCAAAGGCACCTGAAAGGTGTCTAATTAACTAATCAGTAAGCAAGCTTTCGAGCGGTATGATAGGCGGAAGGAAGAACGCGATGATGGCACAAAGTAAGAAAATTGCGATCGCAGCCTTAAAAATGGCTATGACAGAGAGCCGAGAAGAAGAGGCCAATTTAAAAGATTCTTATCTGCGCCTTGGAGTCAGAACCGCTGCTGTTGATTACGGCGGAGAGTACGTTAGTTCGATCCGCAAGATTGTAGAACGTGCTATAGTAGCTGCCAAACGTGAAGGGGTAATCCAAGAGACACATGGGGATGAAGGTGCAGTTGCCGGGGCAACTCGCGAAGCCTTAAGTCAAATTATGAACAAAGCTATGGGTCTGAATATTGGTGGGAAGATTGGGGTTGCACGTCAAGACGACCACTTAAGTGTTGCGATTTTTTTTGGCATCGGGCTCTTACATTTGGATGAGGTTGCGGTGGGACTGGGACATCGCGTCGCTCCCAAAAAAGCAGGTGATTAGCAGATGATTCGAGGAATTCGAGGTGCGACAACGGTCGAGCGTAATGATGCCGCGGAGATAAAGGAAGCCACCCAGGAACTTTTACAAATAATCCTTGCAGAGAATGCGCTAAGTACAGATGACTTGGTCAGCGCCATATTTACAGTTACGCCGGATTTGAATGCGGATTTTCCTGCGTCCAGTGCACGTGAGATTGGCTGGGAGTTGGTACCGCTTCTTTGTGCGACAGAAATCCCTGTGCCTGGTAGCCTCTCCCGCTGCATCCGAGTGCTGATCCACGTAAATACTTCACGTAGTCAAACGGAAATAGTGCATGTTTTTTTACGCAAGGCCATAGCATTACGCAAGGATCTTGCGAGGCTTAATATTAAGAAATACAATCCATAGGAAACTTAGACTCCGCAAGTAATTACGGGGTTTTACTTGGTATTTTGATCCCGGATGTCCGTTCCGAGCGTGTCCGTGGTTTTGCGTTGCAGAGGCTAAAGAACGATTCGGAACAGCTACAAGTGTGGAATCCCTTAAAAACAAGCCTAAGGATTTTTTTGTACTACAAGATTCGCGTAAATTCTCCCCTGCAATGTGCAATAATTGAAGTTAGAGGAAAAGTCAGAGTGTTGTGGTGTTTTACGTTCAGAGGGAGAGGGTGTGTGATTTATTAAAATTCCATTGATTGCTATGCTCTTACAAGGAATACCTGAACAAATTGCAGTCGCTGCTTTAGCTTTTGTAATTGCCAAAATACCTTTAAAGTGGAATAAAGTTGTATTAATTGGGATTATTTTAGCTTTTTGTGCGTATGTTGTGAGACTATTGCCTATTCCTTTTGGGATTCATCTTATTTTACTAATTGTTTTGTTATTTATTGCTTTATTATGGCTTGGCAAAGGGGATTTCAGTTTATCCCTGATTGCATGTCTGTTAAGTTTCTTAGCTTTGGTAATATTTGAGTATGTTTGTCTGTCATTGTTAATGCCTGTTTTTGGATTAACACCTGAAAGTTTATCCACTGACTTGGTTAAAAGGATTGTAATAGGAGAATTTCACGTATTTCTTTTATTTATCACTGCTTTTTTGTTAAACAAATTCTATAAAAAAGATGTGGAATAAATGAATTTCTCTGAAAATATTAGTAATAAACTGACTGAAGTAATAACAAATGAATTGGATTGTAACGAAGATAAAAAAGAAATAATAGCCTATGCCATCGAAACAGCGCTTCTTTTTATCTTAGGCTCGTTGTTAATAATACTTATTGGATATGCTTTTCATGCCTTAATGACAACTATTATTGCGGCTATTTTTGGTGGCTTATTACGTAGGGTATCGGGAGGAGCTCATTTTAATACTCCTGTAAAATGTTTGATCATTGGTGCTATTAGTTATGGTTTTATTGGAGTTTTAGCCAAAAAACTTCTTGATAGCAACTTAACTAATCAGTATGTTCTGATCTTTAGTTTAGTTGCTTCTTTTTTACTGGTAGCTTTCTTAGCGCCTGTAGACAGTGATGCAAAACCAATCCATTCCAGCAGCCTAAAATTTAAGCTCAAGATATCGTCAATGGTTTTTATAATTATTTTATTTATAATTATGTATGTTTTTGATAATCCTGTATTAAGTGTTAGTGCAGTTCTAGGTGTAGCTTATCAAAGTATCACCTTACTGCCTATTTTTAATAGAAAAGGAGGTGAAAATAGGCTATGAAAAGGTACTTCTTTGCCACAATTGTGTCCATATTAATGCTCCTGGTCAGTGCGACCTCCGTTTTTGCGTGTGGCTACTGGTTATATCAACCCAAAACCCCGAAAGCATTACAAAGATAATTTAGGAGGTTACCGGTCGTGGCAGCACATTTGCCTAACAATTTAAAAGCTGGGATAATCCAGCTTTTAAATTGTTCTCTTAAGCGCTTATACCATATCTGAGGATAACTTTCAGGTGATAAAGTGCGATAAAGGCTTCCACAGTCGCAGCAGCCTATACCCTCCATGGTGTCTGTTGTTCTTGGTGCATCCAGCTTTGGTGCCTGAAGGCTTGACGCAAGCTAAACATTTCTCTATACTTCTATTTCAGATAGTTGGAGGATAGCGGGATGGATTTTAATACGAAAAACGTCCTAGACAAACAATCTATTATTAAATTAACCCTACTTAAAGTTATATCCTTGATACTTGCTTTTCTGCTTATTTTTATGTTTATCTATGGGAAAAACTTTTGGGAGAAACAGACCTTACAATTTAATGATAATTTATTATTAAGTGCCTCCAAGCTACAAGCCCAGATACAATCCCGGATTTCCACTATCGAAGAATTAAAACAAAATAAAGATTTACCGAAGACTCAAAAACTGTTACAAATAGAGAATATTATCCAACCAATGATTAATGAAAATGAAAATAATAGTATTTATTATTATGATTTGGAATTAGAATTAATAACAAAAAGTCAAAATACGAAAAACTCATTCGATGAGAATACTCTTTTTGATTCGGGAAAAGCGGAATTTAATAAAATATTAAAGAAGAATAATTTTATTTATCTTAACTTGCCTATTTATAATAAAGATAAATTAGTTGGTTATGTTTTAGTTTATACTAAAAATACTAATTTTGTTTCAGAGTCTTTTCATGAATTAAGTCAGATTATTATTTTAGGTTTAAGCTTATCTGTTATAATTATATTTTTTC
>JQID01000111.1 GCA_000770645.1 Desulfosporosinus sp. Tol-M
CCGGCTTTTTCAAAAATGGCCAGCAGTAAATGTTCGGTGCTGACGTACTCATCCCCAAACGTGCCCATCTCATCATGGGCCGCTACTAATACCGTACGTAAACGGGGGGAAATGCTTAATTGGACATTTCCACCGCTTATACGTGGCAGGCGATTGATCTCTTGACGGATAGTTTTGATGAGTACGCCCACTGCCATATTTAATTTACTTAATACTTGAGGAACGACGCCATCCCCTTGCTCTAAAAGAGCGAGCAAAAGATGTTCAGGCTCAACCTGACTGTTTCCGTTGCGTTCCGCCATATTTTGGGCATTGCCGATCGCTTCCTGAGATTTTTGGGTAAATCGGTTGGTATCGAAAGACATAATTACTCACTCCTTTTCAAGTTAGGTAAAGTTAACAGCGTCATGAAGTTACCCTCTTTTAGCAGCCAGATCACGTAGAGTCGAAATCTCTTGCTTACTCAGGTTTTCCGGTAGGACAATAGCTAATTCTACAAAGAGATCCCCTTGTTTATGTGGATTTTCTAAATTTGGCATACCTTTTCCTTTTAAGCGAAATTTCTTGCCACTTTGCGAAAGGGTTGGAATTTTGAGAATTACTTCTCCGCCTAAAGTCAGGACCCTAACCTCCCCCCCTAAAATGGCTTTGTAGAAATCAATCGGTAAATCGGCTTTCAAGTCATCCCCCTCACGAACAAAGCGAGCATGTGGACTTACTGTGATGTTTAAATAGAGACTCCCGTTCGGCCCGCCCGAAATCCCAGGACCCCCTTGGCCGGTAAGCCGCACCTTAGAACCGGTACGTACTCCTTTCGGGATTTTGGCTTCAATTTGCTTTTCCCCGGTTTGGATGAGGCGTGTCGTCCCATGATAAGATTCTTCAAGGGTCACTTGAACTTCGACCTCAAGGTCCTGACCGGCGCGAGCACGCCTTACAGAAGAGCCGCCGCTGAACCCACGGCCTTGTCCACCGCCCCCGCCAAAAAGGGCAGAGAAGAAATCCGAAAATCCTTCCCCTCCAAAACCGTCAAAGCCACCCGATCTGCCGGTGCCACCGAACATTTCCGCAAATTCTTCCGGGGACATGGTATAAGTCTGGCTCCCGCCACCCGCTCCCCCGGGTTGAGAATGCCAACGGTCCCAATTGTAATCTCCACGTCCGCCGCGGGTCTGCCATTGTTGATAGTCCTGCCGTAATTCATCATATTTGCGTCGTTTCTCGGGATCGCTGATTGCTTGATAGGCTTCCGTAGCTTCCTTAAATTTTTCTTCAGCCGCTTTATCGCCCGGATTAACATCAGGATGATATTTTTTTGCCAGCTTTTGATAAGCTTTTTTTATCGTTTTTTCATCTGCCTCTGGTGAAACACCAAGACTGGCATAATAGTCTTTAAAGTCCATTTGCTCACCTCCTATACTCATGTACTTGTTTCTATTTCATTTTTAATATTACTGCTATAAGTTTAGCTTGGGATATATTGGAGTATTTTTTCCTTTATAAGTAGATTATATCCCCTTTAAGCGCGAAGGTCAATAATGGTCAGACTTTTTTTAGGCAGTCCATCCCCTCATATTATCCATTGGGATTAAGTGTTACAAACTTCCTTAAAAATTGAGCGCATGGGAACGCACGTCTCACGACAAAGTCTCCCTTTTATCTATGGCTTGATTATAAACTGAGGCCAACGTGATTTATATGGTTGACCATATTCTGTCCATAACCTCATTTGCATAGAATTTTTCGGGCAGTGATTCACGCAACCAAGGCATAATGCACATGTTCCTTTTGCCTTCGGAAGGCCGTTAACGGAAACAAACCTATTAGCAGGGCAATACTTAATACAAAAGTTACATGCCGTACATCTCTTACGCCAAACATATGTCCGATATATGATGGTGTTTATCCACTTGTTATCCAAAAGAAAACCAATAACCGCAAGCGGAGTTGGCCAGAAAATAAAAGGAAGCCCTCCTCCATCTCCGAAGATAAATTCCTTTGCTGAATGCCGGACAAAAATAAGGTCACTTCTCAAGGGGGTTACTGAATCGATTAACTGCCAGAGCTTTTTAGTGCCCAGACGAAATGTCGGGACATTTAAGGGATATATACTCCAGATTCTTCCGATAACCTTGTACCCTTTTAAAGCAAGTAAAACCCAAGCTATAATCCCGGCATTCTCGGGTCCTCCGGCAGCAGTATAGAGTATGAATGCCGGTTTCCCATTGCCTGTCTTTAGTTTATTTATGAGGAAATCTGTTAGAGGCCAAGGAGGTTTCCAACCGCTTACCGGAAAGGCAATAACTAAAGAATCGCCTTCTAACATAGGATTAAAATCTTTGTAATAATGAAATCTATGTACTTTAACCTCCGCCCCACTCTTGCGAGCACTTTCTATAAATTCATTTGCATAGTGTCCTGTGTTACCGGAGAATGAGCACAAAATCAGATCAATATTCTTGGGTAGTTTGTATGCAGCTTGTCCCCTGATGGTTTTTAAACCGTAAAATGCCAGCCCTAACGCTATAGTTACTAACAATACAGACCCAACAATTCCAATTTGTCGATTCAAGGTCAATAATAAACCCAAAGTCAATGAAAACAGTACCGAACCAGCTGTTGCAATACGAGAATTTATCCGGTGACTTACAGAGATTGTTACGGTTGAAACCAGCAGCAGATACCAGGCAGGTCCCAGGTGGGGCTCGAAAGGCGCTGCGATAAGCCATATAAACGGTAACATTGACATTTCCAGCAGGACCGACCACGAACGATATAATAGCATCACCGGAATCATTGCCCCCGACCAAATGATTAATACCAATCCAAGTTTTAACCGGTCCGCCAACACTGATAAGCCAAGAAAATAAGCAATCGTCAATACCAGGATTATCATTCTCCAATAATCTATACCGGTCTTTTTCACGATTAGCCACCTCATATCCACTCAAGAATACAACTCATTCGCTGTCGTCTAACGTTACGAATACTGCCGAAGTCTAGTTTCAAGAAGTTCTTCTTCCGAACATTACTGCAAAATGATAATATTTTATAGAAGTATTTTATTATTATTTTGAACCAATAATCTATATTGTTATTACCTATTACCCAGTCAACATTACATGGTCCTTAGAGATCTAAAGTTTTTTCTCTAGCTAGTAGCCATCGCCTGCCCCTAATCCCGGACAACATCATCCCCCTGACAACATAGGAATATTCTACATACTAATCAAGCTTAAGGTCTATATTGTTCCAATATCCCAACAATAACACCATCTTTAAGGGCCAAATGGCATAATGGATCTCGATCAGGGTATTCAGCCATACGTTCAGCAAGTCCATTTACATTTGTTAAAGATGGATTCGCTAAATCATGCCAATTGACTAAATCTACCTGAACATCCTCAGCAACCTTTAAACTAGTTTGTTGATCCGATTCATTGTAAATATAATAGCCATTGGGAAAATCCAAATCAGCATCTAATCCTAACGCCTTTACTCTTTTTGTATCTCCCTGTATCACCCATTCTACCTCGTCAATAGTTAACATCCTGGTTTTCTCGTCATAAGCCTTAATAAAGCTTAGTAATTTTTCCGGACTAATCTCAACATCCACACGGTTTAGCACAAGCGAGCCCTTGGGATTGTGTTCTTTTAAAAATTCGAGGGAGTATTTCTCTAACATGCTGCGCATATGCGCTTTGTAAGTATCATACCAATCCTGAGGATCGGTGTTAGCATATTTGATATCTTCACCAGCCAGAATATTCCTGCACAAGCTTTCCATAATATGACTCTTCAGCCCGGTTTGGCCGCCTTTTTCAAACTCGGAAAACAGATAGGGCAGGGCTTCTGCATCCATTTTTATAATGGCGTCATATTCCTCCTGATGGGCAGCGATATAATCGCCGAGATTTGAAGATTCCAGGGGCGAGGACATAATTAGCGCCAGCAAATTTTCAATTTTAGTGTTCGTTGTCAAGTTCGGTGTCATTATGCCAGTATTGGTATCCTCCGAGTTGGTTTTACCGGCACATCCTCCCAGCATCACCGCTCCGCCGATTACTACAACTAACAGCACTGCTGACATTAGCGTAATCGCCTTGGACTTTTTAGTATACTTCATAATTGCCACCAGCCTTTCTTTAAGCGTTGCTTTTTCTTCATTCATAGTAACCTTACGAACCTCATAAATCTCTAGAAGTTATCTGAAGGTCGGCGCCCCAAAGGAATCCCCAAGCAAAACGCTCTTCATATATTTGTATATTTACGTAATTACGCATATACTGTATGTAGATTATGAAAAGGGGTGACCATCATGTCTGTTAGCTCCCACAAGATCTTTGTTCAAAAACGAAATCTAATAAGCCTTCCAAGAGACATCAGAGAACAACTAAATATCAATGAAGGAGATGTTCTCGATATTCGGATGGATAACAATAAAATTATCATTGAACCAATGAAACTCGTGCCTACTAGCCAAGCATACTTCTGGTCTGATATAGTCCAAAATGATATGCTCGAAGCCAAAAATGATGTTGATTCCGGCAATACTCGTGAGTTTAATACCGTTAGCGAATTTCTTGACGGTATTAAACAATGACCAGACGCTTTAAATCAACTCGAAAATTCGATAAGCAATTTAAACAACTCGACTCAAGGGTTTCAAAACAAGCAGAAAAAGCTATTGAATTATTCATCTCCGACCCTGGTCATCCTTCTTTAAGATATAAAAAGATTCAAGGAACAGATAACTTCTATGAAATCAGCATCAATATGTCAGTTAGAATTATCATAGAAGTAACTTCCGATGGAAATGATCAGATTAACACCTTCTATATTATCGGGACCCATGATGAAGTTTTCCCACCTAAGTAGCCCATGAGACGGCTACTTTTTCTTTCTTTTCCGCCGACTTTCAGATAACATCCCGCCGGTTCCCGCCGCGCCCTGACCGCATTCATCATCCTCCAAGTGGCGGGAACCGGCTGTTCTACGACGTATCATGCTCCCGGACTCAGCAGCGCCACGGACGGCGGTGCCTTAAATTTCGCTGGAATACCCCCAACCCGGACAAGCCGG
>JQID01000106.1 GCA_000770645.1 Desulfosporosinus sp. Tol-M
GCGCATAAATCCGAATTGCCTATGGTCTTCGACTTGGCATTTTCTAGGTAGGGTGGCAGCTCATCGATCAAGATAAGCAGAGGATCACCGGACAGTAAGTTAATCCACGCAGTTTCGCCGGGGGCGGAAAGCGGAGAATAATACTGTGAAAAGGCCTCCCTTTTACCGATTTGTTCCGAAATAGAACCCCATATGCCAAACGGCGCATCGCTCTCGCGACCGGAGAAGGCAACCACCCGCACTTTGCCAATTGCTTTGTATTTCTTACTGTCCGTCATTACTTTACTGCGGAATTCGGGATTTGCGGCTAGTAGTCCAAGCGCTAGCATATTATGTGTCTTGCCGCCGCCCATTGCTTGAGTGAGCTTTACGACACCGGTTTGCCCTTGCTTGATAAAACGATTAAAGGCCGTGTCCAAAAGCGTCTTCATGCCGTCTGTTATGTAATTTTCCTCAAAGAATGAGACGCATTCAATGTTGCCCTCTATGAGATCAGACAGATTTAAGACATCTTCTCTTTTAGTTTCCTCAAATACACTTTGCCTCGGTTTACATAGTTCAAATAATGTTTTCATGTTGCTGCTCCTCCGATTCTGAGATTACCTGTTAAAGCACTGCGTTTGATACTAATATTCTTCGTTGAAAGACGGGCTGCTGGTCGCTTATTTACTTTATCGACTGACGTATTAAGTTGTTACGCCAGCCTTCCGGTCATCCACCATCTCAGCGTCATTAAAGAATTCAATGAAAACTAGCCAATCAGATGAGTGGTTTGCACCTTTTCAGGAACCATGATATAAGATGCCAGCTTTCTTGCTCCTTGTTCATCCGTTAAGAAAGCCTGATTTGTCTTTTATGCAAAAACCATAGAAGATAATTCCCCTTTAGACAGGTTCTTTCCACGAATTTCTTTCTTGCTTCGTCCAAGGGTTCCTGGTGCGTCATATAACATTCACCTATTATTTGCTCAAAACCTCACCATACGTACTCCACGAGTAGAATACACGCGCGTTTTATTTGTTCATAAACTCCAGAATTGTGAGGCTTTGATATTTGTCAGTATGCGTTTTCTTCTGTCTTTTCTCAGATTCCAGCAAATAGAATTCAAAGTTATTCCCAAGAAGTTTTGATGTATGATCAGATAATTCTTTTGCTTTTGCTTTTTCAAGTCTTTGTTCTTGTTTATAAGTAAGAATTTCTTTCTCTGTTAAGCTTAATAAATCCATAATTTGTTTAGCGTCCATTCGTTTAGGGCTATGATTTGTTTCGCCTATAATCCATTCTTTAGCTGAAAATGAAATAGTTTCAACAGGCTCACTATGATATAAAGGTGACGGGTCATCTTTTGTTTGAAATGTAATAAAATGTCTTTCGTCTTTCATATCATAATCAGGAGAATCTTTAACTGGAATCATTCGGAGGTCAGATAAATCAGGATTTTTGTATATATCATTATTATCAAAGATCATTCCGCACGCATAAACCACACTCGCATTATCTATCCTACTTAATCGTTTAAGCGTTTGATGCTGGGAAAGTCCCGTTCTTCTATTAATTTTTAATGATATCTCAGATCTATAATATGGTAGTGTATAATAATCAGGTTTATTGTTACTGGTCCTGCTCATGATACTTACTATTTTGAACTGTAAAAAGAATCCTAAATAGAATGTACTTAAAGTGGTTGCTTTGTTTTGTATGGCTTCCTTTAGTTTATTTAATAATTGTTCTTGATTTAGTGAAGAGTGCGTCCATGCCTGATCATAACCTATCCATACTTCATCTTGGGGGCTAGGCTTATGAATATTTAAAAACTTAGCTCCATATGTATTTGCGTAATATTCAATCAGCGGTTTAAAAAAATACATCTCCAATAGTGCTTCCCCGATTCTATTAGCCAATTTCCTCACTCTTTCTCTGAAATTAAGATGTCGTATTACGATGCTAGATGCAACTTAGACAAACCAAACTCTCTAGACTGAAGCCAAACCTCCTAAACTTCTAAACCAGTTATACATAGTCAACTATAATCAACCTGATAAATCAATTCCGAAATACCCATTTCCAATAAAGTCCCGAGGGTTTGCGACGTCTGGTTACTACATTCATCTTCTCTCCGATTTCGCGAGACCCTCTGTTAGACGATGTCATTACCCAGTAATAGATCAACTCTACGTTCTTTTTCAAATAGATATCTTTTATGGTAAATAAGGTTAGAACCTTGTAATATGCGATCCATGTAGTAAGAATCAGAACAAGCACCAACGAGTGCACCTAATAAAGGAACCGCTTTTTTCCCTGCTTCTTTGGGTATTCTCTTGCCTTTTTGCTCCAACATTTTTCTAAATACTCCAGCTTCTATTCCTTCTTTACCTGCATTCTGAAGTGCGTTTTCGGCAGCCCTGTTAGCTAGAGCTCTAATTTGTACATACAATAATTCTGCTCCACCTTTTCTTGCCATTTCAGCATAGGTTTTTTCAAGAGCTGCTTTGAGAGCTGTAAAATTAGCAGCTAGCATCATTTTCCCAATTAATCCAGTTAAGTTATCTAATCCCTGTTCTTTCGTCGGAGATAAACTAGATAACACCACTGAAGCCGCAAATTCTAATTCTCTAGGGTCGTCCTTGACATCGTAACCATAGTATAGGGCTGTGCTTTGTGCAGCTCTAAAATATAATAAAAAGCTTAATGCTATATTAAATGGTACACCAGGTAAACCTGGTGCTCCAGTTGCGGC
>JQID01000086.1 GCA_000770645.1 Desulfosporosinus sp. Tol-M
ATGCTAATAGCAGCATTTATTGTATTTATCCTGCCGTTCATCCTAGTTTTTTTAGGGGTTGTATTAGGATATAATATGTCAGAATTATTCAGGATTAATGCAACAGTTACTGCTATAGTTGGCGGAATAGTGTTTTTTGTTATATCTATAATAATTATTAAAATGTGTGAAAACTATGCAGCAAAGAATACGAGCCTAAAACCCATAATTATAAGAAAAGTTTAATCCCATATAATTCAGGGAAAAATTGAACCACAGTTAAGTGCATTTTAATTAATAGACAATTAAACTGAAATAATCTGGAATTTTTAATTTCGTTTTATTTGATAGGAGTTATTAAATGAATCATAGAGAAATTGTAGCTCGTGAAGGATGGATTTTTATCGCATTTTTTGCTATGCTTTCTGCTCTATTATATTTAGGCACAGGTTGGGCTGGAGTTCTACCAGGCTTAGTCTTAACCTTATTTTGCATTTTCTTTTTCCGTAATCCAGAGCGCCATTTCTCTGCAAGCATGGGAATGGTTGTCGCACCGGCTGATGGTCGAGTTATGGATATAAATACAGTATTTGAGGATAAATATGTACATGACAATACGGTTCAGATAAGAATATTCTTAAGTATTTTTAACGTGCATATTAATCGCAATCCCATAGAAGGGCAAGTGGAGTTGGTGAAAAGGGTATCTGGAATATTTTTACCTGCATATAAAAATGAAGCAAGCGAAAAAAATGTCCGCAACTATCTGGGGATTGCATCAGAATGGGGTAAGGTTCTGGTGGTGCAGATTACTGGAATAGTAGCTCGGCGTCTGGTGTGTTGGGTTCAAGTAGGCGATTATATGGCTACCGGTGATAGGTTTGGGCTTATTCGTTTTGGTTCCAGTACTGAAGTCTACCTGCCCAAGGAGGCAACCATAATGGTCCAAGTTGGTCAGAAGGTAAAAGGAGGAGAAACAATAATTGCTAGATTATATAAGTAAGTACAGTTTGAGTTATTGTAATGGAACAGTATAGCATTGCGTGAAAAAGAAGAAACAAATCAGGTGGTGGATATAATTGTATTCAGAAAAGGTTATAGAGCATTTTAAGAATCCGCAGAATGTTGGCAGCATGCCGGATGCAGATGGTGAAGGGTCAGTAGGAGACCCGAATTGTGGGGATTGTCTGACCATATATGTTAAGATACAGGATGAAATCATCGTAGATATTAGCTTTTTGGTGTTTGGTTGTACTGCATCGATTGCAACCAGCAGCATGACAACAGTTTTGGCAAAGGGTAAAAGCCTTGGAGATGCCCTGGAAATTACCGAACAGGATATAATTGATTCCTTGGGTGGATTGCCAAAGGAGAAACAGCATTGTTCTAATCTGGGAGTAGGCGCCTTGCGCAAAGCTATTCAGAACTATTATGAAAACCAGAGAATAGCTGATGCTCACGATGATGATGGGGTTCCCTAAAATCATATTTTCCGGTAAAAACAATAATAACTTAATAATATGAGGAGGTAGTTTTATGGCTGATTATCGCAAAATGTGGTCTGACCTGGGAATGGATCTGGAAAAACACGATTTACTCTGTCAGGCGCTGCCGGAAGCTTTTGGGGCTGTTTATATGTCCCAGGAAAACCGTCCGGAGGGAATGGATTTTTTCAACTTTGTGGTTTCGGAAATTCATGGGGTGCGCCCGGTGGAACTGATTGAACATCAGAAAAACGGCGGCAAGGTTTTTGGCACCTTCTGTGTTTATGTCCCTGATGAAATTATTTTTGCCGCCGGCGGTATTGCCACCGGCTTATGCGGTGGTTCCCAGTTTTGGGTTGGCGGCGGCGAAAAGGTCCTGCCGGCCAATACCTGCCCGCTGATCAAAGCCTCCGTGGGTGCGCGTCTGGATGGAACTTGTCCTTTCTTCAAAATCGCCGATATGTATATCGGGGAAACAACCTGTGACGGCAAGAAAAAAGCCTGGGAAATTCTCAATCAGGAAGTCCCTGTCTATGTGATGGATATTCCGCAAATGAAGCGGGAAAAAGATCTTCTGGCCTGGGAAGATGAAATCAGAGCGCTGCTTGAAATTGTAGAGAAGTTTACGGGCCATAAAGTTACCCTGGAAGCTTTAGCTGAAAAAATCAAAGTTCTTAATGAAAAACGGCAAGCCCTGGCCCGTCTTTACAACGCCCGGAAACATTCACCGGTGCCGATCAGCGGCAAAGACGCGCTATTAGTGACGCAAATAGCCTTCTATGACGACCCGGTCCGCTTTGCCGCCCAAACCAACAAACTTTGCGCTGAACTGGAGCAAAGAATAGCAGCGGGCGAGGGTGTTTTCCCAGCCGACACACCGCGCATTTTGATCACAGGCACACCGATGGCTATTCCTAATTGGAAACTGCACCATATTCTTGAAACCAGCGGCGCTGTGGTGGTAGTCGAGGAACTCTGCACCGGCACGCGTTATTTTGAAAATCTGGTTGATGAAAGCGGTAAAACTTTGGATGAACAAATCAAAGCCTTGGCCGCGCGCTACATGAAGACCAACTGTGCCTGCTTTACGCCTAATACCGGACGGATCGACGATCTCCTGCGTTTGGTGAAAGAATATAAGGTGGACGGGGTGATTGATTGCAGCCTGCAGTTCTGCGGCCTTTATTCCACGGAAGGGTATCTGGTCCAACAAGCTTTAAATAAAGCGGGCGTCCCCAATATACATTTGGAAACAGATTACAGCGAACAGGACATGGAACAGCTGCGCACCAGAGTGCAGGCTTTTCTGGAAATCTTGAAACAATAGGAACAATAGGTAACAGGTAGGTTGAATGAATCATGGCGGAAATTTATGATTACTACGTACTCTTTCCCAATCATCAGGAAGGTCTTCGCCTGCACCGGAAATTAAAAGAGGCTCAGGTAAAGTGCAGTATTTCACCGACTCCCCGTGAAGCCAGCAGTTTTTGCGGCATCTCGCTGCTGGTCAGTGAGGAAAATGTGGCGCAGGTGGAAAAGATTCTTGCGGGAAGCAACATCAAAACAGGGGGTATTGTCAGGATTCAACGCAAGACGGCGGTGTGGAACAAGACCTGTTGAATTGCTGTTTGGGCTTTGGGCAAGGGGAAGGGTTTATGTATATTGAGCAAATAGCAAGTTCCCTTGAGAATAGGAGTGTGAAATGAAAGAGCTGATCTATTTAGATAATGCAGCTACATCCTGGCCAAAACCGGAGATTGTTTATCAGATGATTGATCATTACAACCGTCGACTGGGCGGCAGTCCGTACCGGGGCAGCAGCAGTAAAACGCTGGAAGCCGGAGGGGTGCTGCTGGATACCAGGGAAGCGTTGGCCGCGCTCTTTCATTTCACGGATGTTTCGCGCCTGATTTTTACCAAGAATATCACAGAGGCGATCAACACGGTGCTCAAAGGATATCTGAAGCCGGGGGATCATATTATTATCAGTTCGATGGAGCATAACGCTGTGGTACGGCCGCTCAGTAAGTTAAAAAATTCCGGAGTGGAAATATCCATCGCGGACTGTGCTGCCGACGGCAGTCTGGACCCGTATGAGGTGGAGAAAGCCTGGCGTACGAATACCTGCATGGTTTGTCTGACCGCAGCCTCCAATGTGACAGGCACGATTATGCCTGTCCGGGAAGTAGGGCAGCTCTGCAGGAATAAGGGCGCAGTATTTATGGTGGATTCGGCCCAAAGCGCCGGGATAATCCCGCTTGATATTGGAGAACAAAATATTGATGTTCTGACCTTTACCGGGCATAAAAGCCTGTTCGGTCCGCAAGGTACGGGCGGATTCTATATTCGGCCCGGTTTGGACATTGATTCACTGCTCGAGGGAGGTACCGGCTCCTTTTCCGAGGAAATGGTACAGCCTGATTTTTCCCCGGATAAGTATGAGAGCGGCACTCCCAATACACCGGGAATTGCCGGTTTAGGAGCAGGCGTCAGTTTTATCATGAGAAAAGGTCTGGCAGCTATTCGAAATCATGAGCTGGAACTGATGGACAGGATGGTTGACGGGTTAAGGCAAATTCAGGGAGTGACAATTCATGGCCCTGTGGACAACCGACAGCGGACCGCTGTTTTGTCTCTAAATCTGGCCGGTCTGGAATGCGGCGAACTGGGTTTTCTTTTGGAGAATAATTTTGGTATTGTCACCCGTTCCGGCCTCCATTGCGCTCCTCTGGCGCATCGGACCATTGGTACTTTGCATCAGGGAACCTGCAGGATTAGTTTAAGTTATTTTTCCACCCGTGAGCAAATTGAAACTTTTCTGAATGGGATGCTGAGGCTGAGTAAAGGTGGTTAGTTACCTTAACGGGCAATCCCTTACATTATTTATTACAGCAACAGCTTTGAAGGGAGCATGTTGACAAAAGAAATCGTCAACGACTTTGTCTATAGCCCAAATGAAAGATAATTATCCGCAGGCGCGGATGTCATATAGGAATGCGGTTGATCCGGTACGCCATATTCCCTTACACAGCAGTTGTCAATCAACTTTACGGATCCGAAGTAGCACCACTACATCGTATAGATTCCTATATTCGGATAATTTCATCTGATTGTATGTCCTCAACATTCCCCAAACCCTCTTTAAGTTGTTTTTTACTCTATATTATCCCATTTTTCGTGATAAGAAGCCTCTGCTTTTAAGGCAATGGCTTCTTTGACTTTTTCAGTGGCCTCTGAAAACAAGGCTTTTAGGGATATCTGTATTTATGTAACTGTCAAAGACCCGAGTAATTGCCCCTACTCTATTTTTTCAATTTCAAAGGATTCTATAAATTTCTTCATTGGTGACCAAAATGTGCTAGTGACAAGAACACATAAAAGTGATACACTAACATTACAAAGACATTATATATAATATATACTTGTGTTGAAGTAACAGTTTATGAGGATATAATTATCCGCCAAGCATATCCTCCGGCAATATCAAAACCGAGCGGCGTTAGAAGTGCAGCTTCGTTGAAATACTGTCGGCATCAAGTCGGCGTTGAGGGAGGTGAGAAAGTGCTATCAAGTACAAGGTTTAAGCAAATTATAACCCGTTGCATGTGAGTTAACTTACATGAACCGGCGGTTCATAGAGTTTCTATTTACAGTGGCGCAAATGAAGACCTGAAGTTGATGCGGCCTTTCTTCACCGATTCTCTTTGGAGCTTTGGCGGATGAGTTCATCTATGCTTTAATGCTTCATCCGACTTGCTTGTTGGCGAATCATTGATTTGGCTGTACTACATTCCTGCCTTTATTCGTCGTTGTTGAACCCTAATTTGCCAACCCTTAGACTTTTTAGCAACAGCGTTACAACGTTGCTGAAATTTAATAATTTTTTAAAACTTAGCTCCCAAGCTACTTCACCTAAAGCTGCGGCTACGGGGAATTAGCCGACTTGGCTGTTATGCCGACACGGTAAATCCGGAAACGGGTTTATCTCCCTTATATTGGAAAGGAGTCAATGGCACTGAGAAGACAATTTGCATTGCCCGCATCATTTATGCGCCGGTAATGAGAGGTGTCTTTAATAATGGTGCCGTAAGTTGTTTCTGAGTAGGGGGAGAGAGCGCGTATTTTTGATGTAACCAATGCCCTAATTTAGCATGGCAATGAACTTTACCCTCCTAATTAAGATAGGAGTTTTTTTATTTTTTCATGTAAATAGAAAAGGAATGATTGAAGTGTAAGGAGCGTCGCTTATGTCTAGATACAAAGTTCTGATCATGCTTTGATCAAGAAGTAAATTCATGGGATTGGTCATGGCGTGTTTAAGAAAACATTTTTAGGGGAGGAAGAAGAGATGGATGTTTCTCGTCGTGGGTTCCTTAAACTCTCAGGGCTTTCCATTGCAGCCTTGGCCACTGGTCTGGGTTTTGACCCGGCCGTTGCGGAGGCCAAAGGGTATGCGTTGAAACTGGAAGGAACCAAAAAGGTCCCGAGCATCTGCCATTTTTGCGCCGGTGGCTGTGGGACGCTTTTGTATGTGAAAGAGGGTAAGTTAGTTCATTTGGAAGGTGACCCGGATCATCCGGTCAGCGAGGGAGTGCTGTGTCCCAAGGGGGCAAGCTTATCACATGTCGCCTACTCGCCGGATCGGGTGACTAAGCCGAAACGGCGTGCTCCCGGGGCGGATCATTGGGAAGACATCTCCTGGGAAGAGGCGCTGGACCGCGTCGCCAAGAAAACCAAAGAAGTCCGGGAGGCTACTTGGAAAGCCGCTGATGAGGTGGTCAATGCGAAAACCGGACTAAAGGAAATGCTGCCGGTTAACCGTGCGGACGGAATCGCCTTTCTTGGTTCTGCCGAAGTGGACAATGAAGAGTCGTACCTATTTACGAAATTCTGCCGGGTAATCGGGACCCCGCATCATGACCACCAGGCCAGGCAATGCCATGCTTCCTCCGTAACCGGGTTGGCCCCTGCCTTTGGTCGTGGGGCGATGACCAATTCATGGTCAGATATGAATAATGCCGAGGTCTTTTTAATTGCGGGAAGCAACTGCGCTGAAAATCATCCGATTGCCATGAGGTGGATTCTTCGGGCAAAAGAAAAAGGCGCTAAAGTAATCGTCGTCGATCCACGCTTTACTCTGACGGCTACCAAAGCCGACATCTTTGCCCAAATCCGTCCGGGAACGGATATTGCCTATCTGGGCGCTATTATTAATTATATTATTGAAAAGAAATTATACGATGAGAAATATGTTCTTAATTACACTAATGCTCTGTTTAAGGTCAGTAAAGATTATAAATTAGAAGATGGCCTCTTCTCCGGTTTTGACCCTACAACAAAGAAGTATGCTACCGCGAGCTGGGGTTACCAACTTGGGCCGGATAAAAAACCCCTGAAAGCGGACAGTCTGGAGGACCCGGATAGCGTATTTGCTAAGCTCAAAGCTCACTATGCCCGCTATACCCTGGAAACAGCCGAAAAAATCTCCGGGATCCCGGCCGCGAAAATTAAAGAAATCGCCGACGCCTTTTCTAAAGGGAAACCGGGCACTATTCTCTATGCGATGGGCATGACCCAGCATACCACGGGTACGCAAGGCATTCGGGCCTATGCCATCATTCAATTGTTGTTGGGTAATAGTGGCAAAGCCGGCGGCGGGATCAATGCCCTGCGCGGCGAACCGAATGTTCAGGGTTCGACCGATATGGCCAACCTTTATCACATCCTACCGGGCTATTTGCCGTATCCTAATCATACGGATAAGACTATACGTGATTATCTGGTGCGCAATGGGTCGTTTTATGAAAAACATCTGGTAGCCCTGCTAAAAGCCTGGTTTGGCGAAAACGCTACCCAGGAAAATGACTACGGGTGTAGCTACTTCCCGAAGAACCGTCCCGCAATGAATGCGACGATGTCGGAAATGATCGGG
>JQID01000080.1 GCA_000770645.1 Desulfosporosinus sp. Tol-M
AATAATTTCGAGACTGCCGAGTTAAAGGTTTCCTTTCTTTGCGTTGACTCGACAGCCGAGCACCCAACCGGTGAACCGGTAGAATGGATGCGTGATATTTCAGTCAAACATAAAATCATGGAAAAAGCCGATGGAAAATATATGATTCTTAAATCCCAACCGGGAGTAAATATCAAATACACAACCGATGGAAGCGATCCGAAAGACAGCGGCGGTATCTATGACGGGGAGTTTAAGATACCTTCCAAAGCGGCGTTTGTACTAATAGTGGCCGAACATGGGGGTGTGTATTATGACAGGCAGACCATTAAGATTGAAAAAGGCAGGCCGGTAGGCCCGGAAATTGACAAGGCTAAACCGCTTGTGCTTGCACGTTTAATGCGGGCAGTTGATACCAGTGAGACCTATGACCAGCTCACACTGCTGAAGAAATACGCAGAAAGTGTCAGGGATGTCCACATTGTCTTGCATAAAAACGATGCTCAAGGCAAAGATGCAGGCTGGATAGAACTTACGCTGAGTGATAAGATTACAACTAGTATGGAACAGATTGAAAATGTCCTGGACAGTCTTAAGAATGCATTTGTTACGAATGGTAGGGTAAATATTGAATTGGAATGTGGGGTAATAATGTTTAAGAACGGTCAAGCGTTCCTGGACTTTGCCAATGATCAGAAATTCAGTTTGTCCGAATTCAAACAGGGAGAGATAAATCAAAAATGATCGTTAAGCGAGCATGTTTGGGTTTTGGATTCAAGCCCGCTGAAAGCCGCCATCATATTCTCGTCTGTATTCCCGCGAAGAAAGACTCAAGCGTCCTAATTTATGAACGCTTTAGTTGGCAGGATGGGGCGGGAACCCAAACCGTTAATGTGTATGGAGAGGATAAAGCAAAGGCTGAAATTTCCAAGCATAAGTGGAAATTATTAGAGGATACTTTGCGGACAGAGTTTAACAGCCGCTTAAAAAAGCAAAAACTGCCGGCCGGTCGTTTCGTTATTGGGCAAACTCCCGTGGAACGGCTGTATGGCAAGGAACTCCTTGTGCTTGTTTGGGCAGTTGAGGACTGCGATCCGGCAAATGTGCCGATAGCTCTTCGTAACTGGTTGGGGCTTGCCCCCGAGGAACGCTGGTGGCTTTATACCATGACCAATGCTGCCACCGGAAATATCGATGACCGCCGGGGCTGGCGTAAGGCGCTGCGCTATGCCTTATGTGAAAACCCGATTGATGAACAGCGCCAGTTTTCGTTGTTTGACGCCATGCTCAAACGAGGTGAGGAGGAATAATTCGTTGAATTACGATAAATCTTTTATTGAAGTGCAGTTTCCAGTTTCTAAGGTCAGTAAAGAAAGCTATAAGGAACGTAAAGCCGTTGCAGGACAAACTCTAACAGGCCTTGGTAAATGGTGGGGCAGGAAACCGCTTGTCTTGGTACGGGCGGCTCTGCTCGGCTTGTTGCTTCCTGCAACTGATGAACCCAAAAAGGATATGGAAATATTCCTAAAAATAATGTCAATGGATAAAGAGGGCTTATTAAATAGAAAAACAAAATCAATTCCTGTTAAAGATGCATTTGATATATTAACAACTAGAGAGTGTGAGCAGTATTTCACAGAAAAAAAAGGTGAATTGACCCCTGTATGGAAAGCAGGCATATCAGCTGCTGAAAAGGCCACTGCTCTCGAAGAGGCTTGGAGTAGAATGTCTTATGATCAAAAGCTAACCTATTGTGTGCGACCGGAGGAATATGCCAACGATAGTCCTGCCGTGTGGAAAGAAATCAATGCGCATCTGGGTACAAAGGCAAATAATCTCCAAGAACTTACCGCAGAACTTGGGAAGATGCGGTTTGGCAGAGAGCCTATTGTTGGGGATTGCTTTTGTGGCGGTGGCTCTATTCCATTTGAAGCAGCACGAATGGGCTGTGATACGTTTGCGTCTGATCTTAACCCGATTGCGGGTCTTTTAACTTGGGCAGACCTTAATATTGCAGGGGCAAGTGATGAGAAAATTGCTAAGCTACGGGAGTTTCAGCAGAAAGTTTATGATGCAGTCGATAA
>JQID01000143.1 GCA_000770645.1 Desulfosporosinus sp. Tol-M
AAGTTTCAATCCACGCGCCCGCACGGGGCGCGACCCCTGTAGGTCCGTTCTTGCACTCGGTTATAGAGTTTCAATCCACGCGCCCGCACGGGGCGCGACCCGTACAACGGCATCCTCCCCTTCGACAGTGAAGTTTCAATCCACGCGCCCGCACGGGGCGCGACCTGTAGGTCCGTTCTTGCACTCGGTTATAAAGTTTCAATCCACGCGCCCGCACGGGGCGCGACAGTCCCTAAAGGGAATATTATGAACAAAGCGTTTTTAAGCTTTGTTTTGCGAAAGTTATATTCTATTTGACTATTTTATACATTAAAAGTCGGATAACTAATATCTTTCCCATAAAATATGCCCGTTGCGAACATTCCAGTAAATCTATGTTCACTTACCGTTCGCATCAATGATCAGAACCCCTTCCGGGTCATAAGACTCGTTGGTACCGTAATGCTCAACACGCTTTTTCCAATTACTACCCAGAAAATAGTAGCGTAAGCTGTCCTTTTCCGGATCAACGATGCTTTCCAGCCGGTGTTTCAGGTCTGTAAACTGCGTCGGATCGACCAAACACTCAAACACTGAATTCTGCACTCTCTGACCGAAATTCTTGCACTGTTTGGCAACCCTATAAAGACGTCTTTTCCCTGCGTCTGTTGTAACATTGACATCATAGGTTATCAAAACCATCATAGTCAATCACCTACTTCCAGATAAATGGCGGGTAATCCTCAATATCCCCTCGGATATGTCTGGCCATCAGCACTGCCTGAATATAAGGAATCAGACCCAGCGGTACTTTTTCATCCAGATAAGGATGTGTAATTTCCTCTTGCTTACGCTTCTGCCAGGTCGTGAGTACCTCTTTTCTGGTACTGTCGTCCATGATCACCGCGCCGTTTTCCTTGATCACGAAACCTTCTCCATCGATTTGATTGCGATTGATTAAATTGAGTGTCAAACGATCGGCAAAATGCGACCGCAGTTCTTCCATGATATCAAGCGCCAGGCTTGCTCTGCCCGGCCTGTCCCTGTGCAAAAATCCCGCCTGGGGATCAAGGCCCACGCTTTCCAGGGCGGCAGTCACTTCATGTGCCAGCAAAGTATAGAAAAAGGAGAGAAGGGCGTTGACCCGATCCAAGGGGGGCCTCCTATTTCTGCCGGTCATCTGAAAAGCATACTTTTGGGCAAGAATCAATTCGTTAAATCCGGAGAAATATAAATTTGCCGCCTGCCCTTCCAAGCCTCTAAGTGTATGCAAATCCATTGCTTTATCGACTTTCTTGCCTAGATCGGATATTAATTTCATGATACTGACAAGTAAAGATGTATCAACAACTTCGGGATGGTCGCGAATAGCCCGGTGCAAGACGGCCCTGCAATTCATCATTTTAGCCGCGATGAATCTTTTGGCCAGCCTGACACAAATATCATCGTTGTCTGTCCAGCGGTACTGATTCTTTCGCAACAGAATATTGCCGGAGACCTTACCGGTTACACGAGCTTGAAATTTTCCGTATTGGGTGAGAAATGACAGTGACACCCCTCTTTCACAGCAAAGCTGCATTAGTTTCGGACTGGCTCCAGTGAAGTTAAAACAGACGATCCCCTCCAAGTTATGCACGGGAACGCGGAATTTGATTTCATCGTCCACCCTAATGAGAATATTCTCCCCTTCGCAGGCCAGATAAGTATCCGGGATGGTCACATAGAGCGTGTTCAGCAGTTTCCTCAAATTTTTATCTCCTCCCAATCCAGCATCCGTTGTAAGTACGCCTCGACAGAGCGGTGACGGATGGTAAGATTCGGCTGACATTGTTCGGTCAGTGAACATAGCGAGCAATGCTTGCCCTTATGCGCCCTGGGAGTCTTCCCATCGACAAACATTTTCTGCATCTTGCCGGCAAGTTCCTCCACCCGTTTTCGCAATACATGGTTAAAATAAATCTTTTCCCTGCGCTTTGTCTGGCCGTAAAACAGGAATCCGCAGTCAATGGAGATTTTCAGCATTTCTTCCAGACAAATTGCCTGCGCGCACAACTGGACTGCGTCACGATCATCCCTTTTGGGCCTTCCCCGCTTATATTCGATCGGGAAAGGCTGCCACCAGCCTTTACGTTTGTTCAGTTTGACAGCAATACCCTCAGGCGAATTCTCCACCATACGGAATTCCACCACGTCGGCTACCCCGCGCAGGCCAAGTTTATAGGATACAATCGGCATTGCTCTGACAATTCGGAGATCACTGCGCGTCTCATTTTTGAACGGATCGTCTGCTTTTTCATGGAGAAATTTACCTTCCAGCGTGCGCGAATTCTCCGCCCAGACCTGTTCAATATGGATCAGCGCCCATTGCCTTTCGCAGAAGGCCATGTGCTGGATACCAGAGAGAAGTAAAAGATTGTCTTCCTCATAAACTGACATAAGTAATTACCTTCCGGGTATTATTTCCGGAGTCAGCTCAGGGAGTGGTTGAAGAGTAACAATATAATCTTCTTCAACATCATTGGGAACATCCACATCAGGTTTTACATCTACTTTTAGTGAGCGATGAACCTTAGCGGACGAATATTGCCCGTTTTTACAATTGTGCTTCCACCAAAAGACCTTATAGACCTCCATACTTCCTTCCGGTCTTGCGGATGAAGCGTCATTCTCAAATAAATTCGCCAAAACCTTCTTAATTGCTTTCGCATCTTCATCACTGAATCCGGTTTTACTAGCCAATTGAGGGTTCATGCTTCCGTAAAAAACATATACGCCGTGATCTACCCTATGCTTCATTCCCATCGTATCAGAAGATCGTTTAGTTCCATCGCCTACACTGCTTACACTTTTGGTGATTTGTATACTGGAGATACGTTCAAGTACAGGAGCTATAGAAAACGCGGAATGTATCGATACAGGGCCCCGAATTCCTATCGATACCCCTTCACCTTTTTTATCTCCTTCATAAGCAAAAACCTGGCCGAAGGTGCGCACGTCTATCCATTTCTTGCAAACAGCTTCACGGAATTTTTTCTCATCTTTCCAGTTATCTTTACTAATTTCCCCTTCAGCTCTCTTGCGAAGACTCGGATACCCATCAATACGGTTATCATCAGATTGAACAAAAATAGCAGAACCTGCTTCCATTAGCCGATTCCTTATTTTCCGTTTAATACAAACATCTGTCAATTCTCCAATTCCATCATAGTTGATACGAGGCCTATTTCCATTTAGCGGATCACCGTTGGGGTTAGCATTTTTGACATTAATAATCACCGCAAAATCAATTTTATTTAACAAGGTTCCCATGGTTTCCAATCCCCCTTTAAATTAATACTCCGTTGATTTCATTCTTCACGATGTTTCAAACATTTGGTTTCTCTTCATCTCGTTTTTTCCACAACGCATTGCGCTGGCTATGATAACCAAGAAGAAATTCGCCGCTTAATTTCTTATCATTAATAAAATCTTCCGGCTTAAACATATCAATAACTTCTGAGATTAATTGCTGCCTTTTAGCTGACTTGCCACCGAGTCTAGCTTTATGGGGCCCTAATGCCAGTTCCAAGGTACGCCATGTTGAATAGGGGCGATCCGCAAATCGCTGCATCAATCTAGCTGCGTTCGTCTGGCGTTTTTCTCCCGAATCATTCAGTGCCCATTCTTCAATACTGTCTGCCAGAGCCAGCAATCTGCCGTATAAATAATCCCTCGCTTTCCTATTTTCATCCAGTGCCATATCAAAATCCTCCTTTTCATAATATTTTTTATAAAGTGCACAAGCGATACTGAGCGTTTTATTCCACTCCCATTCCTCCATACTTATACGCTTGGAGGCTCGCCGCACTGCGGATTCCACTAAATCCCGCGGCAACTTTCGTCCATCAACAATACAGGGAATAACTCGTTCTACCATTGACCTGCGGAGTTTATCATCTACCCGCAAACCATATGCTGCTTCCGCTATATCACTTGGTGCAGGCGCGCCAACAAATCGAAGATGCAATTTTTTCTTCTTTCCGGTTTGCAGGTCAATTATTTCTTTGGAACGATAATCATGTATCCAACAACATGTTTGATGCCATTTTTTAATTCTGTCTAGAAAATCAGATCCAGTTAATTCCCGATAGAAAGAAATGGCCATACGCCCGGGTGTTGCGGAATCAAGCCCCAGTACTACGATACTTGTGGTATCGCCCAACTCTGTGCTATAACCGGCGATTTTCTTACTTAACTTAATTGCTAAGTCCTGAGCGGTTGAAGCAGCCGGTTCGGAATCACTTTCCATTGCCTCCAAGTCCAGCATTGAAAATGAATCCGCCATTAGATCAGGTATCTCTTTCCCTGAAGTAGCCCATGCTACGATTGCCTGATCTCCTCTTCTGTAACCCTGCCGGCTTATTAGCCAGCGCAGGACATTATGCGCTTTCTGTGTCACTTCAAAGCCAACGCCGCAGGCCTGTTGCGCTGATAAGAAACGCCCCCGGAATGTAAATCCGCTGGTATCATTCGCTGAAATAAGTTTTGCTTTATCACCGTCATTTCTTATCTTTGCCGGGTGCTGGTCGGCCGCCATGACTTCCGTTCCGGTTACAAAACAGAATGTTTTGCTGTCCTTGGTCGATGAGTAATATTTAGACCAGCTTTCGAATAAATCTGTATCTTTCCAAGTAGCAGATTGCGGGTCATTTGGCATCTCTATTATCCACCGGATAAAGGCATCCGCTTGCCAACTATCGATTTCACCGGTTTTTTTATTTTCTTTTCCGGGCAGTAATTTAAAAATATCCGGAACAACCTTATCAGGTTCTTCTTCCCATTGTTTCAACAGCTTTCCATCAGTATCAACGAATAAAATTTGGTAGGCAATTAAATCTTTTATCACTGTACCCTGCTCGACATATTTTAAAACAGCTTCTGCTTTCGGGTGACGAAATTCTGATTTGCACCAATTTCTTAATAGTTTCTTATATTTTTCATGCGGTTCTTTGGGTTCTTTAGCGTAACCACTTGTTACCTCTCCCCCATAACCCACAAAGTCTCCCGCTAGGTATTGGAGCTTATCACAAAGAGGATGTGTTTCCGGTTTTTTCCCTGCTCTACCACCGGATGCTTCTGTGCATGGAATAACAGTACGGGCTTCTTCTTTAGGAATAACTCCTGCCCGCTTAAAGCTGCCGTCTTGGTTAATAACAATCTCAATCTGCGCCTTTTGTGTAGTATGGCAGATCGGTAAAAGTGGTACTTCATTTTCATCCGAGCCGGATTCAATCATTGATTGGCAATTCTCAGCAGTTTGATAAAGTTTTTGTAACCAACTCATCAGTTTGCCACCTCTTCCGAGTATCCTTCCAAGAGGCCTTCCTCTTCCAATCCTATCGATTCAATATTGCGTGCGGACATTTGCCTGATAAATTTGCGGATCTCACATTGTTCTGGACGAATAAATTCAACTACGCCGTTTACCATCTTTGGCCGCCAAAATCTGGCGTACAACTCGTTCTTTCCAAGTTCGTCAGGATAGTCAAAGCCATGAAACATCAGATCAAAGCTCAGCTCACCGTAATTGTCATAAAAACCCTCTTCTTCACCAATTCGGCAAGGTTCTACATATCCCTGGCATTCACGGGTTCCCAAGAATATATCCCTTCTGCCGCCGCGTTCAATCATACGTTTGGCGACAAAGAAGTGCTTGTTTTCATTCTGATCCCCGGCCAGGTCTTCCCGTTGTAAATTCCATTCAAAATGCGCCTGTACCTGATATTCAACATCAGAAAGATAGGTATATATCGATAAGGAATTACCTCCGCCATATTCAATGGGTTTGGCGCTTCGAGTTTGGGTTTTTATCGGTTTCTTTACACGCAGCTTATCGATAAACCATATAAGTGTCGGTTTCCAGTACACCGATTCCATGATTCCCTTTAAGGCCTGATAGGTCGGAATTTGATAGCTGCATTTTTCTCCGCCAATTTTGGTTAGTGGATCAGTAAACAGCGCATATTTGCCGTATACTTTAAATTCAACCTTGTTTTCCATGTTGTTACCACCCCCTTAACAAGTCAGCGTTTCCATTTCATTGACTTTACTTGCGCTCATGCCATAATCATCGCTGTAATACTGCTTATCCAAATAGAATATTCCTACCCCCTCCTGCACCTCATAAATTATTTTTTGCTTGATTAATTCTTCAAACTGATTACAATAGACATTTACGGAGTACCGCTGCGCTTCTTTTAACAAACGATATTGTGTACGAAGGTCTTTCACTTCACACAGTTCGCTGATAATCCGGTTACCTTTTTCACCGTATGGCACGATGACGCCCTGAGTACGTGCATCAATAGCCTGAAAAATTTTTGCGGCCGTCATAAAAGACTGACATAAGAATATATTTGGTGTCTTCGAGTTTATCCGATGGTATTCAGCTGTAGATTTCGGATTTGTTGACAAAAGGTCAAAAAGATTATCTGCCCGACCGGCTGCAGATTTAGGAGTTACTGGATAATTCATATCCCCCTTTCGTTCGTAAAAATAATATTGATAATAGCGCTCCATGGCTTTTAACCCCAGAATATCTTTCTCAAACTGTGCAGAATCCGTTTTAAATTCCTCTAAAACGCGTTCTGCCTTTTCCCTGCCGATTTTTATATCTATTAATTTATTAATATTTTCCTCTTGAGGATTGACAATAAAGACCCTTCCCCTTTGTGGTCTGGCGCCGTTCCTGTTACAGCGGCCGGCGGCCTGGGCAATTGAATCAAGTCCGGCAAGGTAACGGATAACACTGCCAAAATCGATATCTACACCGGCTTCAATTAATTGGGTACTGACACAGATAACTGGTTGCTCCTCAGCTAGACAATCTTTTATCTCTTGCAAATATTGCAACCGATGCGCCGGACACATATTTGTGCTGAGATGGTACACTTTAACTTTCGGATTCTTCCGAACCTGCTGAAAGAGTGTGGCCGCTGACTTTTTGGTATTTACAATAACCAAGACACTGCCGGTTTCTTTCAATTCTTCTTCGACCAGGCCGACTACCTCTTGATTTGTCCACCCTCCGATTTTGCACCGATCAAAAATTTCAACCCTTTTCAGATCCTCAAACAACTTCCGAACATCGGGCATCATTTGCTGATCAAGTCCAATCGGTAAAGCCCTCTTACCCAAAAGTTCACTGTTTAGCAGCGGTTGTGTTGCGGTACAAAGTATTACTGTAGAGCCACAAGCTTTAAGCAAAAATCGAACCCCTACGTTAAAAAGATACACACATCGAACAGGTAAAGTTTGAATTTCATCAAAGATAATCACCGTGTTGGCTAATTGATGCATCCTCCTGGCGTTTCGGTTCCCATATCCAAACAACGTTTCCAGAAGCTGAACCATCGTAGTAAAGACAATCGGCGCATCCCAGTTCTCAGCCAGTAGTTTCTGACGGCTGGTCTCTTCCTCTGGAGTTAAATTGGAATGATGCTCAAGGACGATCTCATTTACATCAGTTACATCAGTCCTTTGCTCTATGTCACCTGCCATTATTTTTCTGACTGTTTCAGCGTTCTGATCAATAATAGAAGTGTATGGAATGACATAAATAATTCGATCCATTCCATGTTGGTTCACATGGTTTAAAGCGAAACGTAAGCTCGAAAGGGTTTTCCCTCCGCCCGTAGGCACTGTTAATTGGTAAAGTCCTTTCGGACGATTCGAGAATTTTAAACAATGATCCGAAATCTCCTTACGCAGCATATTTACTTTTTCCTGTTCATTTTTGATCTCGGTTTTATTCTCAAAATCACTAAGACGTTTCTCCAGTTTTCCAATCAGCGTTTGCCAAGAAACATAATTTCCATAGTTTCTTTGCTCAGTTCTCTCTGGAAATTCGAAATCTGCAGTGTTTAATCTATCGGCATCAATCAGACAACTAAAGAGAAATCTTGTGAACAATCCAACCTTTAACATAAAAGTTTCGTTTGAGTCACTTGGTTCCTGTAAAGATTTAAGCTTAAGATTAAAATCACCAATAAAATTTTTATCCGCTAATATTTTTTCCATCTTACGTTTTACAGTATCGTTAACGTTCGCCAGCGCTTCTTTTGTTCTAGTCTTTTCATCAAATTTGTTCATCCGTCGCGAATAATTATCAGTACCGTCCGGGGTTAAACAATCTATTATTCCGGAATGATGCGAGGCTATGATTAAAGATAAGATTTGGGAGGTAAAAGTACTTACTTTTCCTTTATCAGAAAAATAATGATAAATGATTTGAGCACCTGCACTGGAATGATCAATTCTCCCCTTTTTTCCGGATGCATCTATATAATCATCCTCATCGGGATCAATTAAACCCGTCGCTGATCCAATATATTGATAAAATTCAAACGTTGCTTTTCCAAAATCGTGTAATAAACCAATGAGTTCTCCATGCTTTTTCAAACCAATTTTCTTAGCGAATTCCCCCGCAAAGAAGGATGTTTCTTCAAGATGTCTTTCCAGGGACTGCTCTTCTCCGTCCTTTTCACGTCGGTGCGCTATAAACTTCGGGTTACTCTTCTCCTTATCTTTATTATCCTTCACCTCATTACCTACTTCCTTTCAGTTAACCCATGAAATATACATAAACTCATTAACATTTTAAGGAGCCGATACGTAAATCAAATACAAAAATGAAAGCGAAAGCAATTCTAATTATGTCATAAAAAGACTTAGTTAACCCTACTTACTTAGTCTTTTTCTTCTGGAAAGCTCTGGTAACCTATATCTACCTATCATTTCCCATACCTCTCTTCCAATCTCCTCCCGCAGCTCCTCCGGCTCCAAACATTCCGCCGCCGCACCCCATCCCAAGATCCACTGTTTTATCTCCCATGTCCCTTCCACCTGTACGGTATAGATCAGGCTGTCTCCCTCCAGTTCCTTAATCTCCTGGGTCGGATGCCAGGTATTTTCCCGGATCAGCCGGGAAACCGGCGGCTCGAAGCGGACCTTTACCGTAACCGGTTCCCCTTTACCCATCTGCCAGCTTTTCTTAAAATACTCGTGCAGGGAAAAGTCTTCGGGACTTGAAAATTGCTTATCCGTCTTTCTCAAGTCTTTAATCCGATCTACCCGGAAAATCCGGATCTCTTCTCGCCGGTGACAGTAAGCGATAAGATACCAACACCCTTCCCTAAACATAATGTGATAGGGATTGACCTTGCGGACAGAGACCGTGCCGCTGTTGTAGGAATCGTATGTAATCTCAATGATGGCGCGGTCCAGGATAGCCTGGTTAATCTCCGTAAACACTTCTCCCCATGGATAGTAATCTTTGATCTGTTTCACTACAATGCTGGTGCGGGGCTCCAGACTTTTAAAGAAATCCTTGTCTTTCTCCCGGATGACCTGAGAGATTTTAGCCAACGCCGATTCCAGATCATCGCGAAACGGAAACCCTTTCTGCTCCAGCAGTACTCTTGACGCCACAAAGATCGCCAGAGCCTCCTCTCCGGTAAAAACCAGCGGTTTTAAATAATACGAACCACGCGACCTGAACCCTCCGGCAGCTCCTGTTGATGAGGCAATGCTAAATCCCGCTTTACGCAGGTTACTAATATCCCTTTGAATTGTCCGGGTGGTCCTCCCAAATATCTTAGCTAGTTCTCCCGCTTGAATTCCGGGAGATTTTTGAATCATATATACAAGATTTAATAACCTTTCCGTATGGTTTAAATCAATCATCTCAAACTCCTAAATTCTTCTTTCCTTTAACTCTACCGTAATATGTAATTTGTGGCAAAACTAAAACGACATATGTTTGTCATAATAGATGTGTTAACAGAGACTATTTATGAATTATTCATGCTCACTGGTGCTAAACATTCAAAACATCCCTCTCCAAATCAATCAAAACTCTCTGTCGCTCATGAAAATCGCCTCTGAATATTTCCACATCTTTCCTCTATTTCCTCCTAAGATCGTGAAAATAATCCAAGAAAAAACAAAAAGCCAGCCGTCCTAATGACGACCTGGCCTACTTTGTATTCCTATTACTGTTTACTTATCAAACATATCCATTTCATAGATATTGCTTGTCCTGATCAGACAGCCACCCCGGCGGGGTTCGCCTCATAAAAGAAAACTGTCTGCATAGAGTAGTTCGGGGTAGCGGACTTAGCCTATGGCAAGACAGTTTTCCAAGTCACTATTGCTATATTTTTAGTATATCTTCGCCCCAAATGGTATACCTACAATCGTTGCCAAACTAATACTAACACTCCCTTGCAATATCCCATAGTCCCTTAGTTTGGGTAGATTTAACCCCGGCGGAGGACATGCTAAGGTCTGAATGTGCCATCTTCCAATGGACTATACCAGTGGGTGCTATAAGGAGAAATTTTAGAGTGCGCCAGTTACATTTTAAATGATTTTTTTACAACAACTTCACATGTCGCTGTAAAACCGCCATCTTTAGTTTTAACTGTTATAATAGTTGTTCCGGTTTTCAGTGCTGTTACCAGTCCCGTACTGCTGACCGTAGCTATTGCTTTATTACTGGAAGTCCAAGTTACATCTTTGGTGGTTGCATTTGTAGGTATAATCATTGCAAAAAGTTGATCAGTATTTTTTATGGGGATATAATCGATCGTTTTATTAATAGTAACTCCGGTTACTGGGACATTAACGGCCTTAACAGTTAAAACGCAAGTTGCTTTAAGATTGCTGCCATCTGACGTGGTTGCGGTGATATTGGCTGTTCCGGGTGCTATCGCTATCACCCTTCCGCTATCATCTATTGTCGCAACTTCCGGATTATCCGATGCCCAATTTATACTCTGGTTCGTAGCGTTAGATGGAGTAATTGTCGCAGTTAAGGTCTCTGTTTCACCTGCGGTAAGTGTGGCAACAGTCTTATTCAAGCTAATACCTGTTACCGGAACAACTGAAGGTGAACTATAAAGTATTACTAATCCATTGTTATAATCGGCGATAGCAACATCAGCATCTCCGTCTGAATTGAAGTCACCTACAGCAAGGCCCTGAGGGTTATAGTGCGAGGCATAAGGAATCTGGTAACTGGAATACGCCATTAAACTTCCATTAGTATCTTGCAAGTAAAGGCTCAGGGTATTCCAACCAGCATTCAAAACAATTACGTCCGCTCTCCCATCGGAATTAACATCTGCCACTTCAACTGTCTCCGGGCAGTCATAAGCAGCGTATTTGATTACCGGATCAAGGGTACCTTGAGTGTTTTGGTTGAAACCTGGATTCTCGCCGACTC
>JQID01000091.1 GCA_000770645.1 Desulfosporosinus sp. Tol-M
GTCCAGTGGGGCTTGGCCCTTAAATACCCTGCTAAGCAAAGAGCAGCTTACGGTCAAGTTTCTCGACGAATTGCCGGATACCTATCGCTATGCTATTTTGGCTGAAAACAAACTGCTCATTGGGACTATAGGCTTTAAGGAAGTTAATATCCCTGCTCAATCGGCCACGCTCTTTATTGTTCTTGGGAATAAAACATATTGGGGTAAAGGCTATGGCACAGATGCCTTAATCACCTTTGCGCGCTTCCTTTTTACGCAGTGGAATTTCCACAGAATTTCGCTGGATACTTGGGATGGAAATATTCGGGCTATCAAGGTTTATGAAAAAGTCGGTTTCAAGCTTGAAGGTCGTCAGCGGGAAGCACGTTTTGTGTTAGGAAAATATCACGACGCCATTCTGATGGGTTTATTACGGGAAGAATTCTTCTCCCTGCTTGGCAAATAATAAGGTTGCTAAAATCGAAAGTCTGGAGTAAACTATAATTAATTTAATATACTGTAGTATTCCTCTGGGGTTGGGTGAAATTCCCTACCGGCGGTAAAGCCCGCGAGCCTTTTGGCAGATCCGGTGACATTCCGGGGCCGACAGTAAAGTCTGGATGAGAAGAGGAACAGATAGAATGAGGCGTATTTGCGCTTTTTTTGAGCTGTAACTTTCTGACCCAAACACCCGGAGAAGACTTGGGTGTTTTTTATTGTATGAGAGGGATTCTATATGCAAGCATCAAGTCCGTTCAATTTGAACGATGAAAAGTTCATGACCAGAGCACTTGATTTAGCCATTAAGGCAATAGGGCGAACCAGTCCTAATCCTCTAGTTGGCTGTGTTATCGTCAAGGATGAACAGATCGTCGGAGAAGGGTATCACCTTCAGGCAGGTACTCCTCATGCTGAGGTTCATGCTCTCGCCGCTGCGGGGAAGCAGGCCTGCGACGCTACCGCTTATGTTACCTTGGAACCATGTTCTCATTATGGACGAACGCCTCCCTGCGCAGAGGCGCTGATCCGCGCCGGGATTAAACGAGTTGTCGTCGCCATGAAAGATCCCAATCCACTTGTTTCCGGGCGTGGAATCGATCACTTACGCGAGGTCGGGATTCAGGTGGACGTGGGCCTAATGTTTGATGAAGCCTCCCTCATTAATGAAGTCTTTCTTAAAGTAATCACGACCGGCTTACCCTTTGTCGTTTACAAAACAGCGATGACTTTAGATGGTAAAATCGCCACTGAGACCGGCGATTCACGCTGGGTCACTACGGAAGTTTCCCGGCAATATGTTCATCAATTACGTGATCGTTACGATGTTATTCTGGCGGGAAAAAACCGCAGTCATCCGGGATGAATCGCCGGTCTCAGTGGCGATTTTACCATCTAAAGTCATCGCTGTTTTGTAAACGACAAAGGGTAAGCCGGTCGTGATTACTTTAAGAAAGACTTCATTAATGAGGGAGGCTTCATGAAACATTAGGCCCACGTCCACCTGAATCCCGACCTCGCGTAAGTGATCGATTCCACGCCCGGAA
>JQID01000084.1 GCA_000770645.1 Desulfosporosinus sp. Tol-M
CTCTTGTTTCCTCCAAGAATATATTCTCTCAGGGATTCAACCGTCACCATAAGGCCGTATTCACAATAACATGCTACCCAATCTTAGTACCAGCATTGATAATAGCCCCGGGCATTACTTCAGTCACATAAAAAATTTCCACCTTACTCCCTATTATAGCAACCGAATTAGTTTCACATTGCACTTTCTCTTTTCTCAACCTTATTTGGATTTCGGATCCCTTCTCGAACCCCTTCTGCCCGAAGAACCTTTAGAAAAGTAAATAATAATATTTTTAAATCGAAGCCTAAACTCTGATGTTCTAAGTAATAGCAATCATAATTGTCTTTTTCACTTATTTCCAGACAATCTCTCCCGTTTACCTGAGCCCACCCCGAAACGCCGGGTCTTAGCCTGTGTACCCCACACCTAGTTCTTAACTTTTTCAAATCATACTGATTATATAAGGCAGGACGTGGTCCAATAAACGTCATATCACCTTTTATTATATTTAACAATTGAGGCAGCTCATCCAAACTACTCTTTCTTAAGAACTTCCCGAAAGAAGTTATATAGCTTTGAGGATCCTTCAGTAAATGGGTCGCCACATTGGGAGCCTCAGTTCGCATGGTTCGAAACTTATATAGAACAAATTCTTTGTTATTTCTTCCGATTCTTCTTTGGCTAAATAACGCTGGTCCTTTCGAATCAACTTTTATAACTAGGCTAATTATAAGTAACAAGGGACTTAAAATACCTAATAGTATCAGGCCAAAAAGAATATCTATTAACCTTTTCATTTAATCCCTCCAAACGAACCAACTAAAACCATATCAATTTCTATTGCATAATCTATACCTTTCTATACAGCCAATCTATGAAAACGTAATGGACCTTAGATGGTCGTTTAAATTAAGTACTATTTACTTTCTCTATAAATAAAAAATCCAAATTACCGAATAGAAGAAATCTACACATTCTATGCCTAGATGTCGGTAATCCGGCTGCCATCGTCTTAAGACATTAGGCCCGTGATTTTGCGTCTTCAGCTTTCACTGAATTTGCCCTTATTAATCAATTAAGTTAACATAATACACAAAATCTACTTATATAAACTAGTTATTTAAAAAAATTCAAAGCTTATTATCTAACCTCCCAACTTGCCCACTCAACCGTATTAATGTGTAACGACATGAAACAGTCTTTACCTTGCTCCTGCATTAGTAACAATTGAACTTAGGCCCATAGTCCCAGGAAAATTTTACCAATTTTCTACATAGACTGTATATTTCGACAACTATATTAAAAAATCCTCTAAAACCAAAAAAAAGTATAAAAATTTATTCTATTACTGCAAACTCCATCTATAAATGTTAATTAATTACATTCGGCCCTCTGTTCCCGTTTTTTTATCGCCTAAACAAATTCCAAAATCGGCTTCGCCTTTTCTTAATACTTGACCCCTTGAGGAAATAATTCCTATCGCCCTGCAGAGGATTCCCTTCAAGGACCGTTTGCGGATTTAGCCTCGTCAATTCCTGGTATCGTGTCTTACCCACGATTTCCTGGATGCTCTGGAGTCCTTCTAAATAGGTTAACTCCCTGCTGGAAACGTGGTGAGCGTCTGAGCCTATAACGTGGATTAGATCACTGTTGAGCATGATTTCGGCTAACTGCCTTGCCTGGGGACCATAATGTCCACTTAAACTTCTTAAATCCAGTTGAAGGAGAATCCCCTTCCTGGCCCAATCAAGGATACGCTCCGGCTGATCGGATAAGTCTCTATATCGTTCGGGATGAGCCAGGACCGGTGTTATCCCCAGGACTTGGAGCTCAAAAAACACTTGATCCGCATAGTGAGGTATCTCCAGCAGCGGAAACTCGATAAGGATATGCTTTCCTGTATTTCCCAGGGTCAGCAGTTTTCCGGCACGCACCCACTTAACCAGGTCCGGGAAGATATAGTTCTCAGCGCCGGGTAGAATTTCAACCGGAATACCAGCCTCGGTAACCGCTTGGCGCACCTGTTCCGTTGCAGTCAAAATTTCCGTAGGGCTTAAGAAATCCCTTCCTTCCAGGACATGTGGCGTGGCAATCAGTGTCTTAAAGCCTGCTTCGTGCAACTGACGTACCATTCCCAGCGTTTCCGCCATGTTTTTTGATCCGTCGTCCATTCCGGGCAGGATGTGGCTATGGCTATCGATCATCTGAACTCTCCCGACGCTTCCTCATATTCGAAGCGATCTTATTTTAACCGTTTTAGGATGACAAGTTCCTCTCCTTGTGCAGAGAGACGGCTATCCAGTTTCTTGATGTCTTCCCAGACAAAGCGTAATTCCGTTTTGATCTCGCGAACATCTTTTTTCAGAGAAGATAGGTCTTCTCCCTGCCGAGACTGACCTTCACGCAGGGCCTGTAGTTCAGAAAGAATCTGAGTGAGGATTTGTTCCATTTTTTCACCCCTTTACTTTTTATCTCAAGCTTCTAACGATTCCCGCTTAATTATAACACAAGCCTTTCTTTGCTGCTCTATTTTTTGGGGCGACTGATACAAGTATTTTTTTTGTTGTATAAATCGTACCTGATTCTTCGGCCTGACTTTTACAGTTTAAAAAAGGTGATAAGCCCATAGTCATTGAAACTATGGGCTTTTTCGCGTTTGGATCACATATAAATTTTGTTATGCTATAGAGATATCTTCTTCAGGAATTTGTTGAACACCTCCTGCCGCAAATAGATATTGTAGAAATCTTGGCCGAACGTATCCTGGATTAACTTGTAGTCCTGCGCAATTTCATCTTTGTCCGAAAATGCCAGCGTATCCACAAGTTTGCCTTTTTTGTTGCGGATCTTTTGGAATGCGATCGCACCGCCAACATCGTCGAGGTGAATAATGCCGCCCTTTAAAACCTGACATGTCGCGGTACTCAGAGCTCTTGCAATCCGCTCGGATG
>JQID01000148.1 GCA_000770645.1 Desulfosporosinus sp. Tol-M
GTCCAGGCAGGAATTAAGTATACGGACAAATATGATGTGGCACTCGTTTTTTCGCAGGTTCAAGCGCAAGCTGCCGGTGTTTATACGCGAAATCTGGTCAAAGCGCACCCTCTTTATTTAACGCAGCGCCATTTGCGGAATGGATTAGCCCAAGCGGTTGTGATTAACAGTGGGAATGCCAATGCTTGTGTCGGAGAATCCGGTGATCAGGCTGCCTTGGCGATGGCGCAAAGTGCAGCCTTGGCTTTGGCTCTGCCAACGGAGGATGTTCTTGTGGCCTCAACCGGCGTGATCGGGGTCGAGATGCCGCTTGAGCGGGTCTTAAGTGGCATACGGGCGGCAAGTAAGGAGCTCCTGGGAGATATGGCCAAGGATATTCGTGAGCAGAAGAAAACTTCAGATGACGGAGCACATCGGGCAGCACTAGCGATTATGACCACGGATACGACCGTTAAAGAACATGCCTGGGAACTTCCCTGTTCTCAGGGCGGAGTGGTCCGTCTGGGAGCGATGGTTAAAGGATCCGGCATGATTCATCCCAATATGGGAACTATGTTGGGTTTTCTGACGACCGATGCGCTCATTCTTGCTTCGGATTTGCAGCGTATCTTGCATGAAGCGGTCGAGGGAAGTTTCAATATGGTGACCGTAGATGGGGACACCAGCACCAATGATATGGTCCTCTTTTTGGCGAATGGGGCCTCTGGAATAACGCTGAGTGGGGAAGATTTGTTGAACTTTGAGAAAATGGTGAAGAGGATGTGCGTCCGGCTGGCTCAAGATATTGCCCGGGATGGGGAGGGCGCCGGCAAGTTTATGGAAGTCACGGTCTCCGGAGCGAAAACAAAAGAAGACGCCCGAATAATTGCCCGGAGTATTTGTGGCTCCAGCTTGGTAAAAACTGCCCTCTTCGGAGAAGATGCTAATTGGGGTCGGATTATTACGGCGGCAGGCTATGCCGGAGCGGAGTTTGATCCAGGCCTTGTGGATATTTTTTTAGGGGATTTAATTGTCGCCCAAGCGGGAAGAGGGGTAGCGTTTTCGGAAGATAAGGCTAAGGAAATCCTGGGGTTAAAAGACGTTCATATTAGCTTGAACCTGCACATTGGGGAAGAGCAGGCAACAGCCTGGGGGTGTGATCTGACCCACGAGTACGTCACAATTAATGGGAGTTATCGATCTTAATCTTGGAGGCGGTAAAGTTGACACCGATGGAACAGGGATTAGGCA
>JQID01000018.1 GCA_000770645.1 Desulfosporosinus sp. Tol-M
AGATTTTGGTAAAACGTGGGAAGAATCCAGAAATAAATTTGATTTCATTCAGGATAGTATTGTAGATGTTCTGGGCGAAATGGATTTCATGAGTGAGGCGGCTGCAAGGAACTGGTGTGAAAAAGCAACGGAACCTTATCGCATTAGCATCGAAAACTTTGCCAAAATGGTTAAGGAATACCTCGACCGGAAAGGCCACAACCATCACATAGTCTTTTTGGTGGATGAGATTGGTCAGTACATAGGTGATGATTCTAAATTGATGCTGAACCTGCAAACCGTGACTGAGGACTTGGGAACGGCTTGTCAGGGTAAGGTCTGGATCGTTGTAACCAGCCAGCAGGATATTGATTCCGTCACCAAAACAAAGGGCAATGACTTCTCTAAAATCCAGGGGCGTTTTGATACCCGCCTTTCACTTTCCTCGGCCAACGTGGATGAAGTGATCAAGAAAAGAATCTTAGCTAAAACCACTACTGCGGAACAGACTCTGCGATTGCTCTATGAGCAAAAAGCAACCATCATCAAGAACTTGATCGTTTTCAATGATGGGGTGGAGAAAAAGCTGTATGCTGATGACAATGACTTTGCTGCTGTTTACCCTTTTGTGCCTTATCAGTTCAACCTGCTTGCAAGCGTGTTGACTTCCATCAGAACCCATGGCGCATCCGGTAAGCATTTGTCGGAGGGCGAGCGTTCCATGATTGCCTTGTTCAAGGAATCGGCGATGAAACTGATGAATGAGCAGGACGGGGCCATGATTCCCTTCAATGTTTTCTATGATGCACTGCACCAGTTCTTGGATCACAGCCATAAGGGTGTTATCACCCGGGCAATGGACAATAACTACATCAATCCTGACCATAAAGCAGATTGTTTCAATGTCAACGTCCTGAAAACCCTTTTTATGATCAAATATGTCAAAGAGATTACCGCCAACATTGATAATATCACCAGCCTGATGATCGCGGAAATTGATACCGACCGTATTGCTTTGAAAAAGCAGGTCGAGGAAGCTCTTAAAGTTCTTGTTCGTCAGATGCTGGTGCAGAAGAATGGTGACATCTATGTCTTCCTGACGGATGAAGAACAGGAAATCAACCGTGAAATTGAAAGTCAGAATGTGGAAATGGCTGAGGTGATCAGCAAGGTTTCCGAGTTGATTTTTGAAGATATCTTCAGCGATAAAAAATACCGCTATCCGGCCTTTAATGGACGGTATAGCTTTGCCTTTAACCAGATGGTGGACGAGCGTCCGTATAAGTCCAACCAGAACTATGATATCGGGGTGCGGGTATTGACCCCAAGCTCCGACTACGGTCAGGAGGAAACAACGCTTCGTATGATATCCGGCCAGGGCAAGGAAGTGCTTGTCGTGCTGCCAAATGACGCTGCCTTTTTGAACGAACTGAGAAGTGCACTGAAAATTGAAAAATATCTACGTCTGACCACTTCTAATGCCCTGGCTAAGTTTGAGCAGATCAAAGAAGCCAAGCGTGTAGAAATGCGTGAAAGAAACGGCAATGCCAAGTTGTTCTTGGTGGAGGCCATGAAGAATGCGAATATCTATGTCAATGGTGACAAAGCACAGATTGGCTCCAAGGAAGTAACTTCTCGGATCAATGATGCCCTTGGCCGCCTTGTGGCCACTGTTTACCACAAGCTGCCTTATATTGATGCGGCGATGAGTGAAGCTAATATCCGGGCCTTATTTAAAACTTCCAAACAGCAGACTCTGACTCTCGAAGGTGGCACAGAACCGAATGTGCATGCCCTGAATGACATGCTTAGCTACATTGCCGGCAATTCCGCCATGCACCTGAAAACCTCTCTGAAAAGCTTAATGGATCGCTTCATGAAAGCTCCTTACGGCTTTGTGGAAGATGATGTGGAATGGCTGGTTGCAAAACTGTTTAAGAACGGCGATGTTTCCTTCACCGTGAATGGCAGCAGTGTTACGCTGCTCAATAAATCGGAGGAAGAAATCGTCCGTTATATCACCAAGAAAGAATACGTGGAAAAGCTGCTCGCCGAACTGCGGGAAAAATCCCGCCCAGAACAGAAAAAGGCTGTTCGCGAAGTCATGAAGGAGTTGTTTGGCGTTTCCAGTGTCAATGATGACGATGATTCGATGATGCGTTCCTTCCAGACCTACAGCCAGAATGTGCTCAATGAGCTGGAGAAATTTGAAATTATGGATAACAACCAGTCTTTGCCAGGCAAAAAGACTGTCGCCACGGGTAAGAGCTTGCTGCGTACGACCATTCAGATTCAATCCCCTATGGAATTTTTTAAGAAAATCCCTTCTGACAGAGACGCTTACCTTGACTTTGCTGAGGATTATGAGCCGGTCAAAGCATTCTTTGCCGGTGAGCAGAAGACCATCTTTGAACGTGCGCTGCGCTTGATGAACATTTACGATGAAAGCAAGACCTTTATTGTGGATGACAGGGTCGAAGAATACGTTGCTGCGGTGAAAGCTATTCTGAAAAAAGAGGCACCGTACAGTGAAATTCCGAAACTGCCAGAACTGTTGGATCACTTTAATGATGCCTATATGCGTGTTCTGACAAGCATGGAAGCTCCAATACTGGCCGCCATTAACGATGCTAGAACCAGGGTGTTTGCAGTTCTTAACACCAAGTCCTATAAGGCAGAGTTCAGCGACCGCTTCATCAGGCTGTTTAGTGAAATTCATGACAAGGCCACCCATTGCAATAATGTGGCGACTTTGCAGAACATTAAAGTGGAAGCGGATGCCCTGAAAGTCCGTCTGCTCAATGAAATGTCCAAGAGGGATGAGCAGATTGCCAAGGATAAAGTCGCCGAAGGAACCTCTCCTTATGTTGATGGCGAAAACCCGGAGCCCAAACCACAGCCTAAGATGAAAAAGCGAAAGAGCATCAGCATCAAGACGATCAGCCTGTCTGCTTCCTGGCAGATTGAGACCGCTCAGGATATAGATAAATATATGGCTGCGCTGAAAGAACAGATTCTAAAAGAGCTGGATGAGGATACGATTGTCAATATTGAGTTCTAGTTTACCTGGGAGAAAACCGCATGAACAGATTATATCAACGTTTTTAGATAATGCATTATTAAACGAAACCAGCAAACTGTTGATTAAGCGAAAACGTTATTAAACGAAATAGCCGTTTTGTTTAATAAGAAATGAGAGTAATCAACAAACTATCCGTTTCGTTGATTAACAAGTTTGCAATGAAATTGGCAAACAGGATTTATTTGTTAAAGAGATTGTTTATGAGGGCTTAAAGCGATGCTGTTTTAAGCAATCCACAAGCAATCAGGAGGAAGCGCAGATGAATAAGACAGCAATTAAAAACTATGCAATATGGGCAAGAAACAAGCTCATCGCAGAGATCACATATAAAGCCGGACTGCTTGGAATCACGGAGAAAGAAATTAATAGCCCTCTGCCCCAGTCCACACAGACAGTTCAGTTTTTTGATATTGGCACAAAGGAGCCGTACTCCATTACCAGTGTGGAAATTGAACAACGTAAAAAGTTGGCTGAGGAAATTCAGCGCAAGGCCAGCCAGACCGATTATAAGACTGCCTATAAAAATCTGGTTGAAGAAGTTGCCTACACTTGGTTCAATCGCCTGATTGCCGTGCGTTTCATGGAAGTAAACGACTATCTGCCAACTCATATTCGGGTACTATCCTCGGAAAGCAGCAATAAGTCCGAGCCAGATTTAGTTACACATCCCATGGATGCTGACTTGGAGTATACTCCCTATGAAAAAGACCGTATTATGCAGCTGAAAAATGACAATCATTTGGATGAGCTTTTTCGTATGCTTTTTATCAAGCAGTGCAACGCGTTGAATGCCATTCTGCCGGAGCTGTTTGAGCGAACTAATGACTATACCGAGCTTCTGATGAATGTAGCTTTTACAGATCAGGATGGCGTGGTATATCATCTGGTACATGATATTTCTGAGGATGACTTTAATGTGTCCAAAGAGGGGCAGGTTGAGATCATCGGCTGGATGTATCAGTATTACAATACTGAACCTAAAGATGAAACCTTTGCTCTGCTTAAAAAGAACGTGAAGATCACGAAAGAGCATATTCCAGCGGCTACGCAGCTATTTACGCCGGATTGGATCGTCCGCTATATGGTGGAAAACAGCCTTGGTCGTTTGTGGCTGGAAGGTCATCCAAACGATGCCCTGAAAGCTGAGTGGAAGTATTATCTGGACGAGGCTGAGCAGGAAGCCGATGTTCAAAAGCAGCTGGAGGTCATCCGCGAGGAATACAAGACTATACACCCGGAAGACATTAAGGTGATCGATCCTTGTATGGGCAGTGGTCATATTTTGGTGTACGCTTTCGATGTGCTGATGCAGATTTATGAAAGCTACGGCTACAGCCAGCGTGATGCGGCTAAGAACATTGTAGAAAATAATATTTATGGTCTGGATATCGACAATCGTGCCTATCAGCTAGCCTATTTTGCCGTAATGATGAAGGCAAGACAGTATAACCGTCGTATTCTCAACGGTGAAACGGATTGCCATGTCTACGTTATTCAGGAAAGCAATGACATCAATCGCAGTCAGCTTCAATACTTTGGCGCTGGCATGGACGAGATAGAGCGAAACACAGCAGCCTTTCATATACAAAATTTGCTGGATACATTTACTGATGCGAAGGAATACGGTTCTATATTGAGTGTCGATCACTATAACTGGGATTTACTTTTTAGTTTTATATGTAAGTTTGAAGATAATGAACAAATGTCAATGGAAACCATAGGTTTGGAAGCTACACAGAAACAACTTAGTGTCCTGCTTAATATTGGAATGGTTATTGCACAGCAATATGATGTGGTTGTTACAAATCCTCCATATCGGGATCTTGATGATATGAATTACAAGTTCGTAGAATGGTCAAAGCAAAATTATGCTGCTTTTAATACGGACTTAATAAGTATGTTTATAATAAAATGTAACTTGCTTTGTAAAAAAAATGGTTATATTAGTATGATTACGACAGAATCGTGGATGTTTTTACCAGCGTATCTAAATATTAGAGAAAATATATTGAATCAAGAGAGTGTAGTTTCTTTATTGCACATGGACATTAAGTTAATGTTGGGATTTTCAACTGTTGCAATAATATTGAGTAAACGAACTCTGAGCTATTATGGCAATTATATTTATATGAACGAAAGAGATTTAGATAATGAAATACCGTTGGTTTTTCCAACCAATAATTCAAGAAATACAGTCTTGTCACATTACGAGTTTTACGAAATGCCAAATTTTGTATTCTCATATTGGTGTTCAGATAAATTAAAAGAAATATTCAAGGATAGTAAAAACATATCTACAAAATTTAAAGTGGATAGCGGTATAAAAACAGGAAAAAATGAGATTTTTTTGAGGAAATGGTATGAGGTTTCTAAATGTAATACTAATAGTGAAGCTCGCAAATATGATGATATTTATTCTAAACAGTATAAATGGTATAGATATAACAAAGGTGGCGGAGTTAAAAAATGGTATGGCAATATTGAATATGTAATTAATTTACATAATAATGCATTCGATATAAAAAATACTGTGTCAAAATCTACGTATAGATTAAGGACATCGGATAATTACTTCAAAAAAAGCATTGCTTTTTCTTTAATTGGTGAAACATTTAGTAGCAAATTATGCACTGAAGGCATGCTGAATGATGTTACCTCGAACGCAGTGTATTTTAATATGAATACAAGTATTGATTATTTTTTGATTGCACTTTTGAATACAAATGTCGTAAATAAAATTCTTAAAATAATTAACCCAACGCTTGGTTTCACAATAGATAGTGTAAATAATGTTCCATATTTACGAAGTGCAATTTTTGAAAATAAGATATGTAATATAGCTAAAGAGAATATAGAAATTTCTAGGCTCGATTGGGATTGTTTTGAAACATCGTGGGATTTTACCAAGCACCCATTAATTAATGGCGATTCTGTGCAATCTGCATTTGAAAATTGGCAGAATGAGTGCAATAATCGTTTCACTCAACTAAAAGAGAATGAGGAAGAATTAAATAAAATATTTATTAATATTTACGGATTACAAGATGAACTTACTCCGGCTGTAAAAGATAAAGATGTAACGCTTTATAAAGCAGATTTAGTAAGTGATATTAAGGGGCTTGTTTCTTATGCTGTCGGATGCATGTTCGGTAGATATTCCTTGGATCTTCACGGATTGGCTTTCGCAGGTGGACAATGGGATAATAGCAAGTACAGTACGTTTATCCCAGACAAAGATAATATAATACCGATCACTGATGATGAATACTTTCAAGATGATATAGTAGGTCTGTTTGTCATGTTTGTTAAGAAAGTATATGGTGAAGAAACAGTTGAAGAAAATCTTGATTTTATTGCAAAAGCGTTGGGAAACAAAGGTAATACATCACGAGAGATTATTCGCAACTACTTTGTTAAGGATTTTTTCAAGGATCATTGCAAAGTTTATCAGAAGCGCCCGATATATTGGCTGTTTAACAGCGGAAAAACTGACGGTTTTAAGGCTCTTGTCTATATGCACCGTTATAATGCAGATACCATTGGCAACTTGCGTATTGATTACCTCCACCGTATGCAGCGTGTGTATGATAACGAGATTTCCAGAATGCAGGAAACCATAGAGAACAGCGGCAATGCCCGTGAAGTGACCGCTGCTACAAAACGGAAAGAAAAGCTTATGAAGCAGCTGAAAGAAACCAAAGAATATGATGAGAAAATTGCTCATTTAGCTCTTGCGCGTATTGCCATAGATTTGGATGATGGCGTGAAGGTCAACTACGAAAAAGTCCAGACAGGTACCGACGGCCAGAAGCTTGAAGTGCTGGCAAAAATCTAATGCAGAAAGGAGGTTTGTGTTATGGCCGAATTGAACCTCAAACAAATCACCGACAAACTCAATGCTGAATTTACCGGAGAAACCAGAAAACTAGTTTTCTGGTATGATGATAAAGCGGAGTTCACTGATGATATTGATACACTGGAGCTGGTCAATGCCAAGGTTTATCACTTGGAACAGGATAACCAGTTCTATACTAAATACTTTCTGGAGCGTCAGGATCGTACGACCAACTATCTAATTTATGCTCCATTTCCACGGCCAAATGTGCGAGATAATCATCTGGAGGATACACTGCTTTATTCTAAGCAGTTCTTCGCAGACCGGGCATCCTTGCTCACCGCTGACCTCGGAATTGATGCACAGTACAAACCAGTCATTCAAAAATATATCAAGTTCTTTGGAGCCAAGGAGCGCACTCAGCGATTCTATGATTTGGAAATTGAGAACTTTACCAGAGAAACCATTGAAGTGGCGCTGATGAGCGTGCTCTGCAAGACCAGAACTGCCTTTTTCGATGAGGTTGTGCGTGTTGTCCTGACGGATGACAGCCTTGAAGACAATAAGTTCCTTGCGGAGTTTGAAAAATACGATCTGCTTGCTGCCTTCTGGCGGCTTTGCGAGGAACAGTTTGGCTATACCGACGTGAAGCCGACCCTGGAGAAGCTGACCATTACTATGTTTGTGACCTATACAGAACGATATCTTCATGGTGAGCCGCCCCAGGCCTGGAAAAGCTTTGTGTCCTATAAATCCGGTAATATTATTGCATTTCTGGATAGCCTTATGAACAACGTGCTGTACCGAGCGAAATATAATGAAATCTCAGCCTATGTTGCCAATGGGCTGAATGTAGCTACTGCGTTTGAGACTTATAAGCCGGAGGATCTGCTTGCATGTGATACCTTTGCGGTAATAGATCGTTTTATGATCAGTTGGGTGAATGACAGACTTTTGAACGAGGATAGCGGGGCAAAGCTGGGTGACCTCACTATTCCTGCGGTTTGTCAGGAACGCCGCAAAAAGCATTTCGGAGAAAGCTGTCAGGTTAAGTATCTTCTTTTAGAAAATGCCTATTATTTGATTTTGGCAGCCAACTATCATGGCCAAGACAGCTTCAAAGGCATTGTGGATCAGTACCTTGCTTCCGACTGCTTGATTGATAAGCACTATCGAAAGTTCTATTACTATTATAATCAGCTAAGTGAAAACACATTTTTCGAGAAACTGCGTGACTTGATTGAGAATATCTACACCAATGAATATCTCTCTAAGGTGCTTACCAAATGGAACTCTTGTCTGGTTAAAGAGGATAGGTTGCCTGTCCTACCATTGCAGCGCAATTTCTATAATCAATATATCCGTTCCAGCAAGGATCGGGTCGTTGTGATTATTTCTGATGCCCTGCGCTATGAAGTGGGGCGTTCGCTTTTCTTGAAATTGCAAGACGACGAAAAATGTACCGTTAAATTGAATGCCATGCTGAGTGTGCTACCATCATATACAAGGCTGGGGATGGCTGCTCTGCTGCCGCATAAGACGTTGGAAATGACCGATGATTACAAGGTGCTGGTTGATGGGATGCCTTGCGATGATTTGAAGCAGCGTGAGGCAATCTTAAAAAACTATGCGTCTAACAGCCGGTGCGTTCAATTTGATGCTGTAAAAACGATGAAAAAGGCTGAACTGCGAGAGATATTTACCGGTATGGATGTGGTCTATATTTACCACAACCAGATTGATGCCCGTGGGGATAAGCCGAATACAGAAAATGAGGTCTTTACTGCCTGCGAAGAAGCAATTGATGAAATCTTTGCGTTGATTAAGCGTCTATCTGTCAGCGCCAATACCCAGCATTGTATCGTGACAGCGGATCATGGCTTTATCTATAAACGGGACAGGCTGCAAGAAAGTGATAAGATTGCCAATGCTGCCGGTAAGGAAGCCCTTGTCAACCGCCGCTTTATCATCTCAGAACAACCAGTGCAGGATGATGGAGTTGTCTCCGTCTCGATGGGCAGAATCCTTGATAACAGTGACAATAAAGTGGTATCTTTCCCGGTCAGCTCCAATGTGTTCAAGGTAGCCGGGGGTGGCCAGAATTATGTCCATGGTGGCTCTTCGCCGCAGGAAATGATTGTGCCTGTGATTGATGTGAAGACGGAAAAAGGACATATGGAAACCCGTCCGGCGCAGATTATGCTGGTCAGCATGGTTCAAAAGATCACGAACCTGATTTCTTCCTTAGATTTCATTCAATCGGAACCGGTCAGTGATGTGGTCAAGGCAACCAGCTATAAGGTCTTCTTTATTTCCGAAGACAATGAGAAAATCTCCAATGAGTGTATCTATGTTGCAGATAAAAAGGATGTTGATCCGCAAAAGAGAATCTTCCGGCTGAGGTTCAACTTTAAAAATAAACAGTATGATAAGGCCAAGCGATATTATCTGGTGGCTTATGATGAAAAGAATGATTTGGCAGTCTTCCGGCATGGTGTGGTAATGGATATTGCTTTTGCCGATGACTTTGGCTTTAGCGTATAAGGTGGTGAGCGCATGAGTGAGTTGGAACAAGGAACTGGCAACGGTACAGATGACTTGTTAGAAAAACTGCATACCTATTTTGCCGGTAAAATAGTCCGCAAAGACCTGACTAAAAAGATCAAAGAAGGTGCCAATGTTCCGGTCTATGTGCTGGAATACCTTCTTGGGATGTATTGTTCTTCTCGGAACGAGGATGAAATTGAAGCCGGCGTGCAAAACGTCAAGCAGATTCTGGCTGAAAACTATGTGCGGCCGGATGAGGCTCAGAAAATCATCTCCAAGCTTCGTGAGAGAGGCAGCTACACTGTCATTGATAAAGTGTCCGTGAAACTGAACTATAAAAGTGACATCTACGAATCTGAGTTCTCCAATCTGGGCCTTAAGAATGTTCCGATTGCCGAAAAGTACGTTTCCGATTATGAACGGCTGCTCTGCGGCGGTATCTGGTGCATTGTCCAGATGGAATACTTCTATGATGAAGCGGATAAAAACCGTAGTCCGTTCATTATTCGTAAGCTGACCCCGATTCAGATGCCCAGCCTGGATATCGAGGAAGTTAAGACAGCCAGAGCGAATTTTTCCGATGAGGAATGGCTTGATCTGGTCCTGAGAAGTACCGGCATGGAGCCTTCCCAGTTTGATAAGCGGGTGAAATGGCTGCACTTAGCCAGACTGATTCCCCTGATTGAAAATAACTATAACCTGTGCGAACTTGGCCCGAGAGGCACGGGTAAATCCCATATCTACAAGGAAATCAGCCCAAACAGCATTTTGATTTCTGGCGGCCAGACCACAGTGGCCAACCTGTTTTATAACATGGCGAATAAAACGGTAGGCCTGGTTGGCATGTGGGATTGTGTGACTTTCGATGAAGTGGCCGGGATCAAATTCAAGGATCAGGACGGCGTGCAGATCATGAAGGATTACATGGCTTCCGGCTCTTTCGCAAGAGGAAAGGAAGAAAAAAACGCCTATGCTTCCATGGCGTTTGTGGGCAATATCAATCAGAGTGTGGATGTGATATTGAAAACATCCCATCTGTTTGAACCATTTCCGGAGGCGATGGCAAATGATACAGCTTTTCTGGATCGTATGCATTGCTACATCCCGGGCTGGGAAGTTCCAAAATACAGGCCACAGTATTTCACCGATGACTTTGGCTTCATCACGGATTTTTTCTCGGAAATCATGCGGGAGTTGCGGAAGATTTCCTATGCAGATGCCTATGAAAAATACTTTAAGCTGGGGAACAATTTGAACCAGCGGGATGTCATTGCGGTAAAGAAGACCGTATCAGGGCTGGTGAAGCTGCTCCACCCCGACGGTCAGTTTACCAAAGAAAATGTAGAAGAAATTTTGAGGTTTGCGTTGGAGATGCGTCGCAGGGTAAAGGAACAGATGAAAAAGATTGGCGGCATGGAATTCTACGACGTGAATTTTTCCTATATTGACATTGAGACATTTAATGAAGAGTTTGTTCCCGTCCCTGAGCAAGGTGGCGGTAAGCTCATACCGGAAGGCATGGGAAAACCTGGGCATATTTACACGGTATCTCATGGCAAGTCTGGCATGATCGGCGTTTACAAATTAGAAATGCAGATGTCTACAGGAACCGGTAAATTTGAGCGAACTGGGATTGGTTCAGATCGTGAAGCAAGAGAAGCTGTTGATACGGCCTACCGTTATCTGAAAGCCAACAGTAGAAACATTAGTGCCTCGATCAGCACGACTACGAAAGATTATCTGATGAATGTTCAGGACTTAAATGGTATTGGCATGACTAAGTGTCTGACCTTACCAGCCGTGGTTGCCATCTGTTCCATTGCCTTACATAAGCCAGCCATCAGCAGTGCTGTTATGCTGGGTGATTTAAGTATTGGCGGCACCATCAAGAAGGTTGAGGAACTCGCCAACACTTTGCAGGTATGCTTGGATAGCGGCGCCAAGAAGGTTCTGCTTCCAATCACTTCTGCGGTCGATCTGGGAACCGTGCCTTCTGATTTGATTGGCTGCTTCAATATCATCTTCTACCAGAGTGCGGAAGATGCGGTGTTTAAGGCGTTGGGGGTAGAGTGATTTGTTAAAAAGTAAACTCAGAAGTGGGTCGACTGGATCATTCTAAAAAGGAAAGGGTGTAAGGTTTCGTGCAAGAAATACTATAAAGGAGATTCTGTTTTAGCGGGAAATTGCGCTGGGGTATCCGTTGAGTCGATTAAGTAGGCCGAAGAAACGAAAATAGGTCGCTGTCAGGACTAGGGTATTGTTTGATACTGGTACAAAGCCTCATGCATAGCGATTGGTCATAATAAACAAGGAGGATATTAAAGATGGGATTAAATGATTTTACAATAACTAAAGAGAGGGCATTGCCTATTTTTATATTAGCGGATTCTAGCGGAAGTATGGATGGAGTAAAGATTCAGGCTGTCAATAAAGCGATTCAAGACATGATTGCTACATTGAGGAATGTTGATGATATAAGAGGTGTTTTTGAAATAAGTATCATCACATTTGGTGGTAAAGTGCTAATACAACAGTACCCTACAAATGTAGATGAAATTATATTTGAAGAATTGACAGCGGACGGAAAGACACCAATGGGTGAGGCTATATCTGTTGTTACAAATATTATTGAGGATAGAGGAATAGTTCACTCTAAAGATTACTTGCCAACGATTGTTCTATTAAGTGACGGCTATCCGACAGATTTCCCAGGTGGACAGAATGCATCAATAGAAGAATATTTGAAATGGAAACCCATAGAAAAACTGCATAGTATGCCAAGAAGTTCTAAGTGCCTCAGAGTAGCTATGAGTGTTGACGATGGTACTGATTTGAATATGCTAAAAGCCTTTTTGAACAATGGCACAAAGCCGATGACGGCTTCGGATGCTAATGAAATATCCAAGCTCTTTAAGTGGATAACTATGTCAACAATTAGCAGAATGACAAGTGTAAATCCAGATGATATACAGAGCTTTTTAAAATTTGATAGTAATGCAGAAGATGATGAGATATTGATATGATAAATTATGACATTAGTGAAACGGAATACGGGAAGATATTTCTTTATACTAGACGCGGAAGCAATCATGTGGCAGCAGGTTTAGAAAACCAAGATTCCTTGGGCGTATTCACTAATAAGGGGAAAGGAATTGCTTTTGTAGCTGCCGATGGTGTCAGTTCATGCAGTAACTCTAAGCAAGGTTCTGAGTTTGCTGTTACAGTTGTTTCGGAGCTACTTGATGCAATTGTTTGCAAAGAAATCAACATTGAAAATGAAGATGCTATTAAGAAATTTATTGTTCAGAGTTGGAAATCAAGGATAAGTGGCAATTGGAATAATTACGCAACCACTTTAAACTTCGCAATAGTAATTAGCAATAAAGTTTTACTTGGCAAAATTGGAGATGGAACTATTATTGCAAAGTTAGAAGGCAATAATTATCTGTTACGTGATGAAGATTCGTTTTACACTACAGAAACCTATGCTTTGGGAGAAGCAGTACTTAAGGCCTCCATATTATTAGAAGTAATTAAAATTGATAACTTAGATAATTCTGGCATTATTTTAATGACGGATGGTATAGCAAAAGAAATAGAGCCTGGTAGTGAATATGATTTTCTGGACTATATTCGCCAATTAGGAAAAAGTAATGAGAAGCAAGTGGAGATCGAACTAAAAGCATGGGCCCAGGTTTTAGATACAAAAAATGGTGATGATAAGAGCATTGTCATTGGGATACTGGAGGATTACACAGATGAATAATCTGGAAGGGAAGCTGATTACATCTACGAGCGGCACTAAGTATTTGCTTACAGATATTGTA
>JQID01000052.1 GCA_000770645.1 Desulfosporosinus sp. Tol-M
CTATTTGAACAGAACAGCCCATAACCTTCTGCATTATGTTCTTTCATCAAATCTTCGATTTCTGACACTTCTTTTCTATCTAAACTCTTTTTGCTATGTTTGCATTGAAATATCCACTTGCTCCGCTCCGTTTTTTGTAATCTTCTATATTCTTCATCTGCCAAAATGTCTATTCCTCCATCGGGCGCATTTGTTTTTCCCACACATTTAACATCTAAATATCCGATACTATTCAACAAATCAAAACAAAGCATTTCAAATTCTTCGGCTGATAAAGAAGAGAAATCATAGCTTGTTTTTATTGGTATATTTGGCGCAATTCTTTTCAACTCATGTATCTGCTTTGATAGAAACTCATACTCATTTATGAAAGATACTTCATTTATTCTGACCATCACTTCCAAAAATTTCAATCTTTCAATCTCAACATAAACCAAATGCGAGAAGTCGCTATAATATTTTATGTTAGAACTCTCGAGGCTCTCATATTTTTCTGCGATTTTTATGAATTGTTTGATATATTTGCTGTCAATAACAGCTATTTTATCCGATTGAGAGCTTTTAAATATAGCGTAATTAATACCAATGTAGATATCATTAGCCTCGATAAATTCCTCAAAACGAGCGGTTGGAAGTGCTGTTCCTATGTCGTTTGTAAATATCATAGCATTACCCTGTTCGGACATCAGCCTATCGCCATCCAACTTAAAATTACTATTATCTTTGTAATCATTGTCTTTAAAGACTAATTCGAGTAAAGCCTCATTGTATTTGTAAAACACATCAATATCATTTTCAGAGAGTATTTCGCAAACACGTTTAACAAAATCAAAGTCGAATTTATCACAACAATAACCAACATTATGTATACACATACAGCTTACGTCGTCATCTTGTTGTTTAACAAGCCTATAATTTGTGACAACTTTGTTTTCCAATAGATTTACAACGCTTTTGTAATATGAAAGTGTTGTAATGGCAGAAAAAATCTGCATATCAAGCTCGTAGTGCATATCGCAATTTTCATCGAAAACGGCGATGTTTAAATCGAATGTGCCATTGTAGTTAACGGTAACGGTAACATCTCCGAAAAAGCCATCAATAAATAATTGAAGACCTTCTTTCTCGTCTAATGCCTCACATGGATAGTTTGTTTCTATTGCGTCAAGAAATTCTTTTTTTGTCATATTATCCTCCCGCAATAATTGTTTCTTCGAACAAAATATTTCTTATCTCTGTTTTCATCATTCATCGCTCAAACACCACAGTATTTGGAACAAACTCCTTGATGATTTTCGTGATTAGCTCATTTGATTGTTGGCTTTCGTCTACACAGAGAATATCGAACACCCGCTCCAAAACTTTCTTCTGCTCTATGGTGATGTTTGTCTGTAAGTTCAAAGCCTTGTATTTTGTGTTTGATTTTTGCGCGCCAATCAGAATATCGAGAGCCGCCACCAGTTCTGTGTGATTCACTTGCTCCGTTTCGGCTTTGGATATCAGGGTTACCTCTGGCATAACAACAGTGGTCGCGGATTCGGTATCGGGCGTGGTTTCATTTTGGGCGAATTCAATTATGCGCTGTGCCTTCTTATCTGAACTCCGTTGGTTGGATGTTTTTCTTATATCAGCAGAAATTTCGTCAGCCCAAGTCCTCAATTCAGAAATCATTGCGGAATAGGCGGCGTTCTTCTCCATCTCATCGCGGCGTGCATTGGGTATTAACCTGTCAGAAAGAATGTGAAGTTCACCGAGCAGCCACCCATTAAACCGCTCGTCTTTAAACACGTGATTCAAAGTGGTTTTGTCCCCGATAAGAATATTGCCTTTTCTCACACGAAGCCCTTTAATTGCCTCGTCTTGCAGGGTGCCATAAAAACTCGTTCTCGCATACCAAAGGTAGGCTACGATTTCACCTTCGTAGCTAAAAACCTTGGTTTCAACTTCAGAGATATTATCCTCGAGTTTTCGGAGGCGGTCTGAGATTACGGTGTCACGGTACGCCTTCATAACGGGAGTGCTTGTTTTTCCGTCGCCCACAAAAATATTATAGCTTGATGACGTGAAGCCATAAACCTTCAGTTTGGACTTGATAATCCTACCCCAACCGAAAGTTCTATCGAAGTCAACCGGTGCAACTTGCTCAAGGTATTCCTGAACTCTGTCCACATCCAATATGCCGTCAGTATCTTCAACCCCCGTCATTACGACATTGAAGTAGTGCTTTGTCCGTGCTTCTCGTTCGACCTTGACCGTCACCACATCGGAGATAAGCGAGAGCAAGTCAATATCGATATTTTCGTTGAGCATTCGCTCACAAAGAGTGTGGGCATCAAATTCAATAACCGTCCGCTTGTCTTCACCGGCGGCGGAGGTCTCGAAAATTAGGGTGTGGCAATATGCCAACCCCGCCAAACGCCCGATTCCTCGAAAGCCTCGCGCATTTGTAAACCTTTTTGGAGAATGGCCAATATCCAACAGATACTTGCCAGCGTAATCAACGCCTATACCAGTGCCGTTATCGGATATCCGTATAGACTGCCTCTCTTTGTCGATTACGAGGTCAATTCGAGCTTTATCCGCTTTCACCAGCTTTTCAGACACGGCAATATCAATGGAATCGACGGCATTCTGAATGTACTCGCGGTATATGTCTTTCGGTCGCTCGTACATACCTGAAGTTAGGGTTTCGAGTGTGAATTTTCCTATCGTGATTTCCACTTTACTTGACCTCCTTTCTATAAACTTTCTGTAGTAGGGCAATGATTTCCTCGATTTTATCGAGTATGACTTCACCTGCGATTTCATCTTCGTTTTGCTCTCGTAAGGTTTCTCTCAGCTGCTTTGACTTTTGGTATAGACGAGCTTCAATTTTCTTCTCGTCACATTCAAGCCCCAGCCGCATTATATTTTTCAACTCAGTATCTGATATGGCATTTGCCGTCCTATACCGCAAAGCGATATCAAGGCTGCGGGTGTCTAACACAACCTTTTTCAAATCCTTTTGCGCCTTGTACAAAGCGTCAAAGACATTTGTGGTCAGATAAGGCTCCTCAATAAAAGCTCGGATAACATCGGTGATAAAAACCGTTCCTTGGAGCGTAAGCATCCCCTTGAGACAAGAGAATTGGGTGTGTGCCGAATGGATTACATACCTCAACAGTTCGCCATACAGCAAGGGGAACTCAACCTTAATGTAAGTGAGCATATCAGCACCCAGCCCTTCAATGTTCCTCAAAATGCTCAGATAAGACAAATTGTAAATGAACATCTTGCGGAGCGTTGGAGTGTTTGCTCGACCGTAGTTGTCCATTGAGAAATCATTATCTTTGATGAGTTCCACATAGCTTATGTAGTCGTCACCCAAAGAACGGTAAAGCCTTGTCCATTCGTCAATCCGACCGTGGTTTACCTTCCACTGGGCATAGCGTTTTTTTCTGTCTTCTTTAGATTCGTTATTGCGCTCTACAAAGTGTCCGCGAAGTCCGAGAAGGTCTTCCGGCATAGCGAGGTTTTCTATAAACTCCTCTGCAGTGGTGCCAAAGTCCGCTTCAAAGAACGAGCGGGTGGATACACCTTTGCCCTGCGTTGGAATCAGCATCCGCTGCACGGCACGGAGGTATTTTTTATTCCAGTGCGTACCGACAAAAGACCTATCTATAGCGTTGAGCGGTATATATTTCATCGGGAAAGAGAAGATATGCACCCTCCCGTCGTTTCCATATTTAGCGTTTAGTTCATCGCAGAAGTCCATTGAAATCTTCATGCGGTTGAACAAATCCCGCGGTGTATCAGCGGAGTAATGCTGACCCTTGCCCGTAAAATCTTCACCATTATAAAGGATGTAGTTCGACAAATACTTAATGTCGTTCTTGGCACAGAGTTCCAACGCTCTTTTATACTGCTCCTCGTCCTCAATATGGTCAAACGCTATGCGGGCAGGACTAATCGCCAACTCACCGAGCCGCTGCGCTTTATGCTCGTTCAACAGTTTGGCATCTAACCCTTGGTTAAAGTCAATGTAGCGTCGGAGGGGTTTCCCAGTGTGCGGGCTTGGGTAGGTGCAACCTTTTCCAAAGCCCAGTTCTATCAGTTCGTCAATAATGTGGTCGAATTGATTCGAGCGCAGCACATTATTGTCCATCAGGAGCAAGTAGCGTTTTGCTCCGAAAAGTCTATCCACCTCGGCAATCTGCTTGCGGATTGAGAGATAAGGCACATACTCAGGCTCAAGGGTTTGCACGGCACAGAACTGGCACCTCATTCCGCAACCGCGTGTCATGTAGAGGAAGTAAGCGTCGGTAGCCGGGTATTTATAATCGACATCATCCAGAATGTCGTAGTCTGGTGTTAGGCGATCAATGCATTTTTCATCGCGCAAGCCAAGCGTTCCGTCACGATTAAGCAACCCTTCAATGAGTTTAATTGTCGGGAAAGTCTCCATAAACAGTTCGGGCATAAGAGTGGCCATAATACCGCCAACGAATACCATATGCAGGTCTTTAACAACTGTGAGAGCATACTCAATGCTCTTTTTGGTTTTTTCCCATTCGAAAGTAAACAGCGTCGTAACATAGACCCTGTCCCATTTTTTTTCTGCCAGTTCATCCGGCAGTTTTCCTTTTGCAAATACTACGCAGTCACCTAACCGCTTGTGGAAGGTTGAAATTTTCATCAACCCCAAAGGCGGATATTTATTTGCGTAATTTGGCTCTATTAGTAGAATGTCCTCCATGACATTAAGTCCTCCCAGTTTCTTCGAAATCCAATACATATAGATAAAATCTCGCCCGCGTTTGTGCCGTGTAGAGGGTTGCACGGACGCTATCGGTTTTCGGCTCGTTCTTGTATGTATGGTTTATATAAACAACGACATCCGATTCAAGTCCTTTGAACCCCTGTATCGTTCTGTAAGCTATTGAATCTGTGTCAGGCAAAACACGCTCACTACTGAGGTTATGCCCGCCGACAATGACGGTTTCACTCAGGATAGAGTTTTCCTTCTTTCGATTGCTCAAGATAACTATCTTCTGAGGAGCGACGCCCTCTCTATTAACCAACTTGTTTATAACAGAATCAATGAATGCCACGGCTTGTGCCTTCCGGGTGAACTTTCGACAATCAGGTTCAACGCCCTCAATCTGATTGGCGATAGTATCCAGTCCTAAGTTTGTCTGCTCTTGGGCATACCGGTAGATGTTCGCAGTGTTCCTGATGTTATAGCGAAGCACAAATGGTGGTTCGTCAATAAAGAACTTTTCACCAAAATTCCGTTTGAATATGTTTTGACTCTCATCGTAGAACACATAGAGAGAACCATTATCTTTTACCATTAAGTTGGCGCAAAAAGCCCAATCCTCGGTAAAGTCTTGTCCCTCGTCAACAACCAGCAAGTCATATCTTTGCAGGTTCGGTAAGTCGCCGATGAGGTTGCTGTATTCCTTGCACCCATTCTGCTCAGGTGCGGTTGCGACTTTATCCCTGAGAATTGAATACGCAAAAGAGTCAATGTTGTGGGAGTCGGCACGGCTGTCGTCAATAATTGCTGCCACATTTTCAGCTAATGCTTTGTTGTAGCAAAGATATAATGCCCTACCACCACCTTGCACGCAGCGAATGATTTTTTTGATTCCAATCCACGTTTTACCCGTTCCGGCACCGCCGACAATAAATGCTTTGGGATAGTGTGCCAACAAGTCAATAACTGTGTCCTGAGTACGGTTGATTTCGAGCAGTTCACGCTCTTTATCCTGAATTAGCGCACCCGCTGAAATAGACAGGGCAATGCGCTTGTTGACCACGTTAGTAAACTTCTTTTGGGCGTCAGGCGACAAAAATGATGTCGCACCACGTCGTTGATTCCGAAAGAAACGGAAAATCTCCGTCACACGTTTTTGCAGCTCATTCATTGCCGAAAGGTCAATGGTTGTTTCCATTGGCGAGCCGACAGAAATAGGCGAGTTGATTGAGTAGTTAGGGTATGCCACTGCGCACCCATAGACACCTGAAAACTGTGCCTCGACCTCGTCCTCGTAATACTTCTTAAAGAAGCGCATACTCTGTTCAGCTTGGTCATACGGAGAACGCTTCAGCTTGCGTTCGCCGTCGTGGTCAACCAGATACCATACACCGTCCTCAATCCGCATTCCCGTGCCGCCTTTAACCTCCACGCAAAGAAACCCGTAGTCGGGGTTGAAAATCAAAAAGTCGCACTCGCTGTCCTCTCTGATACCATTGTTTGTGGAGTACCACCTGACCGAATAGAAAACGTGGTACTTATCCGACAACTGCTCTTTGCAAGCGTTGAAAAACTTCACCTCAGAGTAGGCGTGGTAAACTTCGGGTATTTGAGCGGGGTGCATGATAGCCATAATCAGTCCTCCCAGAAACCAGTCAGCTTCTCTTGCTTCTGCTTATCGAAATATCCGCAGAGGAAGCCTCGGTCTAAATCTTTGTTAAAGTGCTGACACGAAACCTCGTTTAAGAACAGACATCCAGCACAAGCCTTTTCTTTATCGATGCAAATTGGGTCAAAGATACACTTCTTTGAGCGTTCCTTTGCATGTTTCAGCCAACGGTCAAAATGCGACTGGAACGCACTGTACAATGCGCCCATATTGAACCCCTGCGAATTCGAGCAATAAACAAATACGGCGGGGATGTTTGGCAGAATGTATTCCGAAAGTGAACTCTTGTCCAAGCCGCATATCTCCGATGCCTCATTTATCAAGGCGTGGGAGATACTGTGTATTAGGGTATAAACCCTTTTCGTAATTAACCCATAGGTATCGATTTCATCGATTGGTGTAAACGGAGTAATGCGGTCAAGGCGAACTCTGTCTAAGAACCACATCTTGATGCCGTAGTCGCTCATATCCTGCGGTAAGTCTTCATTCTGAATCAATTTATTGTCCAGCAACCAGTTCAGAACTCTGCGGCGGTCAAGTTCAAACAATACACCTTCAGTTTCAAGGCGGGTTGCGTATATATTCTTCTTTTCCATCTCCTGCGGAAAACCGTGTAGCTTAACTCCTTCCTGACATTCGCGTTCTTTGCGGGTATAGCCATAAGCCGCAAAGACGATGGGGACGCCAGAGCAGATTTGCACATTGGAAAATCCCAATGTCTTGGAAATGCCAACATAATCAGGCTTGATACCATCATTGACAATTTCAGCATCGCTTTCGGCAGCCTCAAGGGATAGGACGACCTTGGCGTTAACAAGTTCGTCGTATTCAAGAATCTCCTCGGCAATAGGTTTGATGTCATCAGTACTAACGACCGAAAGACCTTGCCCGACCCTCTCGATGGCTTCAAAAATCTTCCCACTTGGGTTTGACCGTCGCTTGGCATCCAGTACCATAGCAATGGTGGCTTCATCCAAGCCGCCAAGCCGCAGATTTTCCGCTTCTTTTTGCAGGGCTGTTTCGAACTCGTCTTCTTGGGTGACATTCCCCTTAGCAATGATTCCGGTGTATTCCTCTTGAGGTATCAAACCTAAATATTGACCAATAACTACTTTTTCGCCACGGCTTTCTTCTTCATTATCCAAGAACACATCTTTCCGCTTATCGAGAAGGTCGATAAGGGAAAGGGTGAAAGGGAAATAGTGTGATGAATCAAGCGCTGGTTTGATATCAAGTTTTGACTTGCAGTCAGGACAATAGAACGGCAGGTTAGCCTTTTGTCCACATTTTTTACAAACGAAATCAATACCGCTCCCGCGACGGGTCATATATTTTGTACCGTGTTCTTTGTTTTGGCATTTAGGCACGAAGATTCCGTCTGCATATCCGCACTTGCAAAAGCGAATCATCCTTAGTTGGGTCATATGCTTTCCACATACATCACACGGCTCATATTCGCGGCGTTTGAATTCATCGTAGCTATAATATTGCCGCACTCGCCCACACGAGTTGCAGACAAATACCCACGGCTTAACCGATGTAACAATAGCTCGTTCTTGTTCGCTGATCTTTGGGGTCAGTACATAGTAGTTTTCCTCGTTGATGACCGACGAAAAGTTAACAACGGACGCAGCTCCGTCTGGACTCCCGCTTTTGAACTCGCTTACACGCTGATTCACTATGCGGAGTAACCGCTTATTATTGATGCCTGTCAGATGAACGCTGTTCCAACGGTCAACGTGAACGGCATAGGTGACACCTCCGCCGCTTTGGGTAAAGTCCACCCAACTACCGGGTAAATACTTATACAAGGCTTGGCGAACCCCACGGCTCATTGTATTCTTGTTAGATGGCATCTCATTTCCCTCCTATCTCATCTCAACGATGAGTTGTTTGTCGGTGTCACGAAGGCTCAACATAACTTTGAAATAGCAATGATTGAAGACTTCGGTAATGTAAGCGTTCCCGTCAAAGGAGCCGTTTTTCAAATCATCAACCAACTGGTCAATCAATCTGTCAATTGTCTGCTGATAGAGCTTCCCGACTGCGCTATCATCATCGGAACATTTGTAAACGCCGTAGGCGTGTTTCTTTAATTCTGCCGCCGTAATCTTGTCTGCGAGCAATGCCGCCTTTAAGTTCGAATACTTGCTGACATCACTCATACCCGTTTCGTATTTCAGCAGATATAGGTAATGATTGAGAATCAGACTTGAAATAACTCCAGGCAAAGTGTGCTCCACCGCTTTCGTCGCCCAGCGGTTAATTGAAACCGAGTCTACAAGGATGTCTTTGTACTCATGGAACTTAATGAAATTCTTAAGGTAGCTCTGGTCTTTCTCCCGTGAGGGGCGCATAATGTCGATGACCACACCAGTATGCTTTCTGCCGACACGCGAGTAAGCCTGAATGTATTCAGCCGTATTGCCAGGTATACCATAGAAAAGCATCAGGTTGAACCTGTCGGCGTCCACGCCGTGAGAAATCATACTGGTGGCGGCAATCATATTGAAGTCGATACCGTCAATCATGCTCTCGGCGTGTTCAATGGTTGAAAGCGTAGCCCTGACCTCTTGGAATGTATCGTCACCTGTCATTTTCTTGGCAGTTAGGGGCTCAACACCTTCATCAATGAGTTCGGTATTGATAGGGTCTTCCAATGCCTGAAGCACTCGGTTACTTTCGAGTTTGACATTGTTATACTCAAGGATTATCCAGTATTCCTCAAATAAACGCTTAACCTCAGTTATCTGCTCCTCTTCTGTTCCTGCTATATCAATGCCGTCAAAAGCAAGGACTTCTTGCGGATTGGTATAAAGATTCCAGACCACTCGTTTCAGATATTGCAGCGAGTAAGCAACGCTGTTCACGATTGCCTTGCCGAATGGCGCATATCCGACAATGATTCTGCCAATGTCATTCTTGTCAATGAACGAGTAGAAGTTATGGTCAAGGTATGGAGAAGTGGCCGGGAAGCGAATTGCACCTTTCCAATATAAATGCTTGGCTTGTTCAGCGTAAGCAGAAATTGTAGCGGTTGCCCCGATTACCTTTATACCTCGATTGCATCCCGACAGATTCTTGATGAAATATTCAATCAAGGTTTCGTAATGAGCGTCATAAGCACCTAACGACTCACGTATGAGGTGCAACTCGTCCTGTATCATTAGAGTTGGTGCGGGGTCTTTCATCGATACTTTTTTGAAATCAGCGGGGTCGCATTGGCAACCGTAGACCAGACATTTTGTCTTTGAAGTAAACCCGTGCTTAGGGCATTCGAACTCCGCTCCAAAAAGAAAGTTGTGAAAGTTCGAGTTGAATCCAAGCGCCGTCATCTTATCTACGGTAGAAATGATTACAGACGGCAAATATCTGTATATATCGTTATCTACCATATAAAGCGGAATAACGCCCTGTGAGGCACACTCCGAATTGCTGCAAATGTGCTTCAGCGAATTGGCATCGGCATCATAAACCACGTGAACGTTCTCCTGCCCGCAGAACGGGCAAACATCGACCAGACGGTATTTCCCGTCCAACTCATCCGGAGAGAATTCAAGTAGCCTCCTTTGAAGGTCTTTATCGATGTTATTTGGCGTATTGCCATCACCAACATAATATCCAAGGCTAAACGAGCTACCGCCGAGTCCCTTTGTTTGGCGGATTACCTCGGCAGCAGCAAGAATGTTGGCAACGCGCTGAACCTGTTGTACAGACAGCAAACGGAGTGGGTACTTCAACATCGCAGTGACACCATAGTTCTTGCCACGCAAACGGTCAAAGAATAGATTGAAAACGAGAATGCCTAAGAACGCCTCTGTTTTACCACCGCCAGTCGGGAAATAGAGGATATCAACATCATCCGTTTTAGCTTTGCTTTTGATGTCGTCATCGAGCATTAAGTCTTGCTCGTGTGCCACAACATCGAGAATCAACGAAACGATAAAGACAACTTGAAACAGACGCCAGCTGTCATAGCCCTTGCTTTTGGCGGAATCTCTGAAGGCTTGGTTCATATAGCGGAAGGCATCGCCGAGCATATTGTGTTTGCTGAGCAATTCAATGCCAGTAGCAAATCTCGTCATTTCCAACTTAAATGCAGCAATCTCATTATTGAACTGCCGCACACCATTCGCCGTGAGAGAACTGTGCCGTCCGTTAAAGTCAGCTTCCCAACGTCCCAGTTCTTTCTGCATCTCCGTGTGAATGTTTTTGAGTGTCTTGACAGGATCAGTAATCAGGTCTTCAAACTTTATTGCCATTTTATCATTAGTCTTTAAGCGGTGCTGAATGAAGTACGGCACATGGGTTGTCTGTATCTCGATGTTGTCCTTATCGTATAACACATTGCAGTTGTTCCCCAACGCGTAAACGAATCTGTCATACTTGTAGTCATCAGCAAAATAGTCCAGTTCAATCGGGACAAATTCCGTGTCAAAGCATTTAACTTTGATGCCCGAATTGAATAGGGTACCTATTCGATATTTATCTGTTTTTGCGGCAGACTGCCCAAAGCCCGCACTTTCGTCTCCCCAAGGTGTCTCGTTGCTGAGAGCAACAGTCACATTGAGGTGGTCACCGCTACCTTTCAAGTCAACGCTAAGAGAGTAGTCGAAGCGGAGGAACATATCAAATTCCTCACGAGTTTGTTGCTTCTTGATATACGCCTGCCAAGCCTCATCCGTTAGCAAGTCGTCAATTTTGAGTTTGTCTCTGAACTGACACGGCATAATATTTGGGCGAGCTTTCGCCTCAGCGCAAAGAGCCTCCACCTGTCGCTTAATCGCTTCATAAAACGGAGAATCTGTCGGCACACTTCCGCAATCAAACTTTGGGTTGTAGATGTCCGCAATTTTAACTTCGACGAAGGCTTTATCCCTGTCGATGGCAATTTTCTCGTAAACTGGCAAAAGCTGAACCTTGTGGGCTTGCATCTCTGCGGTTAGCTTGCCGGTGCTGAACGCCTCAGCAAGTGCAGGAAATTCTGCAAACTGGGATTCGGTGAATGTGGATATAAAGTTCTTCCTGAAGAATTCCTGCTGCTGGTCGAGAGTCGGCAACACTCTAAAGAAGAAATTGCCCTGCGGATAAATCTGCAATGCAGCAGTGCCTATATTCTTTTTGGGGATACGGAAGTCAACGCTGATTTGCTTAATCAGGACGCTCGACGAAAAGCTGTCCTCCGCGCTTTGCGGCGACAGTTTGCCGACATAGATACGATCTTCAGGGCTATTGAATAGCCATTGATCTTTGTCAGTCCCAGATACCGCAGCGACGAATCTGTCAATGATGTTACTTGCCAAAACTTCTCTATTATTAGCCATTTATCTTCCACCCCTTTTCATCAAGCCTGTCGGAAACGAACTTTCCTTTTAAACCGAGATTGGACACAACCATCTCGAAGGCTGTGCGAGATACATTGCTATCGATCAAAGCCCCTAAGCTGCTTAAAACCGATAAGGCTTCTAACCAATCGCCATAACTCTCAATTGAGCAAGTTATAGAATCACCGGAACCTTCCACCAAGTACTTGAAGTGTTTTTCAAAGGCATCGAATAGGTCGGTTATCTTGTCCCAGTTCTTGAAAAATGACGACATTGTTATTTCAGTCAGCCATATCAGCAAGGCGATATTCGTATAAGCACCGATTCCGCTTTGGCAGACTCTTTCAGCTTCTTCTAATACGCTTCTCCAGTGTGAATATTTGTCCTTACTTTCGTCATCGCAAGTGACTGAAATCAGATAATCCAAGTACCCTCTGAAATTTCCGAGCGAGGCATACTCCTTTTCGCCATATGCAATCAAGTCGGTTGGCTCAGATGTATCGGAATAAGCAACAGATTGCGTATGCGAGGCACTTGGTGTATATATGCTGGGCGATATGACCGCCTCTTCTCCATCGTCCAAGTCAAGCGGTTCACCGGTAATAATTGTATTTGCGGCAACTTTGCCTGCGCCATAAGCCGTCTCTCCGCACAGGATGTTTTTTTCGCTTTTGGCAATCTTTTCAACGGCGAGTATTTTGCCAACAACGATGTTTCCTTCAGCGGTAATAGTCTCTGCGTCGATTTCCTGAGCGAAAATCCTATCGTTCGTTTCAATGCTTTTTGCACGGACATCATTTGCCCAGATTTCGTTCTGAACAAGAATCGTGCCGCTTACATCGCACTTACCAAGACATACAAACCTGCCCTTGACATCTACTTCGGAGGCTTCAATGGTTCCCAAAACTATCAAGTCAAAGAGGGCGGTTATCTTTCCGTCGCATTTGATATCCGAAGCAACAATGTAACTGGCTTTGAATGTTGCTTCATCGCACGGCTTGAACAAAGGCAAGATAAATCGTCTGCCTGACGCTATTGCTCCTTTTGTTTTATCGTCGTATGTAGTCACTGTATTTCCGCACCTCCCATTGAATCTCTAAGCAAATCCATATAGATGGACTCCCCGCGTGGGGCTGATAGGATAATTGTTAGTTCATCTTTCGCACGAGTGCAAGCTGTATAAATAAAGTTAATATTCTTCTTAAACGCTTCGAGTTTATCGGGTAATTGCTCTGCCGTTGCAGAAGCAAACTCACTTAGAACACGAACCTTTTCATGCGTTCCAAGCGGACGCAACCCAGCCAAGACTACTGCTCGAAAATCAAGTCCGAGAGAACCTTCAATAGTTACGGCTGTTACCCCGCGACGCGAACCGTAAGTTACCCCTTCTGATTGTCCTTGTTTCAGAAAAGCTGGCGGTTCCCACCCATTAGCATGGAAATATTGGAGTATATATGGCCAAAGTTTGTAATAGTGCGTCTGCCATCCCTTTGTGATATATTTTGCGTTCTCGTTGAAAAGGACTATGGCAATATCGACCTCGCTGAGACCTTTGTCTACAATGAGATGCTTGATTGCATCTCCAATAGCATTTGCTTCACCTTGGTTGCTTAGGTCTGAGAGTTCAATCAGAGACGGCGCACTTCCATGTCTGTAAGCGGTGCCACGCAAGAACAATTCAGGATCAGAGGTAAGGTCAACGCCCAAACCAAGACCGAGGCGTTTTGCGGCTTCTACATAATGGTCAATCGCATCGTTTATCGGCTTTGAATTCCGATAGTTTGTTTCAATCGGAAGCGTTTTACCTCTGTATTCTGGGTAGGCTTTGCCGCCACCCTGCCATGGTGCTTTTCCATGTCTTATATTATTCTTGATGTCTTGTGACTTGTCCCCAGCGATTACAAAAAAATGGTCATCCGCATTCTTGCTCTTGAGCAAATTGAAACAGAACCTATACCATTCAGGTCGGAATATCTGCACTTCGTCAATGAAAATACCGCAAAAGCGTTCTTTGATTCTACCTTGTGCTAAAGCATTATTGGCGGCTTCAAATATTCTATCGAAGACGTCTCCGTTTGCTCTGTATGAAGACGGCACGGGTAGACCATTGCTTTCTAACAATGTTCTGCATAAACCGAAAAATGTAGAGCAACGAACATTTCGATCTGAGAACCCTGCTTGTGCTATAGCCCACTGGTAGTAATTGTTTAGGTTTCTGTTGTAGCAGGTAATAAGGAACTCCTCGCTCGGATTAAGACTCGCCAATTTGAAGCACTTTGAAATAAGCAAGACACTTTTACCGCTGCCTGCACAAGCGAGGATAAGTTGATTTCCCTTTGCAATTTTGTTGATAATATCAATCTGCTTGCTATCCAGCCTATAAGATTGGACGGCTCTATCCGAAGTGTCCATCGCTCCATCCATCCCCGCGACAATACCATTCTCATCTAAAATGTACTTGCGAGGTATTGTTATTTCGGGGCAAAGCCGTTGGAACACATTATTTACGAAGTCTTCTTGAAGTGCGTCACCAACACCAAGATAATTCTTAATGCTCTCGGCTCCACTTTTTCTTATCTGTTTGATAGTATCGTTGAAAAGGACATGGTCATGGCAAAATTCTATTTCATCATCATTAAATGTGTCACAAATTTGTGCCGCTTCAAATCTTGGTAGCACGAAGCACACATTCAGTGCAAAACGCAACTTGCCACTTTCATCGGTTAGATAGCGACTCTCTTCAAGGCGTTTGGCAATATCACTAATTAACGTTTGGTATACGACAGGATTGCCAAGCGCCTTTAAAGTCATTTGCGCGACCGCCTCATTTTGCACATCTATAAACCTAAATAAGAGTATCCCTTTTTCCACGAGCAGTAGGTTGAACAGTTCTGGTTGCTTACCGTCTCCGACATCTTTCCTTCGAGGATTAATATGTAACACAAAATAAGCCATCTCCTCGTCAGAGAAAGCCCGCTCGACTGTCCGCAGGAATGACTTCTCATCAACCGATAGTTCTAACTGCTCGCTTTTTTCGGGATAGACTTGGAGCATTATTTTTTACCTCCTGACTTCAGTTCCTCTAAGAATTCACGGTACAGGCTATCAACGGTCGTGCGCTCAAAATTGCGTGATAATACCTCCATCATCGCCTGAACGACCTTTTTCTCTGCCTTTGAAAAGTTGGACGGGATGTCCCTCTTTACCCTGAAGTTCGTCGACTCATCTACTTCATCCACAAGTGTAGTGAGCCGTTCCATCAGTGCCGTTTTCTGCTCTACGACTTCAACAGGGGCGTTTTTTGGAATAGCGTAAAGGTTGCGTCTTGTCGCGGCAAGTCCTGCTGCTACCTGCTCCTTTTCGGCAGATGAATGAAAACCCGTTGTGAGGACTTCCTCAACCTTGGCAACATCTCGTTCGACCTTTTTAATCGTCTTTTGCATCGGGTTGTTTCTAACCTTGGACGCCGCTCGGATTTTGTCGGTTATCTCCGTGCCGATTGTATCCCTCAAACCAATGGTAAACTCTGAGAAAGAGGTGTTCTTCTCAAAATCGTCGCGTCGGGCGTTAGGAATCAGGTTAGGGGAAACAACATAAACCTCGCCAACCGCCCAGCCGTTGAACCTGCTTTCTTTGTAATAAGGGGCGAGGGTGCGCTCGTCACCGATGAGAATATTGCCTTGACGTACCCTGACCCCGGAAATACGCTCGTCTACCAGCGTTCCTGAAAAATCTGTATTGGCGTACCAACCGTAAGCCATCATCTGCTGGCTGCCATCGTTTATGCGAAAGAAGGAAAGGCTGAGGATTTCATCTTTCGATACACCCGCACGGGAGTTCGCCTCATAGGTCGCCTTATAGGGCTTGTAAACTTGCGAAAGCGACTCAAAGGAGTCGCCGATGAACACGGGGTATTCCGCAATGGTTATTCCGTTCTCCGCTAACTCTTTTTTTATTTCTCGACCCCAGTAGAACCTATCTCTGAAAGGTATAGGGGCAACCTGCGAGATATAATCTCTAACCGTTTCCAAATCCAAGAGCGAGGAAATGTCATCGACTCCCTCCATCTTAACGATGAAGTAGTGCGCCGAGGATTGTTCCTGCAAAACCTTAACATCGGTGACGGCTTCAATAACACTCTGAAGATTGTGTTCCGTGCTTTGCCCCGGTACTAAAAGGGCTTTCAGCTCCTCACAATCAAAAGAAATGAGCGTCTTTTCGTTTTCGCCTAACACCGTGGTACAGAAACTGAGTTTTTTGCAATACGAAAGACCGCCAAGACGACCGATACCGCGGAAACCGCGATTAGTTGTATGTAGCTTGGTTGAATTGCCGATATCGAGCAGTGTCTTCCGAACTAAATCTTTCTTAATGCCTGTCCCATTGTCTCGGATACTGATTTCCTGCCTTGAGCCATCAACGATAATCTCAATACGGAAGTCCTCCGCCTGCATTAAACCTTCTGCAAGCGCAGTATCAAGTGAATCGACCGCATTCTGAATATACTCTCGATAGCACGACTCTGGCTCGCTGTACATACCAGTTGTTAGCGATTCGAGAGTAAATTTGCCGATTTCAATCTCCATCACGAAGTCCCCCGTTTAGTTCTTTTGGGTCAGTATCTTCTTTTTCAGCCGCCGCGCCTGACCTCAGCCATTCGTCTATCTCGGAAATCTTAAACCGCCACTGCCGTCCGAGTTTGTGCGCTGGCATATCCTTCTTGTTGATATACTGCAGGACGGTTTCACGGCTCACGCTGAGATACTTCTCAATCGCAGCCATTGGCTTCCATTCTTCGAGATTGTCGATATTATCTTTTCTCATTTATCTTTGCCTCCGTCTTTTTAAGATTGCACGCCGTTCAGCAACCCGTATCGACCGGGCTTTTTGCCTTTGGTGAACTCAATCAATTTTGCTGTGGAGTAATCCAGCGTCGGCGGTATTTTATTCTCGATGATAATTACCTGCCTGAGTGCCGAACTTTCCAAAAGATACTGGAACAATCCAATCTTCATCGTGTCGGGCGTCCTGTCGTCCACGCCTTCCTCTAACGACTGAATCGGCGAGTCGATTATCAGCATTGAGGGCGCATAGGTGCCTTTTTGGGAAAGGAATTCGGCAAGGGCAAGAGCCATAATCGTGTTCTGGAATGCTCGATAACCTTTGCCGTGAATCATCTTGTCCTGACCATTCACGACCATATCGAAGTTGCTCGTATCGACATGGACAGAACTATACTTCTCATATTTTACCGCTCTCAAAAGCGTGTCCAGTCTGTCATTTAGCCACTTGAAAAAGGTCGCGTCGTAATGGCTCTTGATTTTGAAGTCGCTGTCAATCGGTTCTTCCTCGGTCATCGCTTTGAATAAAGCTTGCTGTATGCTGCCCTCCATATCCCCGATGACAGAAGTTTCCTTGCGAATTTCTATGGCGTAGCGGTATCCGACCAATGCCTGTTTTATAATTGCAACCTTCGGTTTCAACTGTGAGTTGAGAAGGTCTTCAACCCCTAAGCGTTCGGCGGACAATTCCGCAATTCGCTGATTGATACCGTCTTGCTTTGCCGCGAGGTCGTTATCGGCGAGTTGCAAATCTTCCAGAAGAAGCCGGATTTTCGTTAATTCGGCTTGCGAGGCTTCAGTATACGACTCTTCCTTGTGCGGATCAATCTTTCCTTCGCAGAACGGGCAGGTAGCGTTACCTTCAAGGTCGTGCCGGTGACATTCGCCGTCTACGATATTACCAAGACGCTGAATGTCGCCATAATACTGCGTCCGAAGCTCCTGATAACTTGCGCGGAGAGTGTTGCTTTCCGACAATTCGCCGCTTAGGGCATACATTTCAGCCATCAGGGATTTGCTCCGATTCATGGCACTTGCTATCTGCCGCTCCGTGTCTTCTAATTCCTCAATCATCCGTTCAATTTCTGCTTGAAGGAATTCTTCGTCACCGGCGGGCAGTTCGGCGAGCTTAGCTTTCTTTTCGGCATATTCGGATAACTGCGCGTTCATATATGCTATGACTGCCTTCTTCTTTGCCTCACGGATTTTCTTTTCCTCTTTTGCTGTGGAATCAGCAAAGTCTTCTCCCGTGATAAGGAAGTAGAGCGAGGAGAATGCTGCGGGTTCCACGGTCTTTTGAACAGGGGTGATGATAGAGCCTTCTTGCAAAATCGATGTTTCCTTAATTAGAAACATATGCGAGAACAACCGAAGCGTCAGGCGAATCTTGTCCCGTCTGCTGTTCTTTATAATCATATGGTTCTCAGCAATGCCCATAAGTCGTAACCACACATCGCTGATGTCGTCTTTCTTGCTCCCTTTGCGCCAACTGGCAGTATATTCGCCGGAGTCGATGTCGGAGTGCCTGCTGCTCACGGTGAGATTCGGTTTGCCGTACTTCCGCTCAATCGTCACATCACCTTTACCTGAACCAACAAGAAGTTTGAAGGTGTCGTAGCCGGTCGTCTGGTCAAAGCGAATCTTATCTGCGCCAAAAAGATAGTCGATGCACTCGATGATATAGCTCTTGCCTGTATCGGAGGGTCCGAACACGATGTTAAGCCCTTCTTGGAACTCAACAAACGACGGCTCTTTCCCTGCGCCGGTTATGGTCAGTTTCTTAAAGTAGAAGTCAGCCATTCAAGTCCCTCCGTTGCAACGACGCTATCGAACGCTCATTTATCCTCCGCAACGACTCTCTTTCCGAAAGCCCGGTCAGATAATCTTTTACCTTGGCGGACAATTCGCGATACCGCTGCGCATAATCGTTTTCAAACTTTGCGGCGTAATCCATGCCGCGTTGGTGAATAGAGTAAACAAATCCGTCCTTGGTGCTTTCGGCATTTATCAAGGCATCCAGCACCAGCGACTTGACCGCTTCCTTAACCAGTTCCCGCCGGATGCCGAACTCCCCGAACCGATAGCTGTTGTCGCCGTGAAGGTTTTCGCAGGAGATTCCGAAGTCCCGACCGTAGATGGTAATGAAGTCGGAGACCGCAATCAAATCCGCTGACATTTTACCGCCGGCAACCTCAAGCGTAAACAAGATACGGAGCGAAACCTCAAAGGATGTATTGAAAACATTATTCATCATCCACCCAACCTTTGATTTGCCCATCATTCACGAGCATATGGCATACGCCCTTTTTCTGGCTTGCGCCGACCCATTCGGGAATGCGCCCGAGTATGCAGTTCTCAAGCCGCAGGGTAGTAGCGTGTCGCATCACAAACAGCAACCGCTCAAAGCCGTGCGTATAGTCCATTGCGTGGACATCGGAAACGCTGTTCAAAGTTTCGGTCATCAGAGCCGTGAATAGGTTGTCCGGGTCGTTGTTGCGGAAATTCTCCCTTGTGCCGCGCCGTACCGCTTCTGCGGCGAAATATTCTATCCTGCGCTGCTTAAGGTCTTTATCATATTTCGGGTGCTGTGAGATATCGTCACTTGGCAATGTCCCGTCTTTAGTCGCATCGTCATAAGCATCGTACAGTGCGGATATGTACCGGCGTTCATGGTCAGCAGGCGTTTCAGGCGGGGTGAGCGGTTCAACCTTCGGAAGGGTATTCAGTTTTGACTGAATGTCGTCTATGTTTTTTATCAGCGGTGCAATCTCGTCAGTCGCTTCCATCGAAAATTCTATCTTGTTCTTGCCAACACGGACTGCAAGTATAAATGCCTCTGCCAAAAAATCGGCAGGGGCTTTTTCTTTGCGAGCTACCCTTAACGCCTTCTGCTTGGTCTTGCCAATGGAATCGTCGTTTTGAGTGATAGCAAGTACCGCATCAAGTACGATGCTCAGATCACCCCTCGGGATGTTTGGGACAAGGTTAATGGCAAAACAGGATGACACATCAGCGACAGCGGATGGTCTCTGCGCTATCTCGATGAACTTGTCGGGAACGGGAGACTGCCCGCTTTTAAGGTAAGTAGTCTGCGTTTTTGAGATATCGGGGACGCCAACCACGCTGTCCACCTTTGCAGCGTAAGAAAGCGAATCCAAGAGGAGCGAGTAAAACACGAAAACGCCGGTAGCGTCCCGTTCTTCATCGCCCAAAACTGAAAATTTAGTCTCTGGGTCAAGGAATTTTATGACGGACTTCTTGTTCATGCGGTTTCTGACCGCTTCCGCAAACGTCCGCAAACACAGGCTTTCCGTGGACACGCGTTCACCCCCTCTTGGAATTTAGTGTGAATTTTATAGGAATTCCGCTGGAACTCTTTGTTATTCGTTTTTTTGTATCCTCTTCTCGTAGGACACGGGGAGAGGATTTTTGATTAGCGGTCTTTCGGAGGATTCTGACGGGGTTCGTCAGGCTTCTCCAAATAGATATAAAAATACACCATATATTGTAACACACAATTATTCAAAAATCAACAACAATCTGTAATTTCAGCTTCAGTTCGTGTCGTATCGCCTTTGCAAGGCTCAAAAAATCACGACTTGGCGTAAATCGACAAACAGAGCGAGTGTGCGCTCCGTGAAAATTTCTGATAAGAAGTTTCTCAAATAGGAAATTACCCTTCCTATTTGACCTCTACGATAAGGACGAGCCGGAAGGAAAGGAGGCGAATCGACCGTGACAGCAATCGAGCGCAGAACCGAAATTATGCGGATTCTCGTGGCAAGAAGGCGTGAAACAATGACGCGTCTTGCCCGTGAACTCGGCGTAACAGCCCGAACCATACGCACCGACATCACCATCCTCACGGTCGATTACCCCCTTGATACCGTGCGCGGCAACGGCGGTTGTGTGAAAGTGGCAGATTGGTACCATCCCCACAGAAACATATTCAGTCGTGAGCAGGAATCCGTAATTATCTCCCTGTTGGACAAGACTGACGAGTCTTCTCAACGAAAGGTGCTGACGGAAATGCTCGCCGCGTTCGGTGCTCCGGCAACACGAGAAAAGTACGCAAGGGAGGCTAAAAGCCTATGAACATTGTAACAATGCCAATTCGAGCAAAGCCGTTTGAACACCAACGCAGGGCGTATCTGTCAGCATTGGAGTCATTCAACAACGACCGAAGCCGAGGGTATGCACTGCTTATGGAAATGGGGACAGGCAAAACAATAACTTCCGTCGCCATAACTGGGCGGTTGTATCTGGACGGTAGAGTCCGCAGAGTGCTTGTCGTAGCCCCGTTGTCCATCCTTGGGGTCTGGCAGGAGGAATTTGAGAAGTTCGCTGACTTTGACTACAATCTCGCCGTCCTAAGCGGCACCGGTTCAAAGAAATCGGAAACGCTGGGTGGCCTGAATGGGGCGGGACTTCAAGTTGCAGTCGTGAACTATGAATCCGCATGGCGACTCGAAAAGGAAATCGCCGCATGGAAACCCGACCTAATCATCGCTGACGAGGGGCACAAGATTAAGACCCATAACATTTCGGCATCCAAAGCGATGCACCGGCTCGGAATGGGAGCCAAGTACCGGTTGTTACTGACAGGGACGATTATCACGAACAAAGCCATCGATGTATTCAGCCAATACAAGTACCTGAATCCCACCATCTTCGGGAACAGCTTTTACTCGTTCAGGAACCGCTACTTCGATATGGTCGGGTACGGCAATCACACGCCTATGCTTAAGCGGTCAATGGAACCAGAACTGACGGCGAAACTGCACAGTATCGCATTCCGTGCCACCAAATCCGAGTGCCTCGACCTACCGGAAACGATTGATGTTATTCGCTCCGTGGAACTGGAATCCTCGGCAGCAAAGGTCTATCGAGACCTCGTCAAGGAAAGCTACGCGGAACTTGGCGACAAAGAAATCACCGCCACCAATATTCTCACCCGTCTGCTCCGGCTATCGCAGCTTACGGGCGGGTTCATCGGGGACGATGACGGCGGCACACCGCAGAACATCAGCCGTGCAAAGTTGAACGCCCTGTCTGACATCATTGACACAGCACAGCAGGAAGGCAAGAAACTGGTGGTTATCGCAAGGTTCATACCTGAGATAAAAGCCATCTGCGCCATACTCGGCAAACTCGGAATCGGTTACTCCTGCATTATGGGCGGCGTAAAAGACCGTGAAGAGCAGGTTGCCCGATTCCAGAATGACCCCGATGTTCAGGTTTTCGTCGGTCAGATTGCGACGGCAGGACTTGGAATCACGCTCACGGCCGCCAGCACAATGGTTTTCTACTCGCTGGATTACAACATGGCGAACTTTGAGCAGGCAAAGGCCCGAATCCACCGCGTCGGTCAGCGTAAGAACTGTACTTACATCTATCTTGCCGCCAAAGGCACGGTTGACGAAAAGGTGCTGAAAGCCCTGCAGAGCAAGGCAGACCTCGCCCGAATGCTTGTAGACGATTACCGCAGCGGACGCAACCCCTACCAATAAGGAAGGAATACGCATCATGAACCAAGATAAGATGTTCGAACTCGCAGACGAACTGAAATCCTTGCGAGACCTTAAACGCGATTTGGAGTCACGGGTCAAGGAAGTGAACGACAGAATCGACGAAATCGATTATCGGCTTTCGGAACTAATGGCGGAGACCGAGACCCAAAACTTCACCCGCGCCGGCACGATGTTCTGCCTGACCACCAAGACCCGCGCATCTGCGGCGGCAGGGGTCAAAGATGAACTCTTCTCTGCCCTGAAAGACAACGGCTTCGGAGACCTTGTTTACGAGACCGTCAATGCCAACTCCCTCTCATCCTTTGTCAAGGAGCAGATTGAGGGCAACGGCGACGCGCTACCAAACTGGCTCGAAGGGCTAATCAATGTCTTTGATAAGACGACTGTGTCCGTCCGCAAATCAACAAAACGCTGAATATAAAGGAGATTATCACAATGGCTAATAACAAAGTAACCGCGCTGGCTAAGGCGCAGAACACAGGATTCCTAACCCTTGCCAACACCGACTTCGGAGGCATGATGGCTGACGAACTGGAGGGGCTTGACCTTTCCTTCGAGAGAATCAAGATTCCCTCGGCGGGAAGCACCGTATTTGAAGTACCCGGCGAGAACGACGACACGGATACCGTCAAGGAATTTTCGGCAGTTATCCTCCATCACCACACCCTCAACGCTTTCTACAAGACCAAGTACACAGGCGGCAGCAACCCGCCCGACTGCGGTAGCTTTGACGGCGTCTATGGAGAGGGCGACCCCAGCGGTGAATGCAAGAAATGCCCTTTGAACCAATACGGCACCGCCGATGAAGGCAAAGGTAAAGCCTGCAAGAACCGTAGACGCATTTATGTCCTCCGCGAAGGCGAGGTTTTCCCGCTCCTGCTTTCACTTCCGACAGGTAGTTTAAAGGAGTTCACCAAATACATCAAACGTTTGCTATCAAAGGGTAAAAAGTCCAACAGCGTGGTCACTCGCTTTTCGCTCAAAAAGGCGACCAATCAAGGCGGAGTGGTCTACTCGCAGGCGCAGTTCATCATCGACCGCATTCTCACGCCACAGGAGCAAAAGCTGATTGATGCTCTGACGGAACAGGTTAAAGCGTATAGCCGCAGAGTGGCATTTGACGCAGAGGGTGCTTCGACTGTTGATTTTTCAGTTGATGCGGAAACAGGCGAGGTCATCGAGCCTCTTGGGAGGAACGCCAATGTATAAAACCGTCTTGACGGCGGGAGGGGTACGCAAGTACCTCTCCCAAGCCCGAATCGTAGCTTTTGACTTTGAAACCGCACCGAACGAGCAGTACCGCAATGACGACAAAGCGGCACTCGACCCGCACAGGGCGCATATTGTCGGTATCAGCTTTTCCAAATCCGAGGGCGACGCTATCTATGTCCCGATTGCCCATAAGGTCGGCAAAAACGCCGCTCCGCTTTCGGAGATTTGGGACTGGCTCGCTGCGAACCTGTTCGGAAATCGCGACATTATCAAAGTGGCGCACAACCTCGCATTTGAAAGTGCATTCCTATATGCCGGGGGGATTGTGATACAAGAACCGGTTTACGACACCATCTCCGCGGCACAGCTTACGCTCAAAGGCAGGCACGAGTTCCGCTCTCTTGCCGACAGTGGTTTGAAGACGCTTGCGGCAGAACTCTTCGATGCTGAGATGCCGACATTCTCTGCTGTTACGGTAGGACAGCACTTTGACGAACTCAACCCCGCCGATGTAAAGGCCGTTGATTACGCCTGCTCCGATGCCGACTATACGTTGCGGCTTTATCATCTGCTCAATGGTTGGTTTGACAAATGGCTTCCGAACCATCGCATTATCACCGAGCGGATGGAATCACCGACCGCTGTCTACTGTGGGCTTATGAAATACAACGGCTTGCTTGCGGATGCGGAGCAGATGAGGACGCAGGGCGAACGATGCGAAGCGGAACGCCAGCGTGTCCGTGATGAGATTGCTTTTATTATCGGCGATGTGAACATCGGCGAGAATGCCAGCACTGCAGCATTCAAAAAATACTTGTTTGAGGATTTGGGTCTGCCGGTCTTAAAAACCACCGCCAAATATCAGGAGGCAGCGGACGACGAGACGCTGGTGCTTCTTGCCGAGTGGTGCGGACAGAACCGCCCCGACCTTGTGCCTCTGTTCAAATATGTACAGGAATACCGCCGTTGGGGAAAGATTCAGTCCACTTACATTGACGGGTATGGAAAACACATAAACCCCGCTACTGGACGCATCCACGCCGACCTGATGCCTCTCGCCACAGAAACCGGTCGCTTCGCAGCCCGCAGGCCAAATCTCCAAAATATGCCCAGAGCGGGAGCGGATGACGTCGGGGTGCGAAACTTCTTCATTGCGCCGGAGGGTAAAGTTCTGTTGTCGCTTGACTTCTCTCAAATAGAACTGCGTGTTGGAGCGTTCTACTGCCGTGACGAAAAAATGATGGATACATACCGCATCGGCGGTGACATCCATGACCAAACCGCCACCGTCATCTTCGGTGCGGGTAAGCACGATAAAGAGCATCGTACTATCGCAAAGAACGTCAACTTCGGTACATTCTACGGACTGTTTCCGAGAGGGCTTCAACGGACACTCAAGTTCAAGGCAGGTGTGGGAAAGTCTCTGGAAGACTGCGAACAAATTATATCTAACCTAAAAGCAGGATACCCGAAGTTGAATGCATGGCAAGAAACGACAAAACTCGAGGCAAAGTCTGCAAGATACACGGAAACCTCACTCGGTCGCCGCCGGTATTTACCCGACATTACATCGCAGGATTGGGGTAAGCAGTCTTTTGCGGAGCGGTGCGCCCTTAACACGCCAATTCAGGGGACAGCGGCGGATATTTTGAAGCTGGCCCTGGGGCGTATTTTGAAAGGGTTACCTGAACGCCCATGGTTGCTGCCGCTGCTACAAATTCACGACGAGTTGGTGTTTGAACTGCCGGAAAGCAAGGTCGACGAAGCGACGGCGTTTATTAAGCAATGTATGGAAGCACAACCGTTTACTGAATTCGACATTCCCGTTGTCGCAGATGCTTCTGCAGGAGCAAAGTTCGGCGAAATGAAAGAACTGGAGGTAAAAGTGTTATGACCCATCAACATTACAATATCGCTGCCGACGACAGATGTGTCGCGGTGGCACAGTACATCATAGAAAACAAAGCAACCGTGCGTGAAGCGGCGCCAGTGTTTGGATACAGTAAATCAACAATTTTTAAAGATGTCACCAGCGTTCTGAAAAAACATAACCACACGCTATTTCTCCAAGTAAAAGAGGTGCTGGACTACAACAAATCGGTGCGTCATATCCGCGGAGGTCTTGCTACCAAGCTCAAATATGAATCGGAGGTGTCCCGTGAATTCGACTAATCCGCATAAAAATAGTGAAGGTTACAGCGACCCAACAGTCTATGAGGCTTTAAAGCAAATTCAGAAGGAGGAGCACCTCAAAAATAATCCCTATCGCCCGCTTGTTTATATCTGCTCGCCCTTCGCGGGTGATATTGACAGCAACATTCAAGATGCCCGCCGTTATTGTGTCTTTGCTGTCCGACAAGGTGTAATACCTATCGCACCGCACTTGTTGTTTCCACAGTTCTTGGACGACGACAACCCCGAAGACCGCAAGTTGGGACTTCGCTTCGGGATGATTCTGCTCGATCGCTGCGAGGCAGTTTGGTCGTTTGGCAGCAGGATTTCGGCGGGCATGGCGGCAGAACTCGAACGCGCCAGACGCAGGGGTATTCCCATTAAGTTCTACAAATCCGACTGCGAGGAGGGTACGCAGTGAAAATAACATACGAGCAATTCCTAAGCCCGTTCTTTGAAAGCGGTGAAACTGTACATCTGCGTGTCTTCGACGACAAGAAAGGCAGCACATTCAAGGGATTAAAACTTGAGCGTGAATTCGGAAAAATCTCCGCGCTTACAGAAACGCTCCAAAACCATAATGTCCAAGGACGGGGTATCTTCTTTGTGGTTAACTTTGGTGGGAATACCGACGAGGAAATATCCCGCATCAATGCCGTGTTTGTCGAGAACGATAACCTTTCAATTGACGAACAGATCGCAAAACTGGAGAATTTTCCTCTCCCGCCATCCCTGATGGTAAAGACCGCGAAATCCGTCCATGCATACTGGCTCACGACCGATGTGTCCGTGCCGGAGTTTCGTGCCTACCAACGTCGCCTTATCACGCAGTTTGACGGTGACACCTCCTGCGTCAATGAGAGCCGTGTTCTGCGTTTGCCAGGTTTCAATCATTGCAAGGGCAACCCCGTCATGGTGGAGTGCATCAAGTTCGCACCGGAACTGCGGTACTCAAAGGCGCAGTTGGATGCCGTTCTGCCGAAAATATCTGTCGAGGAATCCTCGGTTGCTGCTCCCGCTCCGAAAGCCACACGAAAAGGGCTGACACTTGTCGGTTCACGGTGCGATTTCATCAAGAATTGCAAAGAAAACGCCGCAGCACTGCCCGAAAACCTCTGGTACGCAATGATTACGAACCTTGCCGTTTTTGATGGTGGCAACAGGGTTATTCATACCCTTTCAAGGGCGTACCCGAAATACAGCCGTGTCGAGACCGAGGATAAAATCCGTCACTTCCTTGACTCCGGCACAAAACCGATGACTTGCACCAAGATTGCAGAGTGTGGGTTTAAGTGCCCACGACTTTCCGAGTGTGGCTGCAAAGCACCCGCTGCTCTGTGTTATCTGCCACCGGATGCCGACACGCTTCGAATCTTCCTCGCAAAGGTAGATGTCAAGGGCAACGCCGCCGATGATATGGAGACTGCCCGTGACTTCGTTAAGGAGTATCTTTACAATGTGGACTCTGCACTTGCGGCGGCATTTGTTGAAACAGAACTGCGGGAGTGTTTCAACTTCAAAGCGGGCATCATCCGCCCTCTTATTACCCTGCAAAAAGAACTCTTTAGGGCGTACCGCGATAACAAGGAGACCAAGCGAGAAACTGAGGGTGCAGACTTGCCTGATTGGTACGAATTTACCGAAAAAGGCGGCATACGCTTCCTGCCCGGCGTGTTGGCGGAGCATATGGCGAAAGAAGAAAAAATCTTCTATTCCGCCGAGCAGTATTACGCCTACAACAAAGGTGTGTACTCGGCTATTTCTGACCTTGCCGCGAAAGCTGCAACTCGAAAGCATCTGATTGCGAGATATACGACCCTCTCAAATATCACCGATGCAGATGGTCAGTGGCGAATGCTGATTATAAAGCATCTAAGGGAACTGAATGCTAATCCCTACATCATCAATGTCCGAAACGGCCTTTACAATGTGCTGACCGAGGAATTCCTGCCTCACACGCCGGACTTTTACTCGACGGTGCAACTCAACGTCAATTATACCCCGAACGCCGAATGCCCGCGCTTTAAGCAATTTCTCTCCGAGGCGTTGGACGAGGGTGATATCCCGCTTGTGCAAGAGATGATGGGCTACTTCCTCATACCCGTAAACAAGGCACAGAAGTCATTCGTCATCGTCGGTGAACCCGGCGCGGGCAAGTCCAAACTTCTCCTGACTTTAAATGAACTGCTTCTGGGTCAGGAGAACGTGAGCAACATCCCGTGGCAGTCGCTGAATGAGCGTTTCAAGACGGCTGAGTTGTTTGGCAAACTGGCGAATATCTTTGCCGACCTGCCCACAAAGAACATCGATGACAACGGCATCTTCAAGGCGTTAGTCGGCGAGGACTTCCTGACCGCCGAGCGCAAGAACAAAGATCCGTTCAGCTTTCAGCCTTACGCAAGACTCCTGTTCTCCTGCAACATGATACCACGAAACTACGGCGACAAGTCCGAGGGTTTTTATCGCCGGCTCATCATCATCCGCTTTGCAAAGCCCGTGCCGCAAGAACGGCGCGACCCCGGTCTGCTCGACAAGTTTGCTGCTGAATCGGATGGAATTTTTATGTTTGCAGTCGAGGGTTTGAAGAGACTCATCGCCCAAGATTTCAGGTTCAGTGAAACGCCAAACACAAAGGCGGAACTTCAGAGGTACCGTGTCGACAGTAACAGCGTCCTCTCGTTTGTTGAAGATTACTGTAAACTTGCCCCTGATGCGGAAGTCGAGCGTAGCGAAATTTTTGAGAAGTACCGCGAATACTGCCGCAACGCCGGTTTGTCACCGGTATCGCAGAAGACATTTAACAAAGACATAGAAATGGCGCACCCCGACCTGCGCCGCAGTGTGGATAAAGTCGGCAAGCGCAGGACGTGGAAAGGCATCCGTCTGGACAATGATGTTTGACGGAATTACGGAATTGACGGCTTTCTGATTTTCTTCACATTAAGCAATTCCACATAGGCAAGTTTAAGTAGATGTTGTGAAAATCGGTATATATAAAAGATAAATATATGTACTCGTCAAATCCGTCAAGCCGTCAAAAGAGAGGTTCATAATGCTCGAAAAAGACATCGTTACCGCGATAATGCGGTTCTTAAAGACCGTCCCCGACTGCTTTGCGTGGAAGACGCATGGCGGAATGTACGGGACGGCCGGCATTCCCGATATTATCTGTTGCTTCCAAGGACGTTTTGTAGCGTTTGAGGTGAAAACAGAAACGGGCAAGCTGACTAAGTTACAAGAATCAATGATATCGAAGATTAAAGCGGCAAAGGGCGAAGCCTTCAAAGTTACAAGCGTCGAGGAGGTCAGTGTAATTCTCGAACGTATGGAGGTAAATCCCAATGACGGTTTCAAATATATCCGCTAAAGACTACTTATCGCAAGCCTACCGAATAGATCAACGCATCAACAGTAAAATTGAGCAGGTGCAGTCCCTGCGAGACCTTGCTGAAAAAGCAAGCGCAACCTTCTCCGATGTGCCACCGAGTGGGACGCGGAATTTCCACCGAATGGAAGATGTCATCTGCAAGATGATTGATTTGGAATCGGAAATAAAAGCTGACCTGCAAGCCCTCCTCGATCTGAAGCATGAGGTCGTGACCATCATTAAGTGTGTGGAACACCCTGAACTTCAAACACTTCTGGAACTGCGCTATCTTTGTTTCAAAACATGGGAACAAATTGCCGTGGAACTCTACTACGATTTGCGGCACGTCCACCGCTTACACAGCAGGGCACTCAATGAGGTAGATGTCATCAGACGGTCATGTCACTAAATGTCATAGAATGCCACCCTTGTCTTCTGTTATAGTTATAATGGCAGAAAATAAACGAGAGCCTTCACGGTACCGAATCCGTGAGGGCTTTTCTTTTGGAGGCTACGACGATGCCATACAAAGCAAAGAAACCCTGCGCCCATCCCGGCTGCGCCAAACTGACCACGGGTAGGTACTGCAAGGAACACGCAAAACAGGAAGCCAAACGCTACAACCATTTTGACCGCGACCCCGAGAGCAACAAGCGCTACGGACGGTCGTGGAACAGGATACGCACGGCGTTCCTGTCGGCGAATCCCTTGTGTGAGATATGCAAGGCCGATGGAATGCTCACGCCCGCCGAACTTGTACACCACAAGCGTAAGCTGACGGACGGCGGCACGAACGACTGGGCAAACCTACAAGCCCTCTGTTCAGAGTGCCACAGCAGACTCCACGCCGGGCAAGGCGACTACTTTTAGTGTCAGACGGAGGGGCGGTCAGTGCCTCTACCGCTTTCAGGCAGGGCAGCGCGCTCGGCCTTTCGTATGAATTTTTCATAAATCAAAAATCAAAAAATCAAAACGGAAATCAAAATCAAAAATCAAAAGCGAGGTGACGCTCATGCCCAGCGGAGGCTATCGTCCGGGGGCAGGTCGCCCTCGGAAGAACCCAATCGATAAGAAGCTTGAAGGCAAACCTGCCAACACGAATGTTGCAAGTCAGCCCAAGCCTAAAAAGATAAATTCCAAAAACGTGATGGCGGACTACTTCTCTATGGCGATGAAGGAATGCGAAAAGGAAGTGCCGGCGGCGGATGTGCTGCGAAATGAAATCGAGGAATATATCTCGGCTCGAGGTTGCGACGGTTATGTCGCGCCACAGACAATTACGGACTATGTGCTGAACAGGCAGGGCTTCCTCGCATGTGAAGCCATGAACCGTAAAATCGGACGAATGACCAAGGAACTGAAGCTCTCGCCTTATGTCACGGCAGGCGCTCAGTACTACAAGGCGATGCAGGGCGACTTTAACCTGATCATGCAAATCATAAATCGGCACAGCAGCACTCAGGGCGAAGAAAAGAACGCTTTTCTCGAACTGCTCACGAACAGGGGGTTTTAGAATATGAAATCGACAGAACGATTTGAAAAAGTAAATATTGACCGGCTCGTGCCGTATGCCCGCAATGCGAGGACGCATAGCAAGGAGCAGATTTTACAACTTCGCGCCTCCCTTCGTGAATTCGGGTTTGTCAATCCGGTTATTGTGGATAAAGACCTGAATATCATCGCAGGACACGGAAGGATCATGGCGGCACGAGAAGAAGGCCTGACCGAAATCCCTTGCGTGTTCGTGGAGCATTTGACCGAGGCGCAAAAGAAAGCCTATATCCTCGCCGACAACCGTCTGGCTCTGCGTGCTGGTTGGGACGAGGAATTGCTGGCTCTGGAATTTGCCGACCTCAAGGAACTCGGCTTTGACCTCGAAATTACGGGATTTGACGCCGACGAGATAGAAAAGCTCTTCGCCGACTCCGACGGGGACGTAGCGGACGACGACTTTGACCTTACGGCCGCCCTTGAACAGGCGGCTTTTGTTTTGCCAGGGGATGTTTGGACACTGGGGCGGCACCGGCTCATTTGTGGCGATGCCACGGTATCGGAGACTGTTAAAAAGCTGATGGATGGTCGCAAAGCCAATCTTGTCCTGACCGATCCTCCTTACAACGTCAGCTTTGAATCTGTGAGCGGACTAAAAATCAAGAACGATAGCATGAAAGCAGAACAGTTCTACATCTTTTTGCTGTCGGCATTTAAGAATCTTTATGAAAACCTCGCCGATGGCGGGGCTTTTTACTGCTTCCACTCGGATTCGGAGAAGGTGAATTTCTTCCGTGCCTGCGTGGACGCGGGTTTTCATTATTCCACGACTTGCATCTGGGTCAAGAACGCCCTCGTGCTTGGTCGTGGTGATTACCAGCAAATGCACGAGCCGGTGCTGTACGCCTTTAAGAATACCTCCAAACACAAGTGGTATTCCGACCGCAAGCAGACCACCATCTGGAACTTTGATAAGCCTAAGAAGAATGCCGACCATCCCACAAGCAAGCCCCTTGACCTTCTGGCATACCCGATTGCCAACAGCAGTCAGGCAAACGCCATCGTGTTGGACACCTTCGGCGGCTCCGGCTCGACGCTCATTGCCTGCGATCAGCTTGACCGCACTTGCTTCATGCTCGAACTTGACGAGAAGTACGCAAGCGTCATCCTGCGCCGCTACGCCGAGTACAAGCAAAACGGTGGCGAGGACATCACCTGCGAGCGAAACGGCGAGATGCTCCGATACGCCGACCTTGTGAAGGAGGTTGCGGGAAAATGATACAGAGCGTACTCAGATACCCCGGTGCCAAGTGGGTCTTGTCGAAATGGATATGTGACAATCTACCGACGCACGAAGTCTACCTTGAACCGTTCTTCGGGAGTGGCGCGGTGTTTTTTGGCAAAGAGCCATGCCACACCGAAACGATAAATGACCTCGACGGCGAAGTGGTGAATCTCTTCAAGGTTATCCGCGAGCGCACTGAAGATCTATGCGAAGCCGTTTCACTCACGCCTTGGGCACGTGACGAATACTACAATTCCTACAAATGTGATAGTCCAGCTGACGTGGAGCGGGCGCGGGTTTTCCTCGTCCGCTGCTGGCAAGCCTTCGGCACTCGTACCGGTCAGCGTAGCGGATGGCGAAACCGCACCACCGGCAAAAGCCCGAAAGAGCCGGACATCTGGCGCAAGCTGCCGGAACGGATTCAGGCGGTAGCTGACAGACTCCTCGGCGTTCAGATTGAGAATACGGATGCTCTTTCGCTCATCGACCGTTACAACTCGACGAACTGCCTGATATACGCCGACCCGCCGTATATGGCGGACACCAGAAGCAAGAGCATCTATGCCTATGAGTGCGACGACGGCTACCACGCCCGCTTGCTCGACAAACTTGCCGCACACAGTGGGTCGGTGGTGCTGTCTGGTTATGACAGCCCGCTTTACAACGAGCATCTGAAAGACTGGCGACGTGTTGAAAAGGATGCCCGTGCCGAACTTGGCATGTGGCGGCGCGAGGTGCTGTGGATTAAGGAGGCGACTGTCTGTGAATAAGAAACCCACTCTACCCTGCGTGGTTTTTGTACTCAGTGGGATTGTGTCATACACACAATGATAAGAGGCTGTTTTCCCTTGATATTCGGTACATTTATTATCACGTAAACGCTTGCTATTAAACGCGTTTAGAGTGATATATGTAATGCGCGGGGGACGAAAAACCCCGCAAAATCAAGGAAAACGGAGGATTTAACCATGAAACTCAACTACAATGCAACGGGTCAGGAACGCAAGAGCCTTGTCGGAGCGATTAGCACCGCGCTGAACGCCCCGACCAAGTACCTCGGAGCACCGACATTCGCCTACGAGGTGGGTGGCTACCACGTTGACAAGACCGGCACGGTCACAGGACCCGACAACCTCGATTTGGAGGACGCGCTTCACCAAGCGGGATTCGATGCTGACGGCGACAACCGCCACTATGACGAACCTGACACCTACGAGAGCGGACTGGGCGGGCAGGGTGCGGTTGATGCTTGCCTCGACATTGACCAGCACCACCCCGGACAGTATGCAAACCCCGACGCACCCATTACCGAAACTATGCAAAGGCAGCTGGATGAGGTGCTTGCCTTCGAGGATTTACAACTGGATGGACGCGAGGAACTTGGCCTTGGGCGTACCCGCCGAGAGGACTTCCAAGGCGAGAACGGTATGCAGGTAAGTGACGTTCCCGAAGCAGATGAACTTGTCATCGAAATGCCGCTCACGGGCTTCACTCCTGAGAAACTCGACAACCTTGCCAAACTGGTAAACGCCAAAGCCCCGCTACTCAAGGCAGCACTTGGCACAGATGCCCTTCCGATTAAGCAGACTGCAGACACACTCCAGTTCCCTTGGTTTAGAGGAACGATTGATGCGGAACACACGGAAGCCTACGCTACGCTGGTCAGCTTGCTCTGCAAGACAGCACTTGAAAAGAAGCGTGTCACGGCAAAAGAAAAGCCCCTCGAGGGTTCGAGCCGATACGCATTTAGGTGCTTCCTGCTCTCCCTCGGCTTCATCGGCAACGAGTACAAGTCGGCGCGGAAAATACTGCTTAACGGCGGCGGGCTTTCGGGCAACACGAGCTGGAAGACCAAAACAAGCAAAGACGGAGGTAACAGCGATGAGCAAGAATAACTTTCCCTCGCGGGAGGAAGTCGAGCGGATACGCAAAATGTATCCTATAGGTACAAGAGTAGCTATCGTCTCGATGGCTGACCCATTCACAAATATGCCCGAAGGCACAACCGGAGTCGTCACAAGCGTCGACGATACAGGAACGGTTTTCGCGGACTGGAGCAACAGCAGCTGTTTGGGCGCGGTTTACGGCGAGGACATCATCCGCAAACTGACCAAAGCCGAGGTCATTAAAGAGCAATGCCGAAAAGTGGCGGCTACAGGACGCACGAATATGTTTGACACGAAGGTGGCATTCGAGATAGCGATTGAGATGGGTTTTGATGAGTTAGCAGACTTTATCTTTATGGACACCAAAAGCTACTCCGTCCTGATACTCACGGGCGAACTCGACAGCGTGGAATAAAACACACAAATATGGCGGCGGTACAGCCCCGAAAGATTGTGTGCTTTATATTGCCCAAATGACTTGCTATTACAGCGCATTAGAGCGAATATGTGTATGCCGCAAGGCACACAACACTTTTTTCAAGGAGGTAAACTGATGAACGATTACCGCGAAATGGTCAAAGCACAGCTTGGCGAGGGATACACCTTTGTAAAGGCTTACAACGCCTTTGAAAACGGCGAACTGCGGATTATTGCCAAGGATGCGAGCGGATTTGAACACCGCTACATTTTGAAAGATGGTTGGCTGACCGAAAAGCCGTAAGGAGGACATAAAAATGTGGAGTGAAGGTATTATCACCTGCCCGATGACGGGCGACAAATACAAATACTGGGTCAAGCATTTTGAAGAAGGCTCCCAGTTCGGTATCGATGGCGGCAAAGTCAGCAAACTGACCATCCGCAAGGTCGGCGAGACCCGCGACCTCTGCAACTATGACAGGGGCTGGGATATCGAACCGGGCAACGAAGTCAAGGCGGTCTACGCCATGATCCTCAGTAAGTACAACTAAGGCTTAACCACGAATGCAGCCGAGGACACCCCGCAAGGGGCTGTCTCTCGTCCAGATAGATTTTGAGGACTTCTTCGGAGGTCTTTTTATTTTGTGCGAAAGGAGGATGGCGATGCCCGAATTCAAATACAAACCCACACCGCTTATGCTACCAACCAGCCGATACGAAGCGCGGCGGGCGGACTTTGCTGTTAGTTTCATATCCATGCTCAAGCACACCACCGGCGAATGGTATGGGAAGCCGTTCCGTCTGATGCCGTGGCAGGAACAGATTGTCCGTGACATTTTCGGCATCGTCGGCGAAGACGGCTATCGGCAGTTCCGCACGGCGTATGTCGAGGTCGGCAAGAAGAACGGCAAGTCCGAACTGGCAGCTGCAATCGCCCTCTACCTCCTGTTCGCTGATGGCGAAGCTGGTGCGGAGGTCTACTCCTGCGCCGCTGACATCAATCAGGCAAGTATTGTTTTCAACACCGCCAAAGCAATGGTCGAGCAATGCGGTGATTTGGCAAAGCTATCAAAACTCGTGCCATCTACCAAGCGGATAATATTTCCGCACAACAACAGCTTCTACAGGGTATTGTCCTCGGAAACGAAATCCAAACAAGGATTCAATGTGTCAGGGCTTATCTTTGATGAACTCTTCGCCCAGCAGACCAGAGAACTGTTCGATACGATGACCAAGTACACAGGCGATGCCAGACGGCAACCCCTCTACTTCCTCATCACCACGGCGGGCAGGGACAAAACGAGCATCTGCTACGAAATCCACCAAAAGGCAAAGGCGGTACTGGATGGCTCTAAGATAGACCCTTCCTTCTATCCTGCCGTATTCGGCATTGAAGAGGACGATGATTGGAACGACGAAGCCGTCTGGCGGCGGGTCAACCCCTCCATCGGCGTGACGATTCCCTTTGAAACGGTGCAAGCCGCCTACGAACAGGCAAAGCAGAACCCCGCCGAGGAGATGCACTTCCGACAGTTTCGCTTAAATGAATGGTGCAACGCCGATATTCGCTGGATGCCTATGGATAAATGGGACGCCTGCGGCGAGGACATAGACTTTGACGAATACGAGGGTCGGGATTGCTATTGCGGTCTCGACCTTTCCAGTACGGGCGACCTTACGGCTCTGGTGATGGTATTCCCACCGATTGGAGGCGATACCAAGTACACGGTGATGCCTTTTTACTGGCTGCCGGAAGATGTTATCGACCTGCGAACAAGACGAGATCACGTCCCTTACGCCGTGTGGAAAAAGGCTGGCGTGTTCAACACCACCGAGGGCAATGTTGTGGACTACGACTATATTGTGGCATTCATCGGCAAGCTGTCGGAACGGTTCAAGATTCGGGAAATCGCCTATGACCGCTACGGTGCGGAGAAGATTCGCCGCGACCTTGAGGAACTGGGTGCGGAACATGGATTCACGGTATTCCCCTTTGGGCAGGGCTTCATATCCATGTCCCCGACTTCAAAGGACTTCTACCAATTCGTGATGGAAGGTAAAATTCGCCACGGCAAGCACCCCGTTCTTGACTGGAATATGGGTAATGTCATCGTCGACCAAGATGCGGCGGGCAATATCAAGCCCAACAAAAAGAAATCAACCGAAAAAATAGACGGCGTGGTCGCTCTGATTATGGGGCTTGCAAGGGCAACCCTCGGTGGCGGTATCGACGGCAGTATCTATGACGATAGGGGGTTGTTGTTTATATGACAACGGCATTAACCTTGGAAAACAAAAGCTGCGCATTTCTGTAGGATATGGAGGGCGAGTAGCCGTGTTGCATACTAAATGCACACAACAAGATTGTGCTAAAACCCAGAAAATTAATAGTGGCAAGAACATATTTGCCGTTGGGTCCGTTGATAATTGCTGCCATTGTAGGTCCATTGATAATTTCTGCCATTGATTATTCACCTCCTATAATATGGTTGATTTTTGCGACTAACCTTTCACCGGGAGGAGTTTAATCTCCTCGCGTTCTATCTCCCCCGGTGGACACTCAATAATATATCCAGAGACTCTAAATCGCTCATCACACGCAGCGCAGTCTCTATAGAAGTCAATTTCAAGATGGCGTGCTTCTTCAGAACGCGTTTCGGGAAACGAGGAGTATTCATCCTGTAGGTCAACAGCGTTTGTTGACTTGCAATAGGGGCATTGCAACTCCCTAACGAGGCTAAATATTGCGGGTTCAACGCTGACAGTACGAACTATTCTCATTGAAGCCGGAGCAAGAGGTTCATATGTATAGCAACTTCCGCTCACGAAGTATTTTGCTCCAATGGTTCTTGATAATTCTTTTTGGGTTCTTGTTGCAGGACGCACAGGTTCATAACCGAACCGCGAAAGAATTGTCTTAATCATGCACCCTACGACAGTCCGACGTTGTTCGTTCGCGAGGTTAAAGCTCTCCGAAGGGTGTCTGGTACAAAAAACCTCGATTATGAGTACAACAGGTGAAATTGCAGGTTTCCCTGCGTCTGATGCTTCAATCATAGCGATAATATTCCGGTCACGAGACAGTAAGTCGAAAACTGCCTGAGCGTTCGTGTTAGTTACGAGGTCTTTACCGCATTTTGGGTTCTCGTTGAGAAAATCACGGTACGTAGCTTTCATTGGTAGTTCTCCTTTCTTAAGGCAACTGAAATCGGTTACCTTAAGAATAAAGCATCCGATTTCAGTTGTCAAGACCTTGGAGGTGGTTTTTTGAAAAATATATTCAATGTATTCCGTTCACGGGATAAGCCTAAAAATCGTGTTGGTGGCGGCTGGAGTTTTCTATTCGGCGGCACAACCAGCGGAAAGGCGGTCAATGAGCGGACGGCGATGCAGACCTCGGCGGTCTATGCCTGTGTTCGCATTCTTGCCGAATCGGTGGCGGGACTTCCTCTCCATGTTTATGAACGAACCATAAACGGAAGCAAAGCCACAAAGCCGTCTCACCCCCTCTACCGGTTGCTCCACGACGAGCCAAACCGGGAGATGACTTCGTTTGTGTTCAGAGAAACGCTAATGAGTCATCTTTTGCTGTGGGGCAACGCATACGCACAGATCATCAGGGACGGTCGAGGTTTTCCTGTCGCCCTCTATCCGCTCCTACCCGACCGAATGGCGGTCGACCGCAGCAACAGCGGCGAGTTGACCTATACCTACCAAAGCGACAAGGGTCAGGTGAAGCTGCGGCGTGAGAGCGTCCTGCATATCCCCGGTTTAGGCTTCGACGGCTTAATCGGCTATTCTCCGATTGCGATGGCAAAGAATGCCGTGGGGCTTGCCATTGCCACCGAGGACTACGGCGCCATGTTTTTCGCCAACGGCGCAAACCCCGGCGGCGTGCTGGAACATCCCGGCGTCGTTAAAGACCCCGACAGGCTTCGTGAGTCGTGGCAGACGCAGTTTTCAGGTACAAACGCCCACAAGGTGGCGGTTCTGGAGGAAGGACTCAAGTTTCATCAGATGTCTATACCGCCCGAACAGGCACAGTTCCTTGAAACGCGGAAGTTCCAAATCAACGAAATCGCACGCATCTTCAGAGTACCGCCCCATATGGTAGGCGACCTTGAAAAAAGCAGCTTCTCCAACATCGAGCAGCAATCCTTGGAGTTCGTCAAATACACGCTCGACCCGTGGGTGGTCAGATGGGAGCAGTCTTTGCAGCAGGCGCTCATCTTACCATCGGAAAAAGCGACGATCTTTATCAAGTTCAACCTCGACGGACTGCTTCGAGGCGACTATCAAAGCCGTATGCAGGGTTATTCAACGGGCATTCAAAACGGCTTTATGTCGGTCAACGACGTGCGCAGCTTGGAGGATATGAATCTGCTGACCGCCGAGGAAGGCGGCGACCTGCACTTCGTCAACGGCAACATGGTCAAGCTGGCCGATGTTGGCGCAGCTTATGTTGAGTAAGTGATT